>NZ_CP013949.1:7171499-7502499 GCF_000296215.2 Bradyrhizobium sp. CCGE-LA001 | reverse complement strand
CGCTGCTGTCATCTCCCGCCATAACCCGCGCACCGTGATCGCGCTTGGCGACAGTTTTCACGATCGCAGCGCGCATGAGCGCCTCTCCGCACAGGACCGCGACGCCGTCGCCGCGCTCCAGTCGGGCCGCGACTGGATCTGGATCTCGGGCAATCATGATCCCATGCTGCCGCGCGATCTCGGCGGCACCGTCGCCGAGGAAGTCGCGATCAGCCCGATCACCTTCCGCCACGAGCCGACCGGCGCGCATGGCGAGATCGCCGGCCATCTGCATCCCAAGGCCCGCGTCTCCGCGCGCGGCCGTTCGATGGAGCGCCGCTGCTTCGCGTCTGACGGTATGCGCGCCGTGATGCCTGCCTTCGGCGCCTATGCCGGCGGCCTCAGCATCCGCGATGCCGCGTTTGCAAGGATCTTTCCGAAGAACGGCTTCGTCGCCCATCTCCTCGGCGACCGCCGCGTCCACGCCATCGCCGCATCGCGGTGCTATTGAACGCTAGAGAGCTTTGTTGCGGCCATCCTTCGAGACGCCCGCCTTCCGGCGGGCCCTCAGGATGAGGACGGAACGCGTAGCAGCAGTTTCAACGTGCACGTCGCTCATGAGCCTCATCCTGAGGAGACCGCGGAGCGGTCGTCTCGAAGGACGAGGCGCTTGCTCGAGCCGCGACCGTGGTCGCAGATCGAAGCCGCAGTAGCAGCTTAAGCCGCCTTCGTCTGCACATTGTCGCAGAATTCGGCGAGCCGCTCGGCCAGCCGCAGCGTCGCCGGGCTGGCATCCGGCGAGGCCATCAGCGCCACCTCGGTCTTGTTGATTGGCGCAAAGCCGTCCTTGGCGGTCAGTACGCGATGGTCGGACTGGATTGCCATCTCCGACAATATGCTCAGCCCCATGCCGGCGGCGACGGCGGCCTGGATGCCGGAGAGACTGGATGACGTGTAGGCGGTGTGCCACGCGCGGCCCGCGCTTTCCAGCGCGTGGATGGCGCCGGCGCGATAGATGCAGCCGAGCGGAAAGCCGATCAGCGGCACGGACGACACGTTGACGTCGACCGGATGGCTCTTGCTGGTGACCCAGTGCACCCGCTCCGGCCACACCGCGATCGCGTCCTTTGCGCCGGCTTCGCGCTTGTACAGCGCAAGGTCGAGCTCGCCGCGTTCGAGATCGCGGGCCAGATGCTTGCTCTGGTCCGCGCGCACGTCGAGCCGCAGCCGCGGATGCGAGCGCGAGAACGCGCCCAGCAGCTTCGTCAGCCGGTAGGCCGCGAAATCCTCGGGAATGCCGAGCCGGATCGCGCCTTCGCCGCCCGGCTGCCGCAGCACGTCGCGCGCTTCTTCCGCGAGCGAGAGCAGCCGCCGCGCATAGGACAAGAGCCGCTCGCCGGCCTCGGTCGGACGCACGTCCTTGCCGTCGCGGTGCAGCAGCACCTGTCCGACATCCTCCTCCAGCCGCTTGATCTGCTGGCTCACGGTCGACTGCGTGCGGTGGACGCGCGCGCCGGCGCGGGTGAAACCGCCGGCCTCGACCACCGAGACGAAGCTGCGCAGCAGCTCGAGATCGAGCATATCAGCCTCCATTCAAAAATCCACTTATCGGCAGTTAATCATTTAATTTCCAAATGACAAGCCGTCTCCCTAGATCGAGGGTTCCAGGAGAATGCCCTCATGTCGCTCGCCCCCTCGCTTCCCGTTCCCCGCAGCCGCTTCAACACGCTGCCGCTCGCTATCGGCCTGTTCTGCCTGCTCTGGAGCTACGCCTTCGTCGCCGGCAAGATCGGCGTCACCCATTGCCCGCCGCTGATCCTGCTCGCGGCGCGCTTCTCGCTGGCGGGCATCCTGATCCTGGGCGCGACGCTGATCCGCGGCGACGGTTGGTCATTGTCCTGGCGCGATGTCGCGATCTTCGCGGTGCTCGGCATTGCCAACAACGCGCTCTATCTCGGGCTGGGCTATACCGGCCTGCAATCGGTCTCCGCAGGCCTCGGCGGCCTGATCGTCTCGGCCAATCCGGTGTTCACGGCGGCGCTGGCCGCGCTTCTACTTGACGAAGGCATGACCTGGCGCAAGGCGAGCGGCCTCTTGCTCGGCATCATCGGCGTGACCGCGATCGTGTGGCATCGCCTGTCGGTCGGCACCGACAGCCTGCACGGCATCGTCTTCACGCTGGCCTCGCTCGCGTCCATCGTTGCCGGCACCATCCTGTTCAAGCTGCTCGCACCGAAGGGCTCGTTGTGGATCGGCAACGGCGTGCAGAACCTCGCCGCGGGCATCGTGCTGACGCCGGTCGCGCTCACCTTCGCCGACGTTCATGCGATCGACTATACGCCGGGCCTGATCGGCGCCTTCGCCTTCCTCGTGCTTGGCGGATCGATCCTCGCCTATTGGCTCTGGTTTCATCTCCTGAAAGTGTGTGGCGCCACAGCCGCCAGCGCCTATCATTTCCTGATGCCGCCGCTCGGCATGCTGTTCGCGTTCCTCGTGCTCGGCGAGCGTGTGGAGGCCCGCGATCTGCTCGGCATCATCCCGGTCGCGCTCGGCATCTATCTGGTGACGCGCCCCGCAAAGCCCGTCTCGTAACAGGAGTTTGTCATGCCCGTTTCCATCACGTTGATCGGCGGCCCGACCGCGCTGATCGAGATCGACGGCTTCCGCCTACTTACCGACCCGACCTTCGATGCGCCCGGCGCCTATCAGCTGCCGCATGTGAAGCTGGAGAAGACGATCGGGCCTGCCATGCGGCCCGACGCGATCGGCCCGGTCGATGCGGTGCTGCTCAGCCATGACCAGCACTCCGACAATCTCGACAATTCCGGCCGCGAATATCTCTTCACGGTCAAACGCGTGTTCACGACCGAGGTGGGCGCAAGGCGCCTCGGCGGTCAGATCGAGGGCCTTGCGCCCTGGGACACCGCGAAGCTGAGGGACGGTGACGGCAATTCGCTGACCATCACCGCAACGCCCGCGCGCCACGGCCCGGCCGGCATCGAGCCGCTGTCGGGCGACGTCATCGGCTTCGTGGTCTCGTCGAGCCGCAAGGACACGCGTCCGATCTATATCAGCGGCGACACCACCTGGTTCGACGGCGTCGCCGAAGTCGCGCGCCGCTTCAAATGCGGCGTGGTGCTGCCCTTCGCGGGCGCGGCGCAAACGCGCGGCCCGTTCCATCTCACCATGGACACCAACGACACCATCGAGACCGCGCGCGCCTTTCCCGATGCGATGATCGTGCCTGTTCATACCGAAGGCTGGGCGCATTTCCGCCAGAACGGCGAGGACCTGCGCAAGACCTTCGACGTGCTCGGCTTCGGGACACGGCTGCGCCTGCTGGAGCCGGGCGTGCCGACGGTGATCGAGGCACCGTGAAGGAGGGTGCCGGCCTCAATCCTTCCTGAACACGATCGACGCCATCCATCCCGACATCAGCGCCATTGCGACCGTGGCGAGGCCGTAGAGCAGGCCGTGGTGGCGCGCACTGGTGGCGACGAATTGCTCGAAGCCGATCTTGACGATCTCGAACGCTGTCTCGGTCTTGCCGATGAACGCGCCGTTGGCAAACAGCTTGATCTCGATCTCGTAGGTGCCGATCGGCACCTCGCCCGGCAACGGGATGCCGGTGCGGAACAGCGTCGGCGTCAGGAACGTCACCGCGCTTGCATCCTCGCGATAGAGCCCGCGCTGGGTGCGCAGGCGGATGAAGGCGGAGCGGAACGCATCGTTCGGCACCACGTCGGCATAATCGCCGCTGACGCGCTGGGTCAGCAGCACGTTGTTGAGCCCGATCTGCTGCCGCCGCGCGATCTCGGGCGAGGTGATGGCCTCGAAGGGACGGTTGGCGAACAGCGCCAGATAGCTCGGCACCTCCAGGAACTGGCGGTAGTCCGTGTTGATCCAGATGCCGAAGGTGCGTTCCTTCCGCCGCGTCACCAGGTCGGCGCGCGGGCCCATCACGGTGACGACGAGATCGTAATTGGTTCGATCGGCCGGTGTGGACGCATCCTTCTCGACCGAGCCGAACAGCACCAGCTCCTCGCCGGAATAGTTTGGCGTCACGGTGACGCGGTGGTTGGAGACCGACACGATCAGCCGCTCGGCGCGCGCTGCGCCGCCGATCAGTAGAACGAGAAGAGCTGCCAGAAGCATGCGCGTCATCCGGTCACCCCCAGCTCACGGATGGTGAAGAGGTCCGCGGGGCGGATCACCAGCTCGACCGCGAAGCGGATTCCGACCGAGAGAATGAGAAGGCCAAGCAGCAGCCGCAACTGCTCGCCGCGGATCTTCTGGCCGGCCCTTGCGCCGAACTGCGCACCGGTGACGCCGCCGACCATCAGGATCAGCGCCAGCACGGCATCGACGAGATGATTGGTCACGGCATGCAGCATGGTCGCGAACAGCATGGTGACGACGGTCAGGACCATCGAGGTCCCGATCACGGTCGAGGTCGGCACCCGCAGCAGATAGATCATGATCGGCACCAGGATGAAGCCGCCGCCGATGCCCATGATGGCGCCGATGAATCCGATCACGGTCCCGACGACCACGACCGGAATCACTGACAGATAGATCTTGGAGCGCTTGAACCGCATCTTCAGCGGCAGGCCGTGGATCCAATTGTGGGTGCGGCGTGGCGGCAGCGCGCCGCGCCTTGTCCGCATCAGGGCGCGCAGGCCTTCGGAGAACATCAGGCTGCCCACGGTGGTGAGCAGCACCACGTAAGACAGCGCGATCATCAAATCGAGCTGGCCGAGCGCGCGAAGCTGCGTGAAGGTCCACACGCCCAGCGTCGTCCCGGTCACGCCGCCGCATAAGAGAACGCTCGCCAGCGCCGGATCGATCGCACGACGCCGCCAGTACGACAGCGCGCCGGAAAAGGAGGAGGCCGCGATATGACTTGCCACGGAGGCGACCGCGACCGCCGGTGTGATGCCGATGAAGATCAGAAGCGGCGTCATCAGGAAACCGCCGCCGATCCCGAACATGCCGGACACGAAGCCGACCGCGGCGCCCATGGCGAGCACCAGGAAGACATTGACCGGAAGGTCGGCGATCGGAAGGTAGAGCTGCATTGAACCACGCGCCGGCGGGACGGATCGATTGCCGCGTCTCTCAATAGCGGAATTCGGCGCGGTGAGGGACCGGGAATGTCAGGCGTGGTGAATGGGGCGAGAGTGTGAATGAGGCTCGATCGTTGCGATGGCAGTGGTGCGCTCCCTCCCCCGCTTGCGGGGGAGGGCCAGGGAGAGGGTTGTCTCCGCAGTGGGACTCCCCCAGAGCAGCGAACCCCCACCCGCCGCGCTTCGCGCGTCGACCTCCCCGCAAGCGGGAGAGGTGCACCGAGCGCGCGGCGCGTTCTGCCTGCCTAAAGCTGTTCGCTGCTCAATGCGCCGCGGAGGCCGAGCGCTTGGTCGCGACGGCCTTCGGCGCCGGCTTTGCGGCCGCCTGCGGCGCGCTGTCCCAGCCGCCGGGCGGGGTCATGACGTTGACGGCATCGTCGGGCTGCGGCTCGGCGCTGAAGGTCTGGATGGCGAGCTTGGCGGCGGCGAGCGATTGCGAGTCAAGGCGCTTGGCGACGTCGTCGCGCTTGCCGGACGCATCCGTGTCGCCCTGCGCGGCTGCGAGGCTGAACCATTTGTAGGATTCGGCGAGGTTCTGCTCCACGCCGATGCCACGGGCATAGAGAATGCCGAGGTTGAACTGGCTGTCGGCGACGCCGCGATCGGCGGCCTTGCGGAACCACTGCGCCGCGCTCTTGTAATTGGCGCCGCGTCCGCCGCCATCGGCATCGAGCACCGCGAGATTGTGCATCGCCTTGGCGTTGCCGCGCTCGGCGGCCTGCGTGTAGTAGCGACGGGCGATGTCGGCGTCCTTCTTCACGCCGAGGCCCTTCTCGTAGAGCGTGCCGAGGCGGAAGGTCGCGGGAACGACGCCGGCCTGCGCGGCGCGGTCGTACCATTTGGCGGCTTCGTCATAGTTCGTGGCGACGCCCTTGCCTTCCGCAAAGCGCATGCCGATCTCGTAGGCCGCCGTCGCATCGCCCTTCATCGCGGCGGTGCGCAAGGCGGGGCCGCCGATGGCCTCGGGCAGCTTCTCGCTCGGCGGCACCTGGATGAGACCGAGCTTGGCGCGGCTCGTGCCCGACAGCGCGCCGGTGACGTCGCTGGAGGCAGGCGGCGGGGCCGCGGCAGGCGCCGGCGGGATCTCGACCGAGGCCGAGTTGCCCGGAGTGGGAGCGGGCACTGGGGCGGCATTGTTCTGGGACTGCCGCCCGATCGGCGTCGGCGAGGTCATCGACGGCGTGATCTGCTCGGGCGCGGCTGGCTTGGTCTCGACCGGGGGCGGCGCCGGAGCGGGCGATACCGGGTCGCTCGGGACATTCTGCATCGCCTGCGGCGCCGGCGGGCTGCCGCCGTCGAGTAGGTTCATCGCCATCTTGAAGGTGCCGAGCACGATCACCACCACGCTCGCGCCGACCAGCAGTGAGCGGATCTTCGACGTGATGGTCGAGCCACCTTCCTGGCCTTTATCCTTGCCACCTCTCACCGACGCCTTGGCAGCGCGGCCGGCTTTCTCGGGCGGCGCTGCGGCGGCCGCCTGGGCCGCGCGACGCGCGGCGGCGATGAAGCTCGACGACGACACCGGTTCTTTCGGCGCGGCGGGAATGTCGCTGATCGCGCTCTCGGACGCCGCAATGCGCTCCGACGGCGTGGCAGCGCGCCCGCCCGGACGGGTGCCCGGCTCGAGCGGATGATCCGGCGGCAATTCCGGCGCCAGCGCAGCGCGCGCAGGCGCGGTGTGCGGCTCCAGGATTTCGCTGATCGCGCGCGGCGGCAAGGGCGGAGCGGCTTGCTGTGCCGTCGGCACCGGCGGTGGGGCGGCCGGGGTGACGGCGTGGAAGTCGCGCGGCGCTGCGACGAAGGCGGCCTGCGCCGCCTGCGCGGCGGCGGGATTGGGCAGCTCGGGCTTCGGATCGTATTTCGGCGGCTGCGGCTGCGGCTGTGCCTGCGGCCGCGGCTCGCGCGCCATCGGCGCCGGCTCCATCGGAGCGGCCATTGGCATCGGCATCGGGGCAGGGGCCAGCGGCGCGCTGCGCACCGCACGCAGATCGCCTTCGATCATCGAGAGACGATCGACGACATGGCCGAGCGCGCTATGGACCGCGTCGAGCGAGTCCTGGGTGCTGCGATTGGTCTCGGCCTGGCTGAAGCGGATGTCGGAGAGCTCGCGCTTGACCAGATCGACCATGCCGGAATCGGGCGGCGCCGAGCTGCGGCTCTCGGCCAGCGCGGAATACGTCGCCTGCTGCCGTTCCAGGTGCCTGAGGATGTCGTGCAGCCCGTCCTCGACGCGGCTGAGATTGCCGTTGCGGGGATCGGAGGCAGCTTCGATCCGTTCCAGCAGATAGGAGACGCGCTGCTCGAGATGCGCGAAGGTCGAGGCCGAGTCGTTGCCGACCTGCATGCGGTCGAAGCGGTCCGACAGCGCGCGGATCGCAGCTTCCAGATGCTCGGTGCTCTCGGCCGGCTGCGGCCGCTCGCGCGTTTCCAGCGCGGCGGTCAGCGCCGCGATGCGCTGCTCCAGCACCGCGAAGCTGTCGCTGTGCCCGGAGGCGCGGGTGATCTGGTCGACCTTGGACGACAGCAGCTGCACGTCTTCGGACAGACGCGCGAGCGCTTCGTTGGAGGCGACGTTGGAGACGATGGCGCGCAGCGCGGAGATCGCGCCTTCGAGCTGTTGCACCGTCGAGGGATCGTCATTGGCGCGCAGGATCAGATCGAGCTTGGCGCCGAGATTGCGGATCGCCTCGTCATAGCCGGTGAGCTGCTCGGCCGGCGTCAGCGTGCGCAGCACCTGCTTGATGTCGGACAGCGCGCGTTCGATGCCGGAGAGAACCTGGCCGTCGGTGCCGTTGGAGCGGGTCTCGTCGATGCGACGATGCAGCGAGCGGATCTCGTTCTCGATCGATTCGATCGCGCGCCGCGGCATCGCCTCGGTGATGGCGGCGCGGATCTCGGCCAGCTCGCTGCGGAACGCGGCGATCGCCTGCTCGGTATTGTCCGGCCGCTGCAGCGATTCGATCTGGCTCGTGATCTTGAGCAGATGGCGCTCGAGCGACGAAAAATCTGGTCCCGGTTGCTGCGCGGGCGGCGGCGCGTAGGCGGGCGCAGGTGGCGCCATCGGCGGCGCGAAGGGAGCTGGCGCGGGTGCAATCGGCGGCGCGGCGCGCGGCGGCATCTGCCTGGGCGCAAAGCCGTCAAGTTCGCTCTGCCGCGCGGTGATCTCGGCGACCGCGACGTCGAAGGATGCGGGGCTTAGAGGTGGCGAGCTGCGATAGACCTGGGCGGCCGCGCGCTCGACCGCATCGGCTTGGCGCTGGCGTGTCTCGACCGGCGATGGGGCAGGGGCCGGCCGCGCGGCCTGATGCGGCTGCTGGTGGGATTGCTGCGGCTTGGAGATTTGCGACAGCCGTGCATCGAGCCGCGAGATCGCATCGTTCAGCTGACGCGCGACGCCCTGCTCGCGCGAGACGTCCTGGCGCGCTGCGTCTTGTCGCGAAGAATCCTGGCGCTGCGCGGGCTTCGAGATGCGTTCGATCTGCTGGGTGATCGCGTCGAGCCGCTGATGAATGTCCGCGACTTCGCGGCTTTCCTGGCTCGGTGCTTGCGGCATGTGGTGCGGACGCTGCTCGTGAGGTCCGCGGAAGTTCGGCGGGGCGGTGTCGCCGAGGGTGGAGTTCAGCCAATCGTTGAGCGACATTCCGGCGCGACGCGCAGCAGCCTCGGCCCGCTCCCGAACGGATGGATCGATGCCGTCAACACTCCACGATACGCGCGAATTCATGACTCTGTCCGGTTCCGACTCCGGCGCCCCACCCGGCGCCTCCAGCCTTCCCTCGCGTCCCGGTTGCAAACACAACCGAATTTGGCGCGGGTCGTCTGCCTCGAAAACCGACTTTTTCCTGTTACGGTAAATAACGGGTTAAGGAATGCGGCGCGGGTGTCTTAAAGTTGGGCGGGGGGACCGACCCGAGCTTGGCTCAGGCCCGTCCGCGATTCACGTCGTGGGCGATCTGGGCCTTCAGCCAGACCACGAAGCTACGCGCCTTGCGGGTCATCGGTCGGCTCTTCGGCCAGGCAAGGTAATGAGCGGAGGCGCGTTCCAGCGGCGCGTTGAACAGCGGGACGAGCGTCCCGTCCTCGATCTCGTTCCGGAGCAGGAAGAGCTGGCCCATGGCGACGCCGACGCCTTCGGCGGCTGCCTGGTAGGTCAGCACGGAGCTCTGGAAACTCACGCTGCGATCGGTCAGCAGGTCCGGCCGTTTCACTGCCATGAGCCAGTCCGGCCAGTCCGAGCGGCGATAATGGGAGTGGAGCAGCTGGATCTTGCGGAGGTCGTCGAGTTCGGCAAGCCGCGCCCGTTTCAGGAGCTTCGGGCTGCAGACCGGCTGGATGACGTCACGGAACAGCAATTCGGTCTCGGCGCCGGGCCATTCGCCCGAACCGAACTGGACGGCGAGGTCGACCTTGTCGTTCTCGAAGTCCACCGGCGCCACCACATTGCTAATGTCCAACCGGATATTGGGGTAGCTGACATAGAACGACGGCAGCCGCGGGATCAGCCATTTCGCGGCAAAGGTCGTGTAGACCCTGATCTTCAGCGGCTGGGCCTTGCCGGTCGCGGTGAGGCCCGTGGTGGCCTGGGCAATGATGCGGAACGCCGGCGCGATCTGGCGGTGGAACTCGTCACCCTCCGAGGTCAGCCGCAGTCCTGTCTTGTCCCTTTCGAACAGCCGTACGCCGAGAAAGGCTTCGAGGATCGTGACCTGGCGGCTTACGGCCGGCTGGGTGACGCGTAGTTCCCGCGCCGCGCGCGTGAAGCTCAGATGTCGAGCCGCCACGTCGAAGGCGTGCAGGGGGTTAAGCGGAGGTATCATGTCGGGTCATTACAAAATGTAATCGCGACATAACTTTTACGCAGTTGTTTGTCAAAGCCCCCGCTGGGAAGACGGCGTCGCTCCAGCGATGTGATGGCCCCATGGATTTTGAACTGAATGAAGAGCAGCAGGCGTTCGCCAATTCGGTGCGCCGCTTTGCCGAAGCCAACCTGAGGGAGGGCTCACTGGCGCGCGCACACGATCCGCGCTTTCCGCGCGAGGTCGCGCAGATGCTGGGCAAGCAGGGCCTGATGGGCATCTCGTTCGACCCGGAGGATGGCGGGCAGGGCGGCACGCTCTTGGATTCGGTCATCGCGATCGAGCAGGTCGCGTCGGTATGCCCGCGCAGCGCTGATGTCGTGCAGGCCGGCAATTTCGGGCCGATTCGCACCTTCGTGGAATACGCGACGCCGGAACAGAAGCAGCGCTGGCTGCCCGATCTGCTCGCCGGCAACATCTGCATCAGTCTCGGCATGAGCGAGCCGGAAGCCGGCTCCGCGGTCACCGAACTCAAGACCTTGGCGAGCGAGGACGGTGACGATTACGTCATCAACGGTAGCAAGGTGTTCGGTACGCACAGTCCCGATGCGGCGATCTACCTCGTCTATGTCCGCTTCGCGCCCGGGGTCTCCGGCATCGGCTCCGTGATCGTCGAGCGCGGCACGCCCGGCTTCACGATCGGAAAGCCGACCGCCTTCATGAGCGGCGAAGAGTGGAGCCAGCTTTATTTCGAGAACTGCCGGGTCCCGAAGCGGAACGTTCTGCTCGGAATTGGTGGCTTCAAGAAGCAGATCGCTGGCTTCAACGTCGAGCGCCTCGGCAATTCCGCCCGTTCGCTCGCGCTCGGCCGCTACGCCTTCAAACTGGCGCGCGATCACGCCGCCGTGCGCAAGCAGTTCGGCCGTCATCTCTGCGAATTCCAGGGCCTGCAATGGAAGTTCGCGGACATGGCGCTGAAGCTCGAATCCGCGCAGATGCTGCTGTATCGCGCCGCCAATGTCCGTGACGAACTGCCATCGCCGTACCAGACCGCGATCGCCAAGCTGGCCTGCAACCAGGCCGGTTTCGAGGTGGCCAACGAGGCGGTGCAGATCATGGGCGGCCTCGGCTACAGCCAGGAATCGCTCGCGGAATATTGCATGCGCCGGACGCGCGGCTGGATGATCGCCGGCGGCTCCACGGAAATCCTCAAGAACCGGATCGCGGAATCGGTGTTCGACCGCCGGTTCGATCAGCGTGCGCAGGTCGGACGTGGCAACTGAGACGACCAGACCCTCGCTGGCCCAGGCGCTGTTCGCACCGCGCAGCATCGCGCTGGTCGGCGCCTCCGACGATGCGTCGAAGACGTCGTCGCGCCCGCTGCAATATCTGCGGCGCGCCGGCTATGAGGGCGCGATCTATCCGATCAATCCGGGTCGCAAGACCGTGCTCGGCGAACCGGCGTGGCCTTCGCTCGCAAGTCTGCCCGTCGTTCCCGACCATGCCTTCATCCTGACGCCGACAGAAGATGCCGTGGACGCCGCCGAAGAATGCGCGCGGCTCGGCCTCTCCGTGGCCACCATCCTGGCGTCCGGCTATTCGGAGGCCGACGAAGCGGGCCGCAAGCTGCTCGCTCGGCTGAAGGCGCTGCGAGCGAACGGATTGCGCATCCTGGGCCCGTCGAGCCTCGGCGCCATCAATCTGCACAGCAGGGCCATCGTCACTGCCAACGCCGCATTCGCCGAGCCGGACCTGCCGCGCGGCGGTATCTTCGTCGCCTCGCACAGCGGCAGTTTGCTCGGCGGCCTGATCTCGCGCGGCAAGGCGCGCCATCTCGGTTTCGCGGGTCTCGTCTCGGTCGGCAACGAGATTGATCTCAGCCTCGGCGAGATTTGCGCGGCGACGCTCGACGATCCCACCATCACCGGCTACATGCTGTTCCTCGAAAGCATCCGCCACGCCGACGATCTGCGCGCCTTCGCGCGCGGTGCTGCCGACCGTGGCAAGCCGGTCGTCGCCTACAAGCTCGGCCGTTCCGCAGCCGCCGCCGAACTGGCGCTGACGCACACCGGGGCGCTGGCCGGCGAGGACGACGTCGCGGCCGCCTTCCTCGCCGATTGCGGCATCGCCCGCATCTTCAACTTTGAAACGCTGCTTGAAGCGCTGCCGTTGGTCGCGCGTGTGCCGGCGCGTCGGGAGGGTGCCGGCGCTCCCCGCGTCGGCATCGTGACCACCACCGGCGGCGGTGCCGCCATGGTGGTCGACGAGCTGGCCCTGCGCGGCATCGATGTGGTCGCACCGAGCGACCAAACCTACGCGCGTCTCGGCGCTGCCGGCGTCAAGGCGGGGCACGACCGAATCACCGACCTGACGCTGGCCGGCACCCGGTACGACGTGATGAAGGCGGCGCTCGACACTCTGCTGGGCGCCCCGGAGTTCGATGCCGTCATCGCGGTGATCGGCTCGTCCGCACGCTTTCAGCCGGAGCTCGCCGTCAAGCCCGTCATCGACAGCGGCGGGCATGCCAAGCCGCTGGCCGCCTTCCTGGTTCCGGAAGCGCCCGAGGCGTTGAACATGCTGGCCGCGGCCGGGGTGCCCGCATTCCGCACCCCGGAATCCTGTGCGGACGCGATGAGCGCAGCCTTGCGGCGCCGGCCGGCCACGGCACTCGCTCCATCCCCGCGGCCGAGCGCGGCTGGATCGGCGCAGCAGCTCGACGAAATCGAAGCCTATGCGCTGCTGGCGAATCTCGGCATCTCCCATGCGCCCGCCGTTGCCGTCGCGATCGATGCCGAAGGCCCCTTCGATCTTCCCTTCGCCTATCCGGTGGCCGTGAAGATCCTGTCGGCGACAATCGCGCACAAGACCGAGATCGGCGGCGTGGTGCTGAACGTGCGCAGTGACGCCGAGCTCAGCTCCGCGATGCGCCG
This sequence comes from Bradyrhizobium sp. CCGE-LA001, assembly GCF_000296215.2. Taxonomy (NCBI): domain Bacteria; kingdom Pseudomonadati; phylum Pseudomonadota; class Alphaproteobacteria; order Hyphomicrobiales; family Nitrobacteraceae; genus Bradyrhizobium; species Bradyrhizobium sp. CCGE-LA001. The sequence goes on along the minus strand of NZ_CP013949.1, from coordinate 7,489,668 downwards.
CATTGTCGGGAATGCCATGGGCAAGGGCCACGCGGCATCGCATGTGATCGTGCAGCCGATGACGGCAGGCCTCGGCGAGTTTCTGCTTGGCTATCGCGTCGATCCCGATGCCGGGCCGCTGGTGCTGCTCGCCGCCGGCGGCATCTACACCGAGATTTATCGCGATCGCAGCATCCGCCTCGCCCCGGTCGATCTCGACACCGCCCGCAGCATGATCGCCGAACTCGCCATCAGCCGCATCTTCCGGGGATATCGCAACAGGCCGCATGGCGATATGGAAGCGCTGGCACGGGCCATCGTGGCCCTGTCGCAACTGGCAATCGAGGAGAGCGTTCAGGTGGTCGATGCGGAGATCAATCCGCTGATCGTCGGGCCGGTGGGCGAGGGCGTCATCGCCGTCGACGCCCTGGTCGCGCTCGCCCGAAGGGAGGACACATGATCGAAGACCTCAAGGACAGGGTCAACGCGGACGTGAATCTGGTGCGGCGCGGTCGCTTCCTGTCGACGACGTTCCTGCTCGAGATCGGAGCTGCGGCCTGGCTGATCACGATCGCCGACGGCAAGATCGTCGCAGTGACCCGCGGCCCCTTCGTGATGCCGTCATGGTCGTTCGCGCTGCGCGCCTCCGAGGAGGAATGGACGAAGTTCTGGAGCGCGAAGCCGCAACCCGGGTCGCACGACCTCATGGCGCTGATCAAGCGGCGCACCCTCAAGGCCGAAGGCAATCTGCAGATCTTCATGGCCAACCTCCGCTACTTCAAGGAAGCGCTGGTGAAACTGCGTGCAACGGGAGTCGCAGCATGAGCCCGCGTTTCGAAGCCACGATCGGCCGTTATCTTCAGCTCGATCTGTTCGGCCGCAGCCACCGTCTGTATGTCGAAGAGGCCGGCCAGGGCATTCCGCTGCTGTGCCTGCATACCGCGGGCGCCGACGGCCGCCAATATCGCGCGCTGATGAACGATCCGCGCGTAACGTCGAAATTTCGCGTCATCGCTTTCGACATGCCCTGGCACGGCAAATCGTCGCCGCCGGCCGGCTGGCACGACGAGGAATACCAGCTGACCTCGGCCCAATACACCGGAATGATCCTGAGCGTCGCCGAAGCGCTCGAACTCGACAGGCCGGTCGTGATGGGCTGCTCGATCGGCGGACGCATCGTGCTGCATCTGGCGCTCGACCATCCCGAACGCTTCCGCGCCATCATCGGCCTGCAGGCCGGCGCTCATGTCGATCCTTATTACGACCTCAACTTCCTGCACCGTCCGGACGTGCATGGCGGCGAGGTCTGCGCGGCGATTGTCTCCGGCCTCGTCGGCCCCGAAGCACCCGATGCCGATCGCTGGGAAACGCTGTGGCACTACATGCAGGGCGGTCCCGGCGTCTTCAAGGGCGACCTGTATTTCTACAAGCTCGACGGCGACATCCGAGATCGCGTCGCGCAGATCGATACGTCGCGTTGTCCGCTGTTCCTGCTGTCGGGCGAGTACGACTATTCGTGCACCCCACAGGAAACGCTCGCGGTCGCCAACAGCATCAAGGGCAGCCACGTGACCATCATGAAGGGCCTCGGCCACTTCCCGATGAGCGAAGATCCCGAGAAGTTCCTCGGATATCTGCTGCCCGTTCTGCAGGCCATCGACTGAATGGTTCAAGAAAAGCAAGGGAGGATATTCGTGAAGACGAAAGCTTTGGTTGCGGCTCTGGCAGCGCTGTCCGTATGGGGACCCGCGCAAGCGGAGATCGCCAAGGGCACCGTGAAGATCGGCGTGCTCACCGACATGTCCGGTCCCTATGCCGACAATGTTGGCGCGGGATCGGTCCTGGCGGCGCAGATGGCGGTGGAGGATTTCGGCGGCAAGGCCGGCGGCATGCCGGTCGAGATCGTCTCGGCCGACCATCAGAACAAGGCCGATGTCGGTCTCGGCATCGCGCGGCGCTGGTACGACACTGAAGGCGTCGATGCGATCACCGAGGTAGTCTCGTCGGGCGTCGCGCTGGCCGTGCAGCAACTGACCCGCGAAAAGGACAAGGTCTTCCTCGCCACCGGCCCCGGAACGCCCGACCTCACCGGCAAGGCCTGTTCGCCGAACGGCATGCACTGGGCCTACGACAATTACGCGCTGGCGAATGTCGCGACCGCGCCGCTGGTCAAGAAGGGCCTGAAGAGCTGGTTCTTCCTGACCGCCGATTACAGCTTCGGACAGGCGCTCGAGGCGGAAGCCTCCAAGGTGGTGCTCGCCAATGGCGGCACGGTGCTGGGTGCGGCGCGGGCGCCGCTCAACACGCCGGACTTCTCGTCTTTCCTGTTGCAGGCCCAGGCTTCGAAGTCGCAGGTGGTCGGACTCGCCAATGCCGGCGCCGACATGATGAATTCGTTAAAGCAGGCGAACGAGTTCGGCCTCACCGCCGGCGGGCAGAGCATCGCGGCGCTGCTGGTCAATCTGCCCGACATTCACGGTCTCGGTCTCGCCAACGCCAAGGGGCTCATCTTCGCCGACAGCTTCTATTGGGATGCCAATGACAAGACCCGTGCCTGGAGCAAGCGCTTCATGGAGCGCTTCAAGGGCAAGGCGCCCGGCAGCCTGCAGATCGCGGTGTATGGCGCGGTCACGCATTACCTGAAGGCAATCGATGCGAAGAAGAGCGAGTCGGGTGCGGCTCTGGTCGCAGAGATGAAGAAGCTGCCGATCAACGACGTCTACACCACCAACGCTTCGATCCGCGAGGATGGGCGGGTGATCCGCGACATGTATTTGCTGCAGGTCAAGGATCCTTCGGAATCGAAATATCCCTGGGACTATTACAAGATCCTCGCCACGGTACCGGGCGACCAGGCGTTCCGTCCGCTCAAGGACGGCAATTGCCCGCTGGTCGCCAAGTAGCACGCGAACCGCAGTCGGATCGCAGCCATGCTGCGGTCCGTCCTGCTCAGAGGGCCACATGATCGACTATCCTGCGCTCGCACTCTTCATCGATGGCCAGGGGCGAGACGCCGCCGGGCGCGCCACCGTTCCGGTGCGCAATCCTGCAACAGGGCAGGTCATCGGGCAGCTGCCCTGTGCCGGCGCAGAGGATCTGGAGGAGGCGCTCGCATCGCTCGCGCGGGGGCATGAGCAATGGCGCCGGATGTCGCCCGGCGACCGGGGCGGCATCCTGCAGCGCGCCGCGGCGCTGATCACCGAGCGGCGCGAGCAGATCGCAAGCCTGATCACGCTGGAGCTCGGCAAGCCGATCGCCGAAGCCCGCACCGAGGTCGAGACCGCGGCCGCGCTGTTCGTGTGGAATGGGGAGGAGGGACGCCGCGCCTATGGCCGGGTCATTCCCTCTCGCCATCGTGCCATCCAGCAGGTCGCGATCCGTGAGCCGCTCGGTCCGATCGCGGCCTTTTCGCCCTGGAATGCGCCGGCCATCACGCCGGCACGCAAGATCTCCAGCGCCCTCGCAGCGGGCTGTGCCGTCGTGATCAAGCCGGCGGAGGAAACACCGGCGACGGCGCTTGCCATTGCCGCCGCGGTCAACGACGCCGGGCTTCCGGCCGGCGTGCTCAACGTCGTGTTCGGCGACCCCGCGCTGATCTCGCAGACGCTGCTGCGTTCGCCCGTCATCCGCGGACTCACCTTCACCGGATCGACCGAGATCGGCCGGCAGCTCGGGGCGCTTGCCGTGCAGGGCCTGAAGCGGATGACGCTGGAGCTCGGCGGCCACGCGCCCGTGCTGATCTTCGACGACGTCGATCCCGAAGCTGCCGCGCTGTCGGCGGTCACCGCCAAGTTCCGCAATGCCGGCCAGGTCTGCACCTCGCCGACGCGCTTCTTCGTGCATGAATCGATCCACGACCGCTTCGCGGCCAGACTGGCCGAACTCGCCGAGGCCATCGTGGTCGGAGATGGATTCGATGCATCGACCCAGATGGGACCGCTAGCCCATGCGCGGCGCGTGGAGAGCATGGAGCGTTTCGTGGACGACGCGCGGGCGCGCCAGATCCGCGTCGCGGCGGGCGGCCGGCGCTGCGGAGAGACCGGATATTTTTACCGCCCCACCGTGCTCTCCCATGTCGACCAGGAGTGCCTCGCCTCCAACGTCGAGCCGTTCGGCCCGCTGGCGGCGACGGCTCCGTTCCGCACCGTGGACGAGGCGCTGCAGCTCGCCAATCGCCTGCCTTTCGGGCTCGCCGCCTATGTGATGACGCACGACATGCGCAACGCCTCCGCCGCATCCGAGGCGATCCAGAGTGGCAACGTGATCGTCAATCATTGGCAGGCATCGCTGCCGGAAACGCCGTTTGGCGGCTACAAGGACAGTGGCATCGGCAGCGAAGGCGGCATCGAGGGCCTTCAGGAGTTCCAGACCCTCAAATACGTCAGCCAGCTGGCGGCCTGACGAGGCCGGGCGCGCGGCGACGACCGCCGGTTCTTAGAGGCATTCAGCCCTGCTCGCGCTTGCCCTCGTCCAGCGGCACGACCGTGGCCTTGCCGCTCATCGCCGAGAGCGCCGCCAGCGCCTCCTCGCAGAAATCGGCCACCATCTGCTCGTGCCGGGCCCCCAAACGAAGCAGCAGCAGATTGCCGAGATCGAGCCGGCCCTCCGCGGTGCCGTCCGGAAAGCGCTTCTTCAGGATGCGCTCGTAATTGGCGTGGCGGTCGCGATGGTGCTCCAGGCGGGCCATCAGATCGGTGCGCAGCGGCTCGATATCGATGCTGTCGAGCGCATGGAGACGGACCAGGAGGTCGTCCTTGGTCGAGGCTGGCGTGCTCGGTCGCGCGGCCCAGTGCCGCAGCGCTGTTCGCCCCTCCGGAGTGAGCGTATAAACCAGCTTGTTGGGCTTGCCTGTCTGCACGACCTCGCGGCCCTGGATGAAGCCGCGGTCGCGCAGCTTGGAGAGCTCGCGGTAGATCTGCTGATGGTCGGCCTTCCAGAAGAAGCCGATCGAGGAATCGAACGTCTTGGCGAGCTCGTAGCCCGTCATCGGACGTTCCGTCAGGCATGCGAGGATTGCGTCACCCAGTGCCATGACCGGCCTCCCTTCTTAGGCTTGACCAAGTTGCTTGACTTTATGCGCATCGGCGCATATGCGTCAATGTGCATATGAGGCGGCGTGCAGGCGGGCTCAAGGCCCGACTGAAAGAATCAAGCGAAATCAATTACATCGCTACTGTGCATGGGGTTGTTTTCGCACTTTGCCCTTGGCCTTAGGGAGGCATCTGAGAATGACCGGCCTCGATTCCTGGTACGCCTACATGAAGTCTCACGATCGCGCCGCGCTCTGGGACCTCCTGCACCCCGACGCCGTGTTCGAAAGCCCCGTGGTGCATTCACCGCAGCGCGGCCGCGACATCACCTTCAAATATCTCTCCAGCGCCGAGAAGGTGCTCGGCGGCCCCGGCTTCACCTATGTCGGTGAATGGCGCAGCGATAATGGTGCGGTGCTCGAATTCAAGAATGTCATCGACGGCATCGAGATCAACGGTGTCGACATCATCAGCTTCGATGCCGACGGACGCATCACCCATTTCAAGGTGATGGTGCGTCCGCTCAAGGCGATCAACATGCTGCACCGCCTGATGGCGGAGCAGCTTGCCGCCGCACAATCATAAGCCCAACATCGTCCCACCAGGCCACGCCGGGAGACCCCCATGCCGATCTATAAAGCCCCCGTCGAAGACGTGAACTTCCTGCTCAACGACGTCTTCCAGATCGACCGCTACGACAATCTGGCCGGCTTCTCCGATGCCTCGAGCGACGTGCGCGAGGCGATCTTCGGCGAGGCCGCCAAGCTCGCCGAAGAGGTGCTGCAGCCGCTCAACCGTGTCGGCGATCTCGAAGGCTGCAAGCGCGCGGACGACGGCAGCGTCACCACCCCGAAGGGTTTCAAGGACGCCTTCAAGCAGGTCGCCGAAGGCGGTTGGCTCGGGCTGTCGGCGCCGACCGAGTTCGGCGGCCAGGGCCTGCCGGTGACGCTCTCCCAGGCCGTCAACGAATTCCAGATCTCCGCCAACATGGCGTTCTCGATGTATGGCGGCCTCACCATGGGCGCGACCGCGGCGCTTCTGGTGCACGGCACGCCCGAGCAGAAGCAGACCTACGTGCCGAAGATGGTGGCCGGCGAGTGGACCGGCACCATGAACCTGACCGAGCCGCATTGCGGCACCGACCTCGGCATGCTCCGCACCAAGGCGGTGCGGCAGGCTGACGGCAGCTTCAAGATCACGGGCACCAAGATCTTCATCTCGGCCGGCGAGCATGATCTCGCCAACAACATCATCCACCTCGTGCTCGCCCGCATCGAGGGCGCGCCCGCCGGCATCAAGGGCGTCTCGCTGTTCGTGGTGCCGAAATTCCTGGTCAACGCCGACGGTTCGGTCGGGCAGCGCAACGGCGTCGTCTGCGGCTCGATCGAGCACAAGATGGGCATCCACGGCAATTCCACCTGCGTGATGAACTACGACAACGCCACCGGCTGGCTGATCGGCGAAGAGAACAAGGGCATGCAGGGCATGTTCGTGATGATGAACGAGGCGAGGCTCGGCGTCGCCGTGCAGGGCCTGGCGCAGTCGGAGGTCGCCTATCAGAACGCGGTCGCCTATGCCCGCGAGCGCATCCAGGGCCGCGCGTTGACGGGTGCTAAGGCGCCGGACAAGCCGGCCGATCCGATCATCGTCCATCCCGACGTGCGCCGCACGCTGCTCTCGATCCGCGCCTTCAACGAGGCCGCGCGCGCCTTCGTGATGTGGACCGCGCTGAAGAGCGACGTCGCTCACCGCTCCGAGGACCCGAAGGACCGCCAGGCCGCCGACGACCATATGGGCCTGATGACGCCGGTGCTGAAAGGCTTCCTCACCGATTACGGCTTCGCCAACGCGGTGCAGGCGCAGCAGATGTATGGCGGCCACGGCTACATCGCCGAGCAGGGCATGGAGCAGTTCGTGCGCGATGCGCGCATCGCGATGATCTATGAAGGCGCCAACGGCATCCAGGCGCTCGACCTCGTCGGCCGCAAGCTGCCGCGCGACGGCGGCCGCGCCATCATGGCCTTCTTCGGCGAGGTCATGGCCTTCGCCAAGGAGAACGGCGGCGACGAGGCGCTCAAGCCCTTCATCACGCCGCTCTCGACCTCGCTGGGTCACCTGCAGCAGGCCACGACCTGGCTGATGCAGAACGCGATGGCCAAGCCCGACAATGCGGGCGCGGCCGCAACCGACTACCTGCATCTCTTCGGCTTCGTCGCGCTCGGCTACATGTGGGCGAAGATGGCCAAGGTGACGAATGCCAAGATTGCCGAGAGCGGGGCGACGCCCTATCTCTCGACCAAGCTCGTCACCGGCCGCTTCTTCATGGAGCGGATGCTGCCGGAGACCGCGGCCAATCTCGCGCGCATCCAGGCCGGCTGCGCCACCATCATGGAATTGCCGGCGGAAGCGTTCTGACTCTTTCGCCCCACGAATGATCGCGACCGCGCAGCGGTCGTCACCAAGATAACTGCAATCAGGAGGCTCCCCATGGCAGATGCCTATATCTACGACCACGTCCGAACCCCGCGTGGCCGCGGCAAGGCCGACGGCGCGCTGCACGAAGTGACCGCGCTCGCGCTCGCCACCGTGCCGTTGAAGGCGCTGAAGGACCGCAACAACCTTCCCGAGGATTCGGTCGATGACGTCGTACTCGGCGTGGTCGATCCGGTCGGCGAAGCCGGTTCCGACATCGCGCGCTTTGCCGCGCTGAAGGCCGGTCTCGGCGAAGCCGTGCCCGGCGTGCAGATCAGCCGCTTCTGCGCCTCCGGCCTCGATGCCGTGAACTTCGCTGCCGCGCAGGTGATGAGCGGCCAGCATGAGCTCGTGATCGGCGGCGGTGCCGAATCGATGAGCCGCGTCGGCATCGGCGCCTCCGGCGGCGCCTGGCCGATGGACCCCTCGATGGCGGTGCCGGCCTATTTCATGCCGCAGGGCGTGTCGGCCGATCTGATCGCCACCAAATACGGCTTCTCCCGCGACGATGTCGACGCCTATGCGGTGCAGAGCCAGCAGCGCGCAGGCAAGGCCTGGGACGAGGGCCGCTTCAACAAGTCGGTCGTGCCGGTCAAGGACATCAACGGCCTCACCATCCTCGCCAAGGACGAGCATATGCGGCCCTCGACGACGATGCAGTCGCTGGCGCAGCTGCAGCCGTCGTTCACGATGATGGCGCAGATGGGCGGCTTCGACGGCGTTGCGGTGCAGTCGCATCCCGAGATCGAGCGCGTCAACTACGTGCATCACGCCGGCAATTCCTCCGGCATCGTCGACGGTGCCGGCGCCGTGCTGCTCGGCAGCAAGGAAGCGGGTAGCAAGTATGGTCTGAAGCCGCGCGCAAAGATCCGCGCCTTCGCCAATGTCGGCTCGGAGCCGGCGATGATGCTGACCGGTCCGGTCGACGTCACCGAGAAGCTGTTCGCGCGCTCGGGCATGAAGAAGTCGGACATCGACCTGTTCGAGCTCAACGAGGCCTTCGCCTCGGTGGTGCTGCGCTACATCCAGGCCTTCGACATCGACAACGCCAAGATCAACGTCAATGGCGGCGCCATCGCGCTCGGCCATCCGCTCGGGGCGACCGGCGCGATGATCCTCGGCACCGTGCTCGACGAGCTCGAGCGCACCAGTAAATCCACCGCCCTGGTCACGCTGTGCATCGGCGGCGGCATGGGCACCGCGACCATCATCGAGCGCGTGTAAGGGTAGGGAGCAACCAACATGTCGTACAAGAACTTCAAGGTTGACACCGATTCCGACGGCATTGCGCTCGTCACCTGGGACATCCCGGGCCGCTCGATGAACGTGCTCGACGAGACCTCGACTAGCGAGCTCGATGCGATCGTCAAGGCGACCACCGCCGACGCCGCGGTGAAGGGCGTCGTCATCACCTCGGCGAAAGAAGCGTTCTGCGCCGGCGCCGACCTCTCCATGCTCGAAGGCATGAACCAGGCTTACGCGAAGGTTCTCAAGGAGCAGGGCGAGACTGCAGCGAACCAGATGCTGTTCGACCAGAGCCGCAGATTCTCGCAGGTGCTGCGCTCGATCGAAACCTCGGGCAAGCCGTGGGCGGCGGCGATCAACGGCCTCGCGCTCGGCGGCGGCTTCGAGATTACGCTGTGCTGCCATTATCGCGTCGCGGCGGAGAATCCCAAGACCCGTCTCGGCCTGCCCGAGGTCAAGGTCGGCCTGTTCCCCGGCGCCGGCGGCACGCAGCGCGTGCCGCGCCTGGTGCCGCCGCAGGACGCCATGACGATCCTGCTCAAGGGCGATCCGGTTACGGTCGACAAGGCCAAGGCGCTGAACCTGATCCACGCCATCGTTCCCGCCGCCGACCTCATCAAGGCCGCGAAGGACTGGATCAAGGGCGGCGGCAAGGCCGTCGCGCCCTGGGACGAGAAGGGCTTCAAGCTACCCGGCGGCCCGGTGTTCTCCAAGGCCGGCATGATGATGTTCCCGGCCGGCAACGCGATCTATCGCCGCGAGACCTATGACAACTACCCGGCCGCGCGTGCGATCATGAGCTGCGTCTATGAGGGGCTGCAGCTGCCGATCGACGCGGCGCTGCGCGTCGAGTCGCGCTACTTCACCTCGGTGCTGCGTTCGAAGGAAGCGGCCGCGATGATCCGCAGCCTGTTCCTGTCGATGCAGGAGCTGAACAAGGGCGCGCGCCGTCCGAAGGACGTGCCCGCCACCAAGGTGAAGAAGATCGCCGTGATCGGCGCCGGCTTCATGGGCGCGAGCGTCGGCTACGTCTCGGCCCGCGCCGGCCTCGACGTCGTCCTGATCGATCGCGACCAGGAGAGCGCCGACAAGGGCAAGGCGCATGCGCAGAAGGTGATCGAGGAGCAGATCAAGAAGGGCCGCGCCAAGCCGGGTGATGCCGAAGCGCTGCTCGCGCGCATCACGCCGACCGCGGACTACGCTGCGCTGAGGGACGTCGACCTCGTCATCGAGGCCGTGTTCGAGGACCGCAAGGCCAAGGCCGAGACATTCGCCAAGGCGCAGGAATACCTCAAGCCCGACGTGATCTTCGCGTCCAACACCTCGACGCTGCCGATCACCTCGCTGGCCGAGAGCTTCAAGGACCAGGGCAAGTTCGTCGGCATCCACTTCTTCTCGCCGGTCGAGAAGATGATGCTGGTCGAGATCATCCTCGGCAAGAACACCGGCGACGTCGCGCTCGCGACCGCGCTCGACTACGTCCGCCAGATCGGCAAGACGCCGATCGTGGTCAACGACTCCAGAGGCTTCTTCGCCAATCGCTGCGTCGGCCGCTACGTGGCCGAAGGCAACGAGATGTTCCTTGAAGGCGTGCCGCCGGCGATGATCGAGAACTGCGCCAAGATGGCCGGCATGCCGGTGGGCCCCCTCTCGCTCTCGGACGAAGTCGCGCTCGACCTTGGCCTCAAGATCATGAAGGCGACCGAAGCCGATCTCGGCCCCAACGCCATCAACCCCGATCAGAAGAAGCTGATGGTGGAGATGGTCGAGAAGCAGGGCCGCCTGGGGCGCAAGAACAGCAAGGGCTTCTACGACTATCCCGAGAAGGGCAAGGGCCAGAAGAGCCTGTGGCCGGGCCTCTCGGCCTTGCAGCCGAAGCAGCTCGACCCCGACACGCTCGACATCGAGGAGCTGAAGCAGCGCTTCCTGGTGGTGCAGGCGGTGGAGGCCGCACGCACGGTCGAGGATCACGTCATCACCGATCCGCGCGAGGCGGATGTCGGCTCGATCCTCGGCTTCGGCTTTGCGCCGTTCACCGGTGGCACGCTGTCCTACATCGACTTCATGGGCACGAAGAAGTTCGTCGAGCTCTGCCACAAGCTGGAAGCGAAGTACGGCTCGCGCTTCACCCCGCCGAAGCTGCTGGAGGAGATGGCCGCGAAGGGCGAGACCTTCTACGGCCGCTTCGCGCCGAAGAAGGCTGCGGCCTGACGAAGCATCGGGGCTCCGCAGCAACGAAAGGCCGGATCATCGATCCGGCCTTTTTACTTGCCCTCGCCGAACGGTGCCATGGGCCCAGCGCCTTGACTGATTCCCGATCGGCGATCATCTGGACAATCACCGGGCCTTCGGTCACGATCCCGCCGCTGTCGAGGCCCAGCGCAGGGACCTGACCCTGAGTCCAGCTTCAACTAATCCTCTTCGTTTTCGAGCTTCTTGGCCCGGGTCCACCTTGATCAGCTCATAGGGCAGGCCAGCTTCCAGGGGCGCGATGTGGGGAGCAGGGGCAGGGCGCCGGGCGAATAATCCAGTTTCATGGAATTTCCTCCTCGTGGCGCTTGGTTGGAGCGAAAGAACGACTACATGCACCTGCATTGAATAGCAAGATTGATGCAGGTGCATCGAGTGGGGTAAAGAGCGGGCGACGAGCTTGAGCGGGACCATGAAACGCAAACCATCGACCGAGGCGACTTCGGCCTGGATCCGTCTGATGCGGGTGCAGAGCCGCGTGCTCGATTGCGTCGAGCAGGACCTGAAGAAGGCGGGGTTCCCGCCGCTGGCCTGGTACGACGCGCTGCTTGAACTGTCCCGCGCCCCTTCCGGCGAGCTGCGGCCGGTGGAGCTCGAACGCCAGATGCTGATTCCGCAATACTCGACCTCGCGGCTGATCGACCGCCTGGTCGACGAAGGCCTCGCCTCGCGGCGCGAATGCAAGATCGACAAGCGCGGCCAGTTCGTCGAGATCACCGAAGCCGGCCGCGAGTTGCAGAAGCGGATGTGGGGGGCCTATTCGGCGGCAATCGAGAAATATGTCGGTTCGAAGCTGTCGGATGCCGACGCCGTCAAGCTAAGCACGCTGCTCGATCGTCTGGGCTGCTCGTGCGGCGAGATGAAATTGCCGCCCGTCGCCAACGTCAACGAAAGCACACCGTCGCGATGATCGCGGCAAGCCAGCACGTCCGCGCGCCCGGTGGGTTCGCGGACCCTCCCCGTCACCCGCGCGCGTTCGGTCGAAGCGCTTTTGATTAGAGTTTGATATGGCGCGAGACCAGATCGACATGACTCCACTGCAATCGCGCGACGAGCTCGTCGCGTGGTTCGAGGCCGGCTGTAAGCCGCCGTCCGAATGGCGCATGGGCACCGAGCACGAGAAGACGCCGTTCACGCTCGAGGGGCACCGTCCCGTGCCGTACGAGGGCGCGCGCGGCATCGGCGCGCTGCTCGAGGGCATGAAGCTCCTGCTCGGGTGGGAGCCGATCATGGAGCAGGGCAACATCATCGGCCTCTACGACGTTACCGGCGGCGGTGCCATCTCGCTCGAGCCCGGCGGACAGTTCGAGCTTTCCGGGGCCCCGGTCGAGAACGTGCACCAGACCCAGAGCGAACTAATGGCGCATCTGGCGCAGGTGCGCGAGATCGCGACCCCGCTCGGCATCGGCTTCCTCGGGCTCGGCATGACGCCATCCTGGTCGCGTGCGGACATCCCGGTGATGCCCAAGGGCCGCTATAAGATTATGACCAATTACATGCCGAAGGTCGGTCAATACGGCCTCGACATGATGTACCGGACCTGCACGGTGCAGACCAATCTCGACTTCTCCTCCGAAGCCGACATGGTCAAGAAGCTGCGCGTCTCGCTCGCGCTCCAGCCGGTCGCGACCGCCTTGTTCGCCAATTCGCCGTTCACAGAGGGCAAGCCGAACGGCTTTCTCTCCTTCCGCTCCGAGATCTGGCGCGACACCGACAATGCGCGTTCGGGCATGATGCCCTGGGCGTTCGAGGACGGCATGGGGTTCGAGCGCTATGTCGACTATGCGCTCGACGTGCCCATGTATTTCGTCAAGCGCGGTGAGCACTATATCGACGTATCGGGCTCCTCGTTCCGCGCCTTCTTCGACGGCCGCAACAACAATCTTCCCGGTGAGCGTCCGACGCTGTCGGACTGGGCCAACCACCTCTCGACGATCTTCCCGGAGGTCCGGCTCAAGCGCTATCTCGAGATGCGTGGCTCCGACGGCGGCCCGTGGGGCCGGTTGCCGGCGTTGTCGGCGTTCTGGGTCGGGCTGCTCTATGACGATGCCTCGCTCGATGCCGCCTGGGAGATCGTGAAGCACTGGACCGCGCATGAGCGCCAAGCCCTGCGCGACGACGTGCCGCGCTTCGGCTTCAAGTCGCGGATCAGGGATCGCTATCTCTTCGAGATCGCCAAGGAGTGCCTCGTTCTGGCGCATGCCGGCCTGCGCCGGCGTGGCCGGATCGACCAGCTCGGCCGCGACGAGACCCGCCATCTGGAGCCGCTCGATCGTATCATCGATTCCGGCCGGACCCCGGCCGAGGAGATGCTCGACAAGTTTAATGGTCCCTGGAAGGGCTCGGTGGAACCAGCCTACGCGGAATACGCTTTCTAGATCAGGGCCAGCGACGGGGATTTTAGCCGTTCATCGGCCGTACAGGTTTGCGGCGATCAAATGATCGGCTGAAAAAATCTGAGCGTCGTCAATAACTCGAAAGCTGTTCCGATGGGGAAGGGCCGCCTGCGCGGTGTCATCGCAAAGGTCCTGGCAAGCGTCGTGGCATGCGCCGCGTTGCTGTCGCTCGCGGTTGCGAGCGTGCCGGCGCGGGCTCAGACGGCGTTCGACCGCCCGGGTGGCGATTATTTCAGCACGCCGGTCACATCAGGCGATCCCGAGGATTGCGCGCTGCTCTGCGAGCGTGACCGCCGCTGCCGCTCCTGGAGCTTCAATTATCCGGATGTGGAAGGCGGCTCGGCCGTCTGCTGGCTCAAGAACACGGTGCCGGCACGCGTTCCCGGCAGTTGCTGCATCTCCGGCGTGCGCGGTGCCGGCGTGATCGAGCCGCGCGTCGAGGGCGTGGAAACGTCGATCGATCGCCCGGGCGGAGATCTGCGCAATTTCGAGCTCAAGAGCGGTGACGGCGAGGACGCCTGCAAGGCCGCCTGCACCGCCGACAACAAATGCCGCGCCTTCACCTATGCCCGGCCCGGCTATACCGGGCGCGAGGCGCGCTGCTTCCTGAAGAAGGAAATCAAGCCGCCGCGGCGGAAGGCGGGGTTTACGTCGGGGGTGGTGAGATAGATCTGTGCCCCGGACGCAGGTGCCGTAGGGTGGGCAAAGGCGCAAAGCGCCGTGCCCACCATCCCTCCGCAGTCGCCACGAGAAGTGGTGGGCACGCTTCGGTTTGCCCACCCTACGGCTCTCACTCCGCCGCAATCACCGTGATCTCCGGCCACAGCGCCTTCCATCGCGCAGTCTTCGCCGCGTAATTTGCAGCGGAGAAATTCAGCGCTCGATTAGGCCGCACGATCAGTTTCGCGACTTCGTCGAATCCGTGCGGCGCATAGACCTTGAAATCACCGTCGGCAGGTCGGATGCCCAGCTGTGTATTCTCCGTGAGGAAGCGGTCGATACCGTCGGTCGAGCGCGTCAACGGCGGATATGGAAGACCGTGCTTGTCGGGGTACCACAGATGCACGCGAGCCTGGTTGCGGATCTCGACCTTGACGCCGAGGTGCGCGAGCCGCGCATGCAGGGTGCGGATCACCGCGTCCTCCGCCCCCCACGACGTGTCGGCATCGAAATAGAACACGTCGTAATCGGCAATGCCGTAATCGATCGGGCGTCCCGTGAGCGCGTTCCACACCGACTGCACCAGGCAACCTGCGACCAGCCACGCATCCGGCAGCGCCAGCCGGCGCAGCTCATCGATGATCGCGGCGTTGACGGGATTTTGCAGGGCGAGAGCGAGGAATTCGTCGCGTGTCATCGGAAATCGTAGGGTAGGCAAAGGCGCGCTCTTCGCGCGCCGTGCCCACCATCACACTGCGCCAGGACACGGTCGACGCTTCATTCAATGCACGGCGGTGAAGAACCGCGCGAGCCTGAAGCCGGAGAGCCAGGTCCACACCGGCTGACTGCGCATGCCGAGATCCCAGGAGCCGAGCACGGCATCCGCACGGCCGACCAGATTGTCGATCGGCAACAGGCCGACACCGCCGGAGCGCAGCGGCACGCGGCTGTCGGCGGAATTGTCGCGGTTGTCGCCGAGCACGAAGAGGTGGCCTGGCGGCACCGTCATTTCCGGCGTGTTGTCGAGCGGGCCGTTGTCGCGCATCTTGAAAATCAGGTGCGAGACGCCGTTCGGCAGGGTCTCGACATAGCGATAGGCCGGTTCGGTGCCGCCATTGTCGTCCTCGGCAGCGCCGACGCCGTCGGGCTTCAACTCGGCCGGGCGGTCGTTGATGAAGAGCTGGCCCTGCCGCATCTGGATGCGGTCGCCGGGCAGACCCACGACACGTTTGACCCAGGCCTGCGAGCGATCGCCGGGCCAGCGGAACACGACGACGTCGCCGAGCTTTGGCGTCTCCGCGAACACGCGGCCGGTCTCAGGCAGGTTGATCTGGATCGGCAGCGACGACGTGCCGTAGCCATAGGGGAATTTCGAGGCGAGCAGCGCATCGCCGATCAGCAGCGTCGGCTCCATCGAGCCCGACGGCACGTAGAACGGCTCGGCGAGTGCGCCCTTGGCGATGAACACGGCGGCGACGATGCCGGCGAGCTGCACCAACTGACCGCCCCAGCCGCTGCTCTTTCGTTTGGGGGTGACAGTGACCTTTTCTTCCACGCTCATGCGCCCGTCCCGCCCACCGTGATGCGCTCCATCAGAAGCGACGGCTGGCCGACGCCGACAGGCACGCCCTGGCCGTTCTTGCCGCAGGTGCCGATGCCGGTGTCGAGCGCGAGGTCGTTGCCGATCATGCGGATGCGGTGCAGGTCGGTCGGCCCGTTGCCGATCAGCATGGCGCCCTTGAGCGGCGCGCCGATCTTGCCGTTCTCGATCTTGTAGGCCTCGGTGCACTGGAACACGTATTTGCCCGAAGTGATGTCGACCTGGCCGCCGCCGAAATTCGCGGCGAACACGCCGTTCTTCACCGAGGCGAGAATCTCGGCAGGATCGCGGTCGCCCGCGAGCATGTAGGTGTTGGTCATGCGCGGCATCGGCACGTGGGCGTAGCCCTGGCGACGGCCGTTGCCGGTCGGCTTCATGTTCATCAGGCGCGCGTTCTGGCGGTCCTGCATGTAGCCGACCAGGATGCCGTCCTCGATCAGCACGGTCCGGTTGGTCGGGGTACCCTCGTCGTCGATCGACAGCGAGCCGCGGCGCGAGGCGATGGTGCCGTCGTCGACGACGGTGACGCCCTTGGCCGCGACCTGCTGGCCCATCAGGCCGGCGAAGGCAGAGGTCTTCTTGCGATTGAAGTCGCCTTCGAGGCCGTGGCCAACCGCTTCATGCAGCATCACGCCGGGCCAGCCGGCCCCTAACACGACGTCCATTTCGCCGGCCGGAGCCGGAATCGATTCCAGATTGACCAGGGCCTCGCGCAGCGCGCCGTCGGCAGCGTCGCGCCAGTTCTTGCTCTCGATGAATTCGGCATAGCCGGCGCGGCCGCCATAGCCCTTGCTGCCGCTCTCCTGGCGGTCGCCTTGGCCGGCGACGACGGAAATATTGACGCGCACAAGCGGGCGGATGTCGCGATAGCTCTCGCCGTCCGGCCGCAGGATCTCGACCACCTGCCAGGTCGCGCCCAGGCTGACGCTGACCTGCCGCACGCGCGGATCCTTGTCACGCAAATATGCGTCGATCTCGGCGAGCAGCTTGACCTTGGTCTCGAAGCCCGGCGCATCCAGCGGATTATCGTCGCCATAGAGGCGGACGTTGGTATGCGCTGGCGGGGCGGCAAAGCTGCCGGAATAGCCGCCGCGAACGGCCGCGACGGCATCGGCGGCGCGAATCAGCGCCGGCAGCGAGACGTCGGAAGAATGCGCATAGCCGACGGCGTCGTCCTTGACGGCGCGAAGCCCAAAGCCCTGCGAGGTGTCGTAGGTCGCCTGCTTCAGCCTCCCATTGTCGAACATCAGCGCTTCGGTCTGGCTGTATTCCAGGAACAATTCGCCGTCGTCGGCACCAGCGAGGCCGCGCGCGACCTCGTTGCGAACCTGGTCGCGGTCGAGATTGGCACGGTCGAGCAGGGAGGTCGTGGCAGGGTTGGTCATGCGTCCGTCCATTATGGGGGGGCTGTGGGGCAAGATAATGGTTTCGGACCGGTTCCGCGAGGGCGACAAGCCTCACATTACGGAAACAATAGGATCGCTCACCGGCGGTCAGGCCTCCTACGGCAGCTTGTCGTAGCCCTCGCCGAGCCCGTTCAGGCTGAGCGGGAAGCCGATGCCTTCTTCCGGCGTCTCGAAGATGATGAAGGTCGCGGTCTTGGCGCTGCGGAGCTGGCCGAGCAGCTTGTCGTCCATCACGACCTCGGCAACGCAGCCGTTGGGCAGGCAGCGAACGAATCCGGCGCGGCCGACGTCCTGGTTGTCGAGCTTGAGACCGAGGCCGGAGGGCAGGAGCACGCCGAGCGGGGCGACCACGCGCATCAGGCGGCTCTTCTGGTCGGCGGTCTTCAGCACGATGACGGTCAGTCCGGCATTGGAGCGGTCCTCCGCTACCACGCTCTGGATCAGGGCGCATTGCTCGCTCTGGGCGCCCGGCGGGGTGTCACAGCGGATCTGCCAGTCGCCGTGGACGGAGCGCACCGCGCCCTGCGCATGGGCAAGGCCCGGCAGCGCCAGGACGGCGATCGCCGCCAGCAGGGCGGCCAGCATCGTGGGGCGGCCAGCCCGCCGTGCCGTGCATCTCGAAAGCCCCATCGGGTCGGTCCCTCTGCTCGCCTGGGTCGCTCGCGCCCGGCGGAGTGATACGGGAATGACGGCGTCTTGAAGGCAATTCCCAAGCAAATTCCGCGCCGCCGCGCACCGCCATCGCCCGCACGAATCAGCTTTCTGCGCGGCTGTCTGCCAGTGCCTACCGCGGGCAATTCCGCTGTCAAGCCGCAGCATGCCGGGAAACGGTATTTTTGTCTGATGTTACTGGGAAATATCTTGCGGGTGACGCGTGGCCGATGAGGCCCAAGACTGCATTGCGATAGATCAAGAATTATGGTTTGAGAGGCTTGATTTCGGCGTTCTAGCGATCTGGCCCCAGTTCCTCTTAGAGGTATTCTTGCGCGGCGGTTTGTCAGGCGGGCGGATCGAATAAGCGTTTCCCGCAACTTCAGGGAACGCATTCGGGGTGATTTCCTAAGGGGAGCGCGAACGGCATGAGGATGTCGATGGGCCGGATGGGCCGGCAGTTGCTGGGATTGGCCGTGGCGGGTCTGACGCTGGCGACGGGCGGCGCGGCTTATGCCGAGCTCGGGCAACCGAAGCCCTGGGAATGGACGCTTCAGGAGTCCGGCTCCCCGGTGATGGACAACATCGTCTGGTTCCACAACTTTCTGTTCGTGCTGATCACCTTGATCACGCTGTTCGTTCTCGCGCTGCTCGTGATCGTGGTCGTCAAGTTCAATGCGAAGGCCAATCCGGTGCCGTCGCGGACCACGCACCACACGTTGATCGAGGTGGTGTGGACCCTGGTTCCGGTGCTGATCCTGGTCGGTATCGCGGTGCCGTCGTTCCGCCTCCTGTTCCTCGAGCTCGACATTCCCAAGGCGGACCTGACCATCAAGGCGACCGGCAAGCAGTGGTACTGGTCTTATGCGTATCCGGATAACGGCAAGTTCGAGTTCGACTCGCTGATGGCCCAGGACAAGCAGCCCCGGCTGCTCGGCGTCGACAATGAGATGGTCGTGCCGGTGAACAAGGTGGTTCGTGTCCAGGTTACCGGCGCAGACGTCATCCACGCCTTTGCGCTGCCGGCTTTCGGCGTCAAGATCGACGCCATTCCGGGCCGGCTGAACGAGACCTGGTTCAAGGCCACCAAGACCGGCATGTATTACGGCCAGTGCTCGGAATTGTGCGGCAAGGATCACGCCTTCATGCCGATCGCGATCCGCGTGGTCGACGACCAGGAGTTCGCCTCCTGGGTCGAGGCGGCGAAGAAGAAATATGCGAGCGGCGGCACCAGCACCTACGCCTCCGCGGCCGGCCCGACGCAGTAAGCGCCGGTCGGAGGCTCTGGGGACTGAAAGCGCCATGAAGGGCGGGACCGCATCAGGTCCGAACGGGACGCAAGGCAGGATTTGAAAATGGCAACGAGCGCAGCGGCACACGGCGATCACGCGCATGACCACGAGCACGCCCATCCGACCGGATGGCGGCGCTACGTCTATTCGACCAATCACAAGGACATCGGCACGATGTACCTGATCTTCGCGGTCGTCGCCGGCATCATCGGTGCCGCGATGTCGATCGCGATCCGGGCCGAGCTGATGTATCCGGGCGTGCAGATCTTCCACGAGGCGCACACCTACAACGTCTTCGTGACCTCGCACGGCCTGATCATGATCTTCTTCATGGTCATGCCCGCGATGATCGGCGGTTTCGGCAACTGGTTCGTGCCGCTGATGATCGGCGCGCCCGACATGGCGTTCCCGCGCATGAACAACATCTCGTTCTGGCTGCTGCCGGCCTCCTTCGCGCTGCTGCTGATGTCGACCTTCGTCGAGGGTGAGCCGGGCGCCAACGGCGTCGGCGCCGGCTGGACCATGTATGTGCCGCTGTCGAGCTCCGGTCATCCGGGCCCGGCCGTCGACTTCGCGATCCTGTCGCTGCATCTGGCGGGCGCCTCGTCGATCCTCGGCGCCATCAACTTCATCACCACCATCTTCAACATGCGCGCGCCTGGCATGACCCTGCACAAGATGCCGCTGTTCGTGTGGTCGATCCTGGTGACCGTGTTCCTGCTGCTGTTGTCGCTGCCGGTGCTCGCCGGTGCGATCACCATGCTGCTCACCGACCGCAATTTCCACACGACGTTCTTCGCGCCCGAGGGCGGCGGCGATCCGGTGCTATTCCAGCATTTGTTCTGGTTCTTCGGCCACCCCGAAGTGTACATCCTGATCCTGCCCGGCTTCGGCATGGTCAGCCAGATCGTCTCGACCTTCTCGCGCAAGCCCGTGTTCGGCTATCTCGGCATGGCCTACGCCATGGTCGCGATCGGCGGCATCGGCTTCGTGGTGTGGGCGCACCACATGTACACGGTCGGCATGTCCTCGGCGACGCAGGCCTATTTCGTCGCCGCCACCATGGTGATCGCGGTCCCGACCGGCGTGAAGATCTTCTCCTGGATCGCCACGATGTGGGGCGGCTCGATCGAATTCCGCGCGCCCATGATCTGGGCGGTCGGCTTCATCTTCCTGTTCACGGTCGGCGGCGTCACCGGCGTCGTGCTGGCGAATGCGGGCGTCGACCGCGTGCTCCAGGAGACCTACTACGTCGTCGCGCACTTCCACTACGTGCTGTCGCTCGGCGCCGTGTTCGCGATCTTCGCCGGCTGGTACTACTGGTTCCCGAAGATGTCGGGCTACATGTACAATGAAGGGCTGGCCAAGCTGCACTTCTGGGTCACCTTCATTGGCGTCAACCTGGTGTTCTTCCCGCAGCACTTCCTCGGCCTGTCGGGCATGCCGCGCCGCTATGTCGACTATCCCGATGCGTTCGCGGGCTGGAACCTGATCTCGTCGCTCGGCTCCTACATCTCCGGCTTCGGCGTCCTGATCTTCCTCTATTGCGTGCTCGACGCCTTCATGAAGAAGGTGCCGGCGGGCGACAATCCGTGGGGTGCAGGTGCCACCACGCTGGAGTGGACGCTGTCTTCACCGCCGCCCTTCCATCAGTTCGAAGTGCTGCCCCGCGTGCAGTAAGCCATCCTCCGCGGCGCCTTGACGGGCGCCGCGGCTCTATCACGAAGCGAGTTGAATTAAGTGTCCGTCCTCGACCACCACGCCATCGACATCAATCCCCGCATCTCCGAAGCGGAGGTCGGCGATTACATCGCGCTGCTCAAGCCGCGGGTGATGTCGCTGGTGATCTTCACCGCGCTGGTCGGGATGGCGATGGCACCCGGACATTTCCACTGGGTGCTGGCGATCACCTCGCTGCTCTGCATCGCGGTCGGTGCCGGCGCCTCGGGCGCGCTCAACATGGCGCTTGAAGGCGACATCGACGCCAAGATGTCGCGCACCGCGAACCGGCCGATCCCGCGCGGCCGAATCACCCGGCCCGAAGCCATGGCGTTCGGCCTGACGCTCGCCTTCTTCTCGGTGATGACGCTTGGCATCCTCGTCAACTGGATCGCAGGCGGCCTGCTCGCCTTCACCATCTTCTTCTACGTCGTGATCTACACGATGTGGCTGAAGCGCTGGACCGCGCAGAACATCGTGATCGGCGGCGCCGCCGGCGCGCTGCCGCCGGTGGTGGCCTGGGCCGCGGTGACGGGCACGGTCGACGTCGAGCCGCTGCTGCTGTTCGCCATCATCTTCTTCTGGACGCCGCCGCATTTCTGGGCGCTGGCGCTGTTCCGCTCCGACGATTATGCGCGCGCCGGCATTCCGATGCTGCCGAACGTCGCCGGCCCCGATGCGACGCGCCTTCAGATCCTGCTCTACACCATCGTGCTGATCGCGGTCGCCGCGGCGCCCTGGGCGCTCGGCTATTTCGATGCCGTCTACGGCATCGTCTCGCTCATCCTCGGCGCCGGCATGCTGGTGCTCGCGATCAACGTCTACATGCGCCGCGAGCGCAGCCAGTCGCTGCGTGCGACCCGCAAGCTGTTTGCCTTCTCGATCCTGTACCTGTTCGCGCTGTTCGCGACCCTGCTGGCCGAGGTCGTGTTCCGGGCGCTTGCTCCGGTGGCATGGGGCGCATGAGGCAGGAATGGCCGACAAACCCGAGCCAGATGGAATCGTCCTCACCGAGGCGCAGCGGAAGAGCCGTCGTCAGCGCTCAATTGCCATCGCGCTGGCGCTCGGCGTGCTCGTGGTGCTGTTCTTCGCCGTCACCATGGTCAAGGGACCGGCGGTGCTAGTGCGGCCGATGTAGGAAACATGGATCACGAACCGACCATATCGCAGGACGTCAGCGCCAAGCCGGCACATCGTAAGCCGGCCAAGGGCCGTGGCCTCGGCCGCGATGTGGTGGTCGCTTCCATCTGCGGCGTCGTGGTGGCGCTGATGGTCGGCGCCTCCTACGCGGCGGTGCCGTTCTACAATTGGTTCTGCCGCGCCACCGGCTTCAACGGCACCACCCAGGTCGCGACCTCCGCGCCGGCCACCGGCCCGATCGCGCGCAAGATCCTGGTGCGTTTCGATTCCAACATCGCGCCCGGTCTGCCCTGGAAGTTCGAACCGGAGCAGACCGAGATCGAGGTCAATATCGGTCAGGTCACGACCGTCTACTACACCGTGACCAACCAGGCCGCGCGCACCACTGCGGGGCAGGCCGCCTACAACGTCGCGCCGCTGACGGTCGGGGCCTACTTCCAGAAGATCAACTGCTTCTGCTTCACCGAGCAGACCATGGCGCCGGGCGAGAAGCGGGAGATGCCGGTCGTGTTCTACGTCGATCCATCGATCGCCGATGACCACGAGAACGACACCCTGAACACGATCACGCTGTCCTACACCTTCTATCCGGTGAAGGATCCGGTGGTGAAGCCGCTGGCGTCGGGCGAGGGCGACAAGCGCAAGGGAAATCTCTGATCGACGGGGCTCGCGCCCGGTCGGTTGGACACGAGGGGATAAGTGCCTGACAGGCACCGGATTGAGGAGAGAGACCGCAATGGCAACGGCGCACACCAAGCATCACGACTACCATCTGGTCGATCCCTCGCCGTGGCCGGCCGTCGGCTCGTTGTCGGCCTTCATCATGGCTGTCGGCGCGGTCGCCTGGATGCACCACATGTTCTCGGCCGCACCGATCGTGTTCGGCGTCGGCACCGTCGGTGTGCTCTACACCATGGCGAGCTGGTGGGCCGACGTGATCAAGGAAGCCCAGTACAAGGGCGACCACACCCGCGTCGTTCAGCTGCATCACCGCTACGGCATGATCCTGTTCATCGCCTCCGAGGTGATGTTCTTCGTGGCCTGGTTCTGGGCCTATTTCAATGCCGCGTTGTTCCCGGCCGACGCCGTTCACGCCACGCGCGATGCGGTGTTCGGTTGCGGCCTCGGCACCCAGGCGGGCGCCTGCTCCGTCCCCGGCACCTGGCCGCCCAAGGGCATCGAGACCTTCGATCCCTGGCACCTGCCGCTCCTGAACACGCTGATCCTGCTCACCTCCGGCACCACCGTGACCTGGGCGCACCACGCGCTGCTCGAGAACGATCGCCAGGGCCTGAAATACGGCCTGATCCTCACCGTCGTGCTGGGCGCGCTGTTCACCTGCGTGCAGGCCTATGAGTACGGCCACGCCGCGTTCTCCTTCGGCGGCAACGTCTATGGTGCGACCTTCTTCATGGCGACCGGCTTCCATGGCTTCCACGTGCTGGTCGGCACCATCTTCCTGCTGGTCTGCCTGTTCCGCGTCTATGCAGGGCACTTCACGCCGAAGCAGCATCTCGGTTTCGAGTTCGCCGCCTGGTACTGGCACTTCGTCGACGTGGTCTGGCTGTTCCTGTTCCTCTGCATCTACGTCTGGGGACACGGCGCCGAGACCATGGCCCACGGCGCGCACTGAGCTCCGCAAGACAGATGATCAGAAAGGGCGGCCCCAGGCCGCCCTTTCGCTTTTCAGCTGCCGGAAGCTTCGGCGGAAACTGTGATAGAGTTTGCCATCATGAACGACACAGCTGCCCCAACCGAGTCCGAGACCACGGTCCTGCAAAGCGCGCTGCGCGGGCTCGCCTGCAAATGCCCGCGCTGCGGCGAGGGCAAGCTCTATGCGGGCTTCCTGACGCTTGCGCCGCGCTGCGACCGCTGCGATCTCGACTACGCGTTCATCGATACCGGCGACGGCCCGGCGATCTTCATCATCATGCTGGCCGGTGCCATCGTGGTCGGCTGCGCGCTCGTCGTCGAGGTCAAGTATCAGCCGCCGTTCTGGCTGCATGCGTTGCTCTGGCTGCCGTTGATCCTCGCCACCACGCTGTTGCCGCTGCGCGCGATGAAGTCGCTGCTGATCGCATTGCAATTCCATCACAAGGCGGCGCCCGGCCGGCTGGTCGACCGCGCGAAATGAACGGGACTGTGCGCAAGCCTCGCGTGGCCGGCTTCGCGCTGTTCACGCTGTTCCTGACGGCCGTCTTCGTCGCACTCGGCGTCTGGCAGTTGCAGCGCCGAACGGCCAAGCACGACCTGATCGCGGCGCTTACCGAGCGCCTGGCACAGGCCCCCGTCGCGCTGCCGCCGGCGTCGCAATGGGCGACTCTGAATCCCGCGCGCGATGAATTCCGCCGCGTCAGCTTCACGGCGGTCTACGCAGCCCTGCCCGATGCGATGGTCTATTCCTCCGGCTCGGCCGTGCGCAAGGACGCCTCCGGCCCCGGCACCTGGGCATTCCTGCCGGCGCGGCTTCCGAGCGGCGAGATGGTGGTGATCGATGCCGGCTTCGTCGAGAATACGATGCAGGATCGCAGCGTCGAGGATCGCGCGGTGAAGAAGCTCGTCACGGGGCAACCGGTGGAGCTTACCGGCTATCTGCGCTTTTCGGAGGCGCCGGGATGGCTGACGCCGGCGGAGAACCGCGACAAGCGGCTGTGGTTCGTGCGCGATCATCTGGCAATTGCGCGTGCGCTCGGTTGGGGCGCGGTTGCGCCGTTCTACGTCGATCTCGAGCGCCCGGTGCCCGAGAACGGCATTCCGCGTCCCGGCCCGCTCGACGTGCATCTGAAAGACGATCACCTGCAATACGCGATCACCTGGTTCACGCTCGCAGGCGCTGTGTTGATCGCTTTTGCGGTGTGGTTGCGAGGGCGGCGGCAAAGCGGAACGCATCCGTAGATATCCCGAGGGGAACCCGGTATCGCCCGGGCTTTACCGTTCAGCCCACATTCACGAGTGTGGTCCTAAGCCGCGATGGATGGTCCGCGGCAGAGGATTGCGGCGTGAGCGATTTTGATCAGATGGGACTTGTCGTCGATTGGGTGGATGCCTGCCGCCAGGGCGACCTCGCGATGCTGCTCGACCTCTATGCCGACAACGCCGAGCTCGAATGCACCTGCAACGGCAGGCACCGCTATCACGGCCGCAGCGAGCTCGAAGCCTATTGGCAGCCGCGGCTCAGCACCTTCTCGTCGGCGGGTTTCGGGCTGGAGGAGATCCATCCCGTGCTCCACGGCGTCGATCTCGAATATTCCGTCGCCGGAGCTCTGCGCATCCGCGCGTCGTTTCGCTTCAGCTCGGAGGGCAAGATTCGCAGCACGATATGCGAGCCGGCGCTGCAAGATGCGCATGACGGTTGCGCATGCTAGCCCGATGACGCTGCGTCCCGTGTCGCCTGCATCGGCAAACGACATCGCACATAGGTTCGTTCGTGCGCACGCAGCAGTGACAGTGATCCGCTGAGCGCGCGCACGCGCTCATGCATACCGGTCAGGCCACGGCCGAAGACGTTGTCGGGGGGAAAGCCGCCGCCGTCGTCGGAGATCTCGATGACGAGCGTGTCCTCGACGACCACGGCCTGCACCTGGACATTGTTGGCCTCGGCATGGCGCAGCACGTTGGTCAGCGCCTCCTGGATCACGCGATAGACGGTCTGGGCCAGCGGTCCGCCGATCGCGTTGAGACCGGGATCGATCGTGTCCGTCAGGCCGATATGCGGTGCCTGCTTGTGAAAATTCCGGAGCAGCGTCTGCACGCTGGTCTCAAGACCGAGGTCCTCGATATAGAGCGGCCGCAGCCGGTCGAGGATACGGCGGTTGGTGTGCTGAAGCGCTTCGACCGATTGCAGCACATCCTGCGCAGACTTGCCGAGATTTCCCGCAGGCCGTGCGGCCTCGATGAGCGCGATCGTGCCGGCGCGGATGCTGAACAGAAGAGGCCCAAGCTCGTCGTGCAGCTCGCGGGCGAGATCGCGCCGCTCGTCGTCCTGGAGCGATACCAGGCGGTGCATCAGGTCGCGATTGTCCTGACTGAGTTGCCCCAGTGTCGCTGCCAGCGCATTGGCTTCCTCGCAGCTTTTCCGGATCTCCGGAGGTCCTCCGACCGGGATCGGCTTCGCGTAGTCGCCGCGCCGCATCCGCGTCAGACCTTCGCCTAGATGTTGCAGGGGCCGGAGGGCCGAACCAGCGAAGGCATAGGCAACTGTGCCGGTGAGCACCATCAGGGCAGCGACCAGGCTCGTCAGCGCAAGGAAGCCCATCCACTTCTCGAACAGGTCGGCCGACATGTCCGGGAAGAACACGATATCGCCGACATGTTTACCGTCAATGACGACCGGAAACGCCGCTTCCATCTCGGGGATGGTGATGAGGTTGACGAACCATTGCGGAACCGACTTCAGGCTGCGCAAATCCTTCGGAGCGGGCGGAGGACCTCCCTCCATGCGGCGGAATTGGATATCCGTGGAGGCGTCCAAGGACTGAACGAATGCATCGAGGATCTTTTGTGGATCGTCCGATGCGCGCAGAGTGTTGTTGAGCGCGGCGGCGATGGTCTGGATCGAACGTCGAGCCGGCTCATGCTCGTCAGCCAGCTGTTTTGTTGCAAATGTTTGCAGCAATATGCCGCCCAGGATCAGGGCCGAGAGAAGGCCCGCGCCGAGCGGAAGAAACAGTTGCGTCCTGAATGAAAGTCGCCGCCACATTAGGTCAATTCTAACGCGCATCAGGGGAATTTTCTCTTTCCATTTGTTCCCGCCGGTCTATGAGTCGAAAAACACGAGAGCGCGCGATGCAAGATACCGCCAAACCCGCGACCCGGGTCCTGATCGTCGACGACCATCCGGTGGTGCTGTCCGGTTGCCGCACCCTGTTCGCGTCCGACCACTCGATCCGTATCGACGAGGCGACCGACGCCAAATCCGGGCATCGTGCCTATGTCAGCAAGCGGCCTGACGTTACCGTGATCGACATCAGCCTGCCCGATGTCTCCGGATTCGAGCTGATGCGGCGCATCCGCAAGGACGATCCGGACGCCAAGATCATCATGTTCAGCATGAACGACGATCCGGCCTTCGTGGTGCGGGCGGTAGAGCTTGGAGCCCAGGGCTATGTTTCCAAGGGAGACGACCCCAGGATCCTGCTGAAGGCTGTGCGCAAGGTGGTCGCGGGCGACAATTTCATCTCACCGCAGCTTGCGGAAGCCGTGACGTTTTCCGGCGCGGCAATCAAGGCCAATCCAGCCTCGCAGATGACGCCGCGGGAACTTGAGATTCTCCGCCTGCTCGGACGCGGCGACAAGATCGTCGAGGTCGCGGAAGCGCTCGGCATCTCCTACAAGACCGTCGCGAACACCACGTCGCTGCTCAAGCAGAAATTAGGGGCCAAGAACCATTCCGACCTGATCCGGATCGCCGTGGAAATCGGGATGAACTGACCTGCCGCCGACGAGCGAGCCGGCTGCTCGGGAGGCAGCGCCTCGGTCGACGGACGGCGTCACCATCGGCCGGGCAATGCATGGACGATGGCGGGCACCATCCGCCGACCCAATGGGTAGCCACGGCCTTCGTTCCTCATGGAGCTCGTGCTTCAGGAAGAAGCGGTAATTTGAGGCGTGCTATGCCTAAGCCCGCAGGCGACGGAGCCGGCTTCGCCGGGAAAAACTGGAACATCTTGCGCTGCCTGACGTTTTGGCTCTTGACGACCCAACGACGGCAGTCGAAAGCTCGGACGAACAGTTTCAACGGGGGCGAAACCCCGAACGAGGCAAACCGGTCTGCACACAACGACAGACCTTCCAAGAGAAGGGCTGCGGCGACGCCGCAGCCCTTTTTCATCGCGCCAAGTAGCGATGGGGAAGCGGTTTCCCGATGCCGCAAAACGCTTTATGGTGGCCGAAGGCCTCTGGCTGGTAACAAGTAATTTCGTAAGATCAAAGGCTTAGCGGGCGAGTCTGGCTCGGGCGGCCTTTGGAGGGCAGTTTGACTCGTTATATCTCGACCCGGGGCGAAGCCCCCGAACTCGGCTTCTGCGACGTGATGCTGACCGGGCTCGCCCGTGACGGTGGCCTGTATGTGCCGGCCACCTGGCCGCAGCTTTCGGCCGAGACGATCGCCGGCTTCTTCGGCCGTCCCTATTGGGAGGTCGCGGTCGACGTGATTCGCCCCTTTGCCGGCGGAGAGATTTCGGACGCCGAGCTCGGCCGCATGGCCAACGAGGCCTATGCCACCTTCCGCCATCCGGCCGTGGTGCCGCTACGGCAGATGTCGCCACACCAGTTCGTGCTCGAGTTGTTCCACGGGCCGACGCTGGCCTTCAAGGACGTGGCGATGCAGCTGATCTCGCGGCTGATGGATCACGTGCTCGCCAAGCGCGGCCAACGCACCACCATCGTGGTCGCAACGTCCGGCGACACGGGCGGTGCCGCAGTCGATGCCTTCGCGGGCCTCGAGAATGTCGATCTGATCGTGCTATTCCCGCACGGCCGCATCTCCGAGGTGCAGCGGCGGATGATGACCACGACGGGGGCAGGCAACGTGCACGCGCTCGCCATCGAAGGCAATTTCGACGATTGCCAGGCGCTGGTGAAGGGGATGTTCAACAATCATCGCTTTCGCGATGCGACCTCGCTCTCCGGCGTCAACTCGATCAACTGGGCGCGCATCGTCGCCCAGGTCGTCTACTATTTCACCTCGGCCGTTGCCGTCGGCGCCCCGGCCCGCGCGGTGGATTTCGTCGTGCCGACCGGCAATTTCGGTGACATCTTTGCCGGCTATGTCGCCAAGCGCATGGGGCTGCCGGTGCGGACCCTGCGCATCGCCGCCAACGTCAACGACATCCTGGCCCGCACGCTCAAGACCGGCATCTACGAGGTGCGCGAGGTGCACGCCACGGCGTCCCCGTCGATGGACATCCAGATCTCCTCGAATTTCGAGCGGCTGCTGTTCGAAGCCGGCCGACGCGATGCGGCGGGCGTGCGCCGCCTGATGGAACAGCTGAAGCAGTCCGGTCGCTTCGTGCTGCCCGATGCGACGTTGGCGGCGATCCGGGAGGAGTTCGACGCAGGGCGCGCCGACGAGACCGAAACCGCGGCGGCGATCCGCGCCGCCTGGCGCGAGGCAGGCGAGCTGGTGGATCCCCATACAGCGGTTGCGCTCGCGGTCGCCGACCGCGACACCACCGACACGGCGGTGCCGAACATCGTGCTCTCCACGGCCCATCCGGCCAAATTCCCCGACGCAGTCGAGGCGGCCTGCGGCCAGCGGCCGCAACTACCCGCCTGGCTTGACGGATTGATGACCAAATCCGAGCACATGAAGGTGGTGAAGAACGATCAGGCTGAGGTCGAGCGGTTCGTGCTGTCGGTCAGCCGCGCCGCAAAACAGGGAGTTGCCGGATGAGCGTCGAGATTTCCAAGCTTGCCTCCGGCCTGACCGTCGTCACCGACAAGATGCCGCATCTCGAGACCGCAGCGCTCGGGGTGTGGGCCGGCGTCGGGGGGCGTGACGAGAAGCCGAACGAGCACGGCATCTCGCATCTGCTCGAACACATGGCATTCAAGGGAACGACCACGCGCTCCTCGCGCGAGATCGTGGAGGAGATCGAGGCGGTGGGCGGCGACCTCAATGCCGGCACCTCGACCGAGACCACGTCCTATTACGCTCGGGTGCTGAAGGCCGACGTGCCGCTCGCGCTCGACGTGCTCGCCGACATTCTCGCCAATCCTGCCTTCGAGCCGGACGAGCTGGAGCGCGAGAAGAACGTCATCGTGCAGGAGATCGGGGCAGCGCAGGACACGCCCGACGACGTCGTGTTCGAGCATCTCAACGAGCTCTGCTATCCCGACCAGCCGATGGGCCGCTCGCTGCTGGGTACGGCCAAGACGCTGCGCGGCTTCAACCGCGACATGCTGCGCGGCTATCTGTCGACCCATTATCGCGGGCCCGACATGGTGGTGGCCGCCGCGGGCGCGGTCGACCACAGCCAGGTGGTTGCCGAGGTCGAGAAGCGTTTTGCGAGCTTCGAGGCGACGCCGGGACCCAAGCCGCAATCGGCCCAGTTCGGCAAGGGCGGCGCCAAGGTGGTTCACCGCGAGCTCGAGCAGGCGCATCTGACGCTGGCGCTCGAAGGGGTGCCGCAGACCGACCCCTCCCTGTTCTCGCTGCAGGTCTTCACCAACATCCTCGGCGGCGGGATGTCGTCGCGGCTGTTCCAGGAGGTGCGCGAGAAGCGCGGCCTCTGCTACTCCATCTACACCTTCCACGCGCCCTACACCGACACCGGCTTCTTCGGCCTCTACACCGGCACCGATCCCGCCGACGCGCCGGAGATGATGGAGGTCGTGGTCGACGTCATGAATGATTCGGTGGAGACGCTGACCGAGGCCGAGATCGCGCGGGCCAAGGCGCAGATGAAGGCCGGCCTCTTGATGGCGCTGGAGAGCTGCTCGTCCCGTGCCGAGCAGCTCGCCCGCCATGTGCTCGCCTATGGCCGACCGCAGACGGTGCAGGAGCTGGTGGCCCGGATCGAAGCCGTCAGCGTCGAATCGACCCGGGATGCGGCACGTGCGCTGCTTTCGCGCAGCCGCCCTGCGGTTGTCGCATTGGGCAGCGGCAGGGGTCTGGACACGGCGGTGTCTTTTGCGGAAGGATTGACCCGGGCGCGCGCCAAGGCGCGACTGCATTAGGAGTCGCCAAGGGCGCCCGCGCCGGGAAGCATCACCATGGCTCTCTTTCGCCTGCCTTCCAGTGGACCCGCCGCCCTCGCGCCGCGCGGCAACGGGCTGCTGCTGCGCGCCCCGCAGATGTCGGACTTCCTGCAATGGGCCCATTTGCGCGAAAGCAGCCGCGATTACCTCACCCCCTGGGAGCCGATCTGGCCGTCGGACGATCTCACCCGGTCCGGCTTCCGCCGCCGCCTGCGCCGCTATTCCGAGGACATTGCCGCGGACCGTTCCTATCCGTTTCTGATCTTTCGCGAGCTCGACGGTGCCATGATCGGCGGCATCACGCTGGCCAATGTCCGCCGTGGCATCGTGCAGGCCGGCACGATCGGCTACTGGGTCGGGCAGCCTCACGCCCATCGCGGCTACATGACGGCTGCGCTGCGGGTGCTGCTGCCGACGCTGTTCGGCGAGCTCAACCTGCATCGCGTCGAGGCCGCCTGTATTCCCACCAATGCGCCGTCGATCCGGGTGCTGGAGAAGTGTGGCTTCTCCCGCGAAGGGCTGGCGCGCCGCTATCTGTGCATCAACGGGATCTGGCAGGACCACCTCCTGTTCGGCCTGCTGCATGAGGACTTCCGCGGCTGAGCCGCCCGATTGGTGCGGCCAAGTCCCCCTTTTTGCTGCCTTGGGTTCGCCGATTTTGGCGATATAACCCGCATGCCCCGGCTGGCGATCGGGCCGGACAATGTCATGGAGTACGGGCGTCGATGGTGCAGGAGCTTCGGTCATCGCGGAATACGTTGCGGCGGGGGACGGCGATCGCGCTGGCATTGTCGATTGGGCTCGCCTCTGTCTCGCCGGTGGCGGCTCAGTCACTGACCGACCGCTTCAAGAGCCTGTTTGGCGGCAAGTCCGACGAGCCGAGCCCGCCGAAGCCGCCGCCCGCGCCCGGCCAGCCGCCCGAAGACGAGGTCGATTGCCCGCAGGTCACCGTGCGTGCCGGCGCCTCGACCTACGCCGTCGGCGCCTCCGGCAAGCCCGCCGTCGGCAATGAGATTCGCTTCCAGGCCTCGATCACCAAGATGGCGCGAGAATGTTCGCGCAGCAGCGCGGGCATCACGGCCCGGATCGGCATCCAGGGCCGCGTGATTGCCGGCCCCGCCGGCGCGCCTGCGACCGTCGAGGTGCCCTTGCGCATCGCCGTGGTGCAGGGCGGCGTCGGCGAGAAGGTGATTGCCTCGAAAGCTTATCGGACCACGGTCGAGATGTCCGAGGGCGGCAGCGTGCCCTTCACGTTCGTGATTGAGGATATGACCTATCCGGAGCCCGCCCCCGCGGTCGCCGATAGCTACATCTTCTATGTCGGCTTCGACCCGCAGGCCCTCTCGCCCGAACCGAAGGGGCGGAAGAAGAAGTAACGCACAGCCTCGTGCCCCGGACGCGGCGCAGCGCGCAGCGGTGCGACGCAGAGCACAGGAGCCGCGGATGCGTGGGTCCCGGCTCTGCGGCGCGTCATTTCATACCGCACCGCGTCCGGGACACGAGGGGCTTTCGCTCAGCCAACAAAAAAGCCGGCGCTCATCGCGCCGGCTTTTTTGATTGATGAAGGCGGAACCCTCAGTTCAGCTTCTGCCTGACTTCGTTGATGCCTTTGGCGAGCAGGTCGTCGGCGACCTGGCCCTTGACCGACTGCGACAGGATCGTCGAGGCGGCCTGGACGGCAGCCTCCGCAGCGGCGGCACGGACATCAGCCAGCGCCTGGGCCTCGGCGAGCGCGATCTTGCTCTCCGCCGTCTTGGTCCGGCGGGCGACGAAGTCTTCCATTTTCGCCCTGGCCTCTGCTGCAATGCGCTCCGCTTCGGCGTTGGCGTTGGCGATGATGTCGGCGGCCTCGCGCTCGGCGCTGGCGGTACGCACCTTGTAGTCGGCCAGCACCTTGGCTGCCTCCTGCTTGAGGCGCGCCGCCTCGTCCAGCTCGGCCTTGATGCGAGCGGCACGATGATCGAGTGCCGACATCGCCGTCTTGAACACGCCGACATAGCCGAAGATCACCATCAGGATCACGAAGGCGACGGCGACCCAAAACTCAGGTGTGAAGAACATCTCGACTAACCCTTCAAGGACGCGTCAACGGCGGCATTGATCGAGGCTGCATCCGGAACGACGCCCGTGAGCTGCTGAACGATGGTGCCGGCCGCATCGGCCGCGATGCCGCGCACGTTGCTCATGGCCGTCGTGCGGGTCGAGGCGATGGTCTTCTCGGCCTCAGCGAGCTTGGCGGCGAGTTGCTCTTCCAGCGCCTTGCGTTCGGCTTCCGCCTGCGCGTTCGCCTTCTCGCGGGACTCGTTGCCGATCGCCTGCGCACGCGCGCGCGCCGACGCGAGCTCGCCTTCATAGGCTTTCAGCGCCGCCTCGGATTGATCCTTCAGCTTCTGCGCTTCGGCGAGGTCACCCTCGATCTTGTTCTGACGCGCCTCGATTGCACCGCCGACACGCGGCAGCGCGAACCGGGAGACGATCAGATACAGCGCGACGAAGGCGATCGCGAGCGACACCAGCTGCGAAGCAAAGGTGCTGCTCTCGAACGGCGGAAAGCCACCGCCGTGGTGACCGCCATCGGCCTCGGTGTGAGCGCCGGTAGCCTTGGCGCCGCCATGACTTTCAGCCATGGAGTTCTCCTGTTGCTGTCAGACGCGCCGCCTCCGACGAGGAAGCGGCGCGGAACGCGTTCAGAGCGGGACGAACAGCAGCAGCAGAGCGATCAGCAGCGAGAAGATGCCGAGCGCTTCGGTCACGGCGAAGCCGAAAATCAGGTTGCCGAACTGGCCCTGGGCAGCTGCCGGGTTGCGCATGGCTGCTGACAGATAGTTGCCGAAGATGAAGGCCACGCCGATGCCGGCGCCGCCCATGCCGATGCACGCGATGCCCGCGCCGAGAAACTTAGCTGCTTGCGGATCCATTTTTGACTCCTTCGAAGAAAGACAGGTGTGGGTGGAAAAGCACCCGGATCACTCAGTGTCCAGGGTGAATGGCGTCGTTGAGGTAGATACAGGTCAAGATCGCAAACACATAGGCTTGCAGGAACGCGACCAGCAGTTCGAGCGCGGTGAGCGCGACGGCAAGCGCCAGCGGCATGACGCCGCCGATCCAGCCGACCACGCCAAGAGACGCACCGAGCATGGCGACGAAGCCGGCGAACACTTTCAGCGCAATGTGGCCGGCCAGCATGTTCGCGAACAGTCGAACGCTGTGCGAGACCGGTCGCAGGAAGAACGACAGCACCTCGATAGCCATGACCAGCGGCAGGATGTAGCCCGGCACGCCCGAGGGCACGAATACTTTCAAGAACTTCAGGCCGTTCTTGTAGAGGCCGTAGATCAGGACCGTGAAGAACACCAGCAGCGCGAGCGCCGCCGTGACGATGAGGTGGCTCGTCACGGTGAACGTGTAGGGAACGATGCCTACGAGGTTCGAGACGCAGATGAACATGAACAGCGAGAAGATCAGCGGGAAGAACCGCATGCCATCCGCCCCGGCCGTGCTCCGGATCATGCTGGCCACGAACTCATAGGAGAGCTCGGCCACCGACTGCAGGCGCCCCGGAACCAGCTGCCTGCCGCTGGTGAGCAGGAGCAGCGCAATGATCCCTACCGCGACGAACATGTAGAGAGAGGCATTGGTGAAGGCGATCGTGTGATCGCCGATACGGCCGATCGTGAAGAGCGGTTCGACGTTGAACTGGTGGATCGGGTCGATTTTCATCCGCGCGGCATCTCTCGTCTGCTGAACAAGCCGACCGGTCAAGATCGGTCAGCCAGCTGTGCCGGCGAGCGGCACGACAGTTAACCTGGCCAGGCCAATTACGAACCACCGCGCCTGTTCGAACCCGCGCCTGCCGTTCTCACCACATTCACCACGCCGGCGACGAAGCCCAGCAGCAGGAACGCGATAAATCCGAAAGGCGACGTCGACAGCAAGTGGTCGAACCCCCAGCCAATCCCCGCTCCGACAGCGACTCCGGCGATCAACTCCGAGGATAGCCGGAAACCAAGCGCCATCGCCGATGCTCTGGCCGCTCCGTCTCCACCGTCACCTGTGGGTTGCTCGGTCTTGATCCGGCGGTCGCGAAATTCGGACAACCTCTGATCAAGACTTCCGAGCCGTTCGGAAAGCGCAGCTTCCTCGGACGATCTATCGCGATCTCCATTCTCGCCGTGCCCCGTGCCCTGTGTCATGCAACGAAGACCCGAAACGCAGCGGCTGAATGGAAATTACGCCCGCCACCCTCAAAAGCCGCGCGGACCATACTGATGGCTTATAATCAAGTCAAGCCAAGTCACGATTTGTCGCTTTCCCGTATGTAACTGATTTATTTGACATTATTGACGAGCACAGCAGCGCTGCACACAGCGTGACGCCGCACCGCAGCACCAGCTGTCTGCATGAGGATGCAGCCGCCATTTCGCCGCGCTGGCGGGATCAAAGGGACGCTCGCCATCGTTGATCTCGAATAATGCGTTTTGGACGACTGATGACCGCGGCGGGGTGTAGAATTGCGGAAAGTGCCACCTGCGCGTCGACGGAGAGCGCAATGAGACCTGTGACGTCATCCACAACATCATGGCTCGCGGCCGCGACATTCGCCGGGGTGATCGTCCTCAGCGGCGGCTTCGTCGCCGCGCAATCCGCGCCGGACGGCGAAAACGGCCGTTACAGCATGACGCCGATCCCTGAGGGCGTGTTGCGGCTCGACACCCGCACCGGCACGGTGTCGACCTGCACCAGAAACGGCGGCGGCTGGGCCTGCTATGCGGTGCCTGACGAACGGTCCGCACTTGATGCCGAGATCGGCAGGCTTCAGGCCGAAGTGGAGAAGCTGAGGGGCCAGCTCGCGGCCGGGCCGAGCGTGTCGGGCAAGATCGACGAGCCGATGCCGAAATCTGATTCGCTCAAGAAGCCCGAGCCGAAGATCGCCGAGGGCGAGCGCAGGATCGAGATCCCGTTGCCGAGCGACCAGGATATCGACCGCGCGATGTCGTTCCTGGAACGGGCCTGGCGCCGGCTGATCGACATGGCCAACCGCGTGCAGAAGGACGTGTCGGGGAAGATTTGAGAGAGCTCTCTCTCGGTGTCGTCCTGGCGGAAAGCCAGAACCCATACGCCGTGGCGGCACTGTGTTTCGCGATGTCCGTTGCCACCTCTCGTCACAACGAGCGTTTGGGGTAATGGGTCCTGGCTTTCTCCTGGACGACTCTACGAGAGGCCTTTGATGACATCAGGCAAATCCGTCACGCGCTCGGCACCATCATCCGTGCAAGCCACCACCGTCACATCGTCGCTGCTCACCGTGCAGACGCCGGGCCGCGGCTTCACCGATCTCACGGGCGAGGCAGCCAAGTTCGTCAATGAAGCCCACGCCCGAGACGGCGCGCTGACGCTGTTCATCCGCCACACCTCAGCCTCTCTGACGATCCAGGAGAACGCCGATCCTTCCGTGCTCGTCGATCTCACCACGGCGTTGTCCCGACTCGCGCCGGAAAATGCGCCCTGGACTCACGATACCGAGGGGCCCGACGACATGCCCGGGCATATCAAGACGATGCTGACGCAGACTTCGCTTCAGGTCCCGGTCCTGAACGGCAAGCTCGCGCTGGGGACCTGGCAGGCGATCTATCTGATCGAGCATCGTGCTCGTCCGCACCGTCGCGAGATCGTGCTGCAATTCATCGGCAGCAATCGGTGACCCCATAAATAAAACCGGCCGCGGAGACCGCGGCCGGTTCGTATGGCTTGAGATCGGTGTCGTCGATCAGTTCGCCTTGATGTCGACGTCCTTGGTTTCCGGCAGGAACAGGGCGCCGATCACGACGGTAATCGAGGCGAAGATGATCGGGTACCAGAGGCCGGCATAGATATCGCCGGTCGAGGCCACGATGGCAAAGGCGGTCGCCGGCAGGAGGCCGCCGAACCAGCCGTTGCCGATGTGGTAGGGCAGCGACATCGAGGTGTAGCGGATGCGGGTCGGGAACAGTTCGACCAGCATCGCGGCGATCGGGCCGTATACCATGGTGACGAACAGCACCAGGACGAACAGCAGTCCGATGATCGCCGCCACCTGCGGACGGAAGACGTCGAACGGATGCGACATCTTCACGATGCCGGTGTCACCTGCCTTCGGGTAGCCAGCTGCCTGCACCGCCGCGAGGACGGCCGGGTTGCTGTCCTTGGCGTTGGCGTAGGGCACTTCCTTGCCATTGACCATTACCTTTACGCCGGAGCCGGCCGGGCCAGGCGTGGTCGAATATTTGACCGACGACTGGGACAGGTAGGCACGTGCGGTGTCGCAAGGCGAGGTGAAGACGCGGGTGCCGACCGGGTTGAACAGATCGCCGCAGCCCGCCGGGTCGGCCACCACGTCGACCTTGACCGTCTCGATGGCCTTCTCCAACGCCGGGTTGGCGTTGGTGGTGATCATCTTGAATATCGGGAAGAAGGTGAGGGCCGCGATCAGACAGCCGCCGAGGATGATCGGCTTGCGGCCGATCTTGTCGGAGAGCATGCCGAACACGATGAAGAAGCCCGTGCCGAGCAGCAGCGACCATGCAATCAGGAGGTTGGCGGTATAGCCGTCGACCTTCAGGATCGATTGCAGGAAGAACAGCGCGTAGAACTGGCCGGTGTACCAGACCACGCCTTGGCCCATCACGCCGCCGAGCAGGGCGAGCAGCACGAGCTTGCCGTTCTGCCAGTTGCCGAAGGCCTCCGTCAGCGGCGCCTTCGAACCCTTCCCCTCTTCCTTCATCTTCTGGAAGATCGGCGATTCGTTGAGGCGGAGCCGGATCCAGACCGAGATGCCGAGCAGCAGCACCGAGACCAGGAACGGAATGCGCCAGCCCCACGCTGCGAAGTCGGCCTCACCGAGCGCGGTGCGGGTGAACAGGATCACCAGCAGCGACAGGAATAGGCCGAGGGTTGCCGTGGTCTGGATGAAGGAGGTGTAGAAGCCGCGCTTGCCGTTCGGCGCATGCTCCGCGACGTAGGTCGCCGCACCGCCATATTCGCCGCCGAGCGCCAGACCCTGGGCCAGACGGAGCACGATCAGGATGATCGGGGCCGCGATGCCGATGGTCGCCGCGTTGGGCAGCAGGCCGACGATGAAGGTCGACAGGCCCATGATGAGGATGGTGACGAGGAAGGTGTATTTGCGGCCAACGATGTCGCCGACGCGGCCGAACACGATCGCGCCGAACGGGCGGACCAGGAAGCCCGCGGCAAACGCCAGCAGCGCGAAGATGTCGCGGGTTGCCGGCGGATAGGCCGAGAAAAACTGTGCGCCGATGATGCCGGCCAGCGAGCCGTAGAGATAGAAATCGTACCACTCGAACACGGTACCGAGCGAGGAGGCGAGAATGACGAACCGTTCGTCCTTCGTCATCCCTCCCGCGCTCGTCTGAGATACAGCCACTGTCGACATGTTGAGTCGCTCCCCAAAAAAATGCGTTTCCCTCGCGCCCCAGACGTCCGGACGTGCCGGATCAACCCAGGTCTTGGCGACAAGGTAACATCGCCGTGAAACCCGCCCCAATACGACTTTCGGCCTTGCGCACGGACGCGCACCGGCATTCTGGAAGTGAGGGCCCGGCGCACAATCCGTGACGCCGGGGATTAACCCCTTTGCAGCAAAGGGATAATGTGCACTTGCATGCCACGGCCGGTCGGGGAAGAATTGAGGTCTGCCGGTCTGTTCGCCGGCCCGGCGTGAACGACAGCAAGAGAACGATGAACGCTCCTTCCACCCATCTCGTCATCGCCGATGACCATCCCCTGTTTCGCGACGCGCTGCGGCAGGCGGTGGCTGGCGTCCTGACCTCGGCCAGAATCGACGAGGCCGGATCATTTGAGGATCTGACCAAGCTGTTGGAACAGACCCCCGACGTCGATCTGGTCCTGCTCGACCTCTCGATGCCCGGGATCTCCGGCTTTTCCGGCCTGATCTATCTGCGGGCGCAATATCCGGCGATTCCGGTCGTGATCGTCTCGGCGTCCGACGACATCGCGACGATCCGCCGCTCGCTCGATTTCGGCGCCTCCGGCTTCATCCCGAAGCGCTTCGGCGTCGAGACCCTGCGCGACGCCATCCTCAAGGTGATGGAAGGCGACGTCTGGGTTCCCGCGGACACCGATCTGTCGGCCGCCGCCGACCCCGACATGACGCGCCTGCGCGACCGGCTGGTGACGCTGACGCCGCAACAGGTCCGCGTCCTGATGATGCTGTCGGAGGGCCTGCTCAACAAGCAGATCGCCTACGAGCTCGGCGTCTCCGAGGCCACCATCAAGGCCCACGTCTCCGCTATCCTGCAAAAGCTCGGCGTCGAGAGCCGCACCCAGGCCGTGATCGCCGCCGCGAAAATCGCCGGCGGCCAGTGGAAGCAGGGCACGCCGACGGGGTGAGAGGCGCTACAACGTCATCAGACGCGCGTTGGCGGCCCGGATATCCGCCGTTTCGGCGCCCTCGCTAAGACCTTCGAGCGCTGATCGCAGCAATCGCTTCGCTTCTTCGCGCTGCCCGCGTTCGGCAAATAGCGCGGCGAGATCGATTGCAGCCCGCATCTCCCAGGCTTTTGCGCCTTGGCGACGGCTCAAATCCAGTGACTGCATGAAACGGGCTTCGGCCTGATCGGCCCCGGGCTCTGGCAGCAACAACAGGACTCTGCCCTTCATCCGCAGCAGCTCGGGCATGTAGAGATGATCGCCGCTTCTCTCGACGAGACGGATCGCATCGTCGATCAGGCATGCGCTCTGCTCGGTCTGTCCGAGTGCCAGCAAGCCCTGCACCATCGCGATGTTGAACGTCGTGGTGAGCAGCTCGTAACCGGAATCGTGGAGCTCGCGCAGGCAGGACTTGATCGTCTCGACGCCATCGGCGGCCTCACCCCGCCGGATTGCCAGCTCGCCTTTGACGCCTCGGCCGACCGCAAGGTACGGGCCCATCGAGCGCGCCTCGGCAAGCGCGATGAATCGGTCGATGCTCTCCTCAGCTCCATCGAGGTCACCGTCCCAGAGATCGATCGACACCGCCCAGATCAGCGCGATGCAAAGTGTGATCGGATGATCCATCTGCGCGGCCTCCGCGACCGTCTGCCGCGCCAGCTGCCGCGCATCTGCCGGCCGGCCCTGCAGCCAATACTCTCGCGCGAGCGAGATGCCGGCCCGGTTACGATGATCGAAGCCGTAGACCGTGCTGATCCGTTCCGTGCCGGGTCCATGCCAGGCGGCCTCCAGCATCGTCAGCGCGTCGCGATGCTCGCCGGCCAGGTGCAACGAGACGCCCAGAAGCGAATGGGCGAGCGCAGCCGAGGCCGCGTCGCCGAGGGCCTCGGCGACGATGAGGCTCTGCTGGGCATAACCGAGCGCGGCGTCGAACTCGCCCATCCGCTCGTGGAAGATGTGCATGCGGCCGAGCAGCTGGAGCTGGTTCGGCGCGTCGCCACGCGCCTCGGCGATCGCAAGGCTCCGGCTCAGGGCGGCGCGTGCCGCTTCGCTGCCGCCGCGCGTGAACATCAAGGTGAGGCCGAGGGCCGCCTGGATGTGCATCTCCTCGGCACTCCCCTGCGAGGTGGGGCCGATCGCACGCAGCGCCCGTTCCGACCAGCGCCGGCATTCGATCAGCAGCGACATTGCGAGAAAGATCGGTGCCGCTGCGGCGGCGAGCGCGATGCCGATCTTGATGTCGCCGCCCGTGCCGAAGCACCAGTCCAGCGCGGCGCGCACGTTGTGAAGGGCGGAGAAGTGCACCGCCCGCTCGTCGGCGCTCGGCACCGTCGCCCATGTCGAGCCGGCCTGCTCCAGCCATTGCCGGTAATAGTTGGCGTGACGCGCGGCGAGCGCCGCGTCATCAGGCGCGATCTCGAGCAAATAGGCGCGCGTGGTGTCGAGCAGCCGGTAGCGCATCATGGCGCCGATCGGCCGCGGCGCGACCATGGACTTGGCGACGAGGCTGTCGATGGCGTCGAACAAATGGGAGCGGTCGACGCGATCGTCCGGCACGACTTCGAGCGCGGCGTCGATGGTGAAGTGCCCGGCGAATACCGCAAGCCGTCGCAGCACCTGGCGCTCGGTGTCGGACAGGAGCCCGTAGCTCCAGTCCAGCGTCGCCTGCAGTGTCTTCTGTCGCGGCGGCGCGGTGCGTTGTCCCTGCCAGAGCAGATTGAGCCGCTCGTCGAGCAGCGTCGCCGTCTGCTGCAGGCCATAGGCTTCGACCCGGCCGGCGGCGAGCTCGATCGCCAGGGCCATGCCGTCGAGCTTGCGGCAGATTCTCGCGATGATTGCGGTGTTGGCATCGTCGAGCGCGATCTGCGCGCCGCTCGCCCTGGCGCGTTCGAGGAAGAGTTGAAGTGCGGGATAGGTTCGCGCCGCAGCGACAGTCAGTCCGGACTCATCAGGCGGAACGGCGAGCGGCGCCAGTCGATAGACCTGCTCGCCCTCGACCCGCAGCGCTTCGCGGCTCGTCGCCAGGATATGGACATGCGGCGCGGCGTGGAAGATCGCCGCAGCCAGCGGCGCCACAGTGGCGATGACGTGCTCGCAATTGTCGAGGATCAGCAGCATCTTCTTGTCGCTGACATGCGCGAGCAGCGCGGGCAGGGGATCATCGGTCTGCGCCGGCAAGCCCAGCATCAACAGAATCGAGGTGATCACGAGATCGGGATCGCTGAGCGCGGCGAGATCGACAAAGTGCGCGGCGTCGTCGAAGGTTCCGAGCAGGTCGTGTGCAATCGCGACCGCGACGGCAGTCTTGCCGACGCCGCCGGGGCCGACAATCGCGACGAAGCGCGAGGTGATGAGCTTGTCGGAGATCGCCGCGATCGCATCGTCGCGCCCGACCATCCGTTGCAGCCGGTTCGGCAGCTTCACGGGCGGCAGGTCGAGCTGGGGCGCCGGGCTCCGCTCTGTCCGGCTGGCCGCCTGCGAGATCGGCGCCACGAAGCAATAGCCGCGACCGGACAGCGTGGTGATGTAGCGTGCGCCGTCCTTGCCGTCGCCGAGCGCCTTGCGAAGGGCTGCGATGTGAAAGCGGAGGCTGGCTTCTTCGACGGTCAGGCCCGGCCACACCAGTGCCATCAGATCCCATTTGCTGACGACCTGGTTCGGCCGCGACATCAGCGCGATCAGAATATCGAAGGCTTTCGCGCCGAGCGGTAGCGCGACGCCATCGCGCGTGATCAGCCTTTCATGCGGCGTCACATTGAATGGCCCGAACGATAGGGTTCCCGTCGCAGGCCGGGCCGGCTCAGTCATCACGAAATCCTGATCCTTTCGGGGGTCTCGATAGCCAGACGGGTGCGATCAGGCAAGTCGTGGCTCCGCATCGGCATCAGACCGTGGATGCAGGCCTTATGAGCCGCGCGAGGTGAGACCTCACAACTTCTCACAACTCCCAACGGGTGTCCTGGAGCAGCCGCTGCTAGTCAGTTACGCAACGGAAAGGACAGCCTCATGACGCAAGCGGCAAAACTGGTCTACACGGGCAGGACACACACCAGCGGCGGTCGGCACGACGGCACATCGCGCAGCTCCGATGGTCGCCTGGATGTCAAATTATCGCCGCCGGGCGGCGCAGGCATCGGCACCAATCCCGAGCAATTATTCGCGGCGGGCTGGTCGGCGTGTTTCGAAGGTGCGATGGAGAAGGCGGCGCGCAATCGGAAGATCGACCTTCCCAGGAAGACCGCGATCGATGCGGAGATCGATCTCGTGCTCGACGACGGTGGCTACGCGCTGAGAGCGCGCCTTAATGTCAGTCTCCCGGGTCTCGACCCCGAGATCGCGCGCGGCATCATCGATGACGCGCATCAAACCTGTCCCTACTCCAAGGCCGTCCGCAGCAACATCGACGTCACGGTCGCGCTGATCTGACGCACCCCTCCCACCATCAAACAAGGACCAGCACCATGAACCAGATCATCGACCAGCACCGCCGCAATTTCTTTGGTGTCGCCGCCGGAACCGTTGCCATGGGGCTCGGCGTGATCGACCTCGCCCGCGCCGAGACGGGGGCGCCGCGATCTTCCGCATCGAATGCGTCGTTCGGCGCGATCAAGCAGATCGATGCCGGTGTCCTCAATGTCGGATATGCCGAGGCGGGTCCCTCGAACGGTCCGGTGGCGATCCTGCTGCATGGCTGGCCCTACGACATCCACGCCTTCGTGGACGTCGCGCCGATCCTGGCAAAGGCCGGCTATCGCGTGATCATCCCGTACCTGCGCGGTTATGGCAGCACGCATTTCCTCTCCGGCGAGACACCGCGCAACGGCGAGCCTGCTGCGATGGCCGCCGACATCATCGCGCTGATGGACAAGCTCGATATCAAGAAGGCCGTCGTCGCCGGCTTCGACTGGGGCGCGCGCACGGCCGACATCATCGCTGCGCTATGGCCGGATCGCTGCCGGGCATTGGTGTCGGTCAGCGGTTATCTGATCTCCAGCCAGGCCGCGGGCAACGCGCCGCTGCCGCCGTCGGCCGAGCTGCAATGGTGGTATCAGTTCTATTTCGCCACCGAGCGCGGCCGCGCCGGATACGAGAAGTACACGCATGATTTCGCCAAGCTGATCTGGAAGCTGGCATCGCCGCAGTGGAAGTTCGACGACGCCACCTTCAATCGAAGCGCCGCGGCGCTCGATAACAAGGATCATGTCGCGATCACGATCCACAATTATCGCTGGCGCCTGGGGCTCGCGCAGGGCGAGGCAAAATACGACCATCTCGAAAAGAAGCTCGCGGCGGCTCCCGTCATCGACGTGCCGACGATCACGATGGAGGGCGACGCCAACGGCGCCCCGCATCCCGATCCGAGCGCCTATGCCAAGAAGTTCTCGGGCCGCTACGAATTCCGCCTGATCACCGGCGGCATCGGCCACAATCTGCCGCAGGAAGCACCGGAAGCCTTCGCCAAGGCCGTCATCGACGCCGATGGCGCCTGAGCATCTGTCAGCACCTCGGTCCAGCCAGGCTGGACCGAGGATCGCCCGTTGTAACCAGCTTGATGAGACGTCATGACACCCGCCGAACCCGAGACAAAGAAATCTCCTTACGCCACGCTGATCGTGCTCGCCGCGATCCTGATCGTCGTGCTCCTGACCTGTGTGCCGTATCTCGTCACGATCGCG
Organism: Bradyrhizobium sp. CCGE-LA001; assembly: GCF_000296215.2. Classification (NCBI taxonomy): domain Bacteria; kingdom Pseudomonadati; phylum Pseudomonadota; class Alphaproteobacteria; order Hyphomicrobiales; family Nitrobacteraceae; genus Bradyrhizobium; species Bradyrhizobium sp. CCGE-LA001. Next base: position 7,446,004 of record NZ_CP013949.1, on the reverse strand, counting down.
TCTGCGGAGGGCCCGGGGGAAAAGAGCGCCGCCGATGCCTCGCCGATCTTCGGCGTCACGATTCCTCCCGGCTACAAGCAGTGGGAGCTGATCGCGCCGGCCGAAGAGGCGGCGCCGCTCGACGAGCTTCGCGCCGTGATCGGCAACCAGACTGCGATCGATGCGTATCAAGCCGGCAAGCTTCCGTTCCCTGATGGCACCATCCTGGTCAAGCGTGCCTGGAAGCGGAAACAGTCGCCGGAGTTCGCGTCCGCGACGATTCCCGGTGCCGCCACCACCGTCCAGGTGATGGTGAAGGATTCCAAGAAATATGCCGCGACAGGCGGCTGGGGCTTCGGCCGCTTCATCAACGGCAAGCCGGTGGACGAGGCCCAGCACCGCACCTGCTTCGCGTGCCATGAAGCGCGGGCCAAGGCACGCGATTACGTCTTCACGCGGCTCGCGCCTTGAGGCGACCGTCATGAAGACATGGTTCGTCAGCGGCGCCTCGCGTGGACTTGGCCGCTCCATCGTGGAAGCCGCACTCGGGGCGGGGAATCGCGTGCTCGCGTCGGCGCGGGACCCAAAGCCGCTCGAACCGTTACTTGGGCGTTTCGGTGAAAGGCTTCGACTGGCAACACTCGACGTGACCGATGAGGCGGCAGCGCATGCGGCGGTCGGTCTCGCCGTGGAGACGTTCGGCGGCGTCGATGTCGTCGTAAACAATGCCGGTTACGGCGATCTCGGGTCGGTCGAGGACACCAGCCTGGACTCGTTCCGGCGGCAGATCGAGGCGAATTTGATCGGCACCATCATCGTCACCAAGGCGGCGATCCCGGTGCTGCGTCGGCAGCGCAGCGGGCATATCGTGCAGGTCTCGTCCGTCGGCGGCCGGATCGGTGCCCCGGCACGTGCGGCTTATTCAGCCGCGAAATGGGGAATCGAGGGCTTTTCGGAATCGCTAGCGCGCGAAATGGCGTTGATCGGCGTGCACGTGACGATCGTCGAGCCCGGCGGTTTCCGCACCGGCTTTGCCCAGGCCGCGCACGCAGCGGACGAAGGACGCCCGGAGTACGATGCCGTGGTCGGTGCTGCGATCAGGATGCAGCGCGATTACGATGGCCGCCAGCCCGGCGACCCCGCCAAGGCCGCGGCCGTCGTGTTGAAGCTTGCGGACATGAACCGTCCGCCTCTGCGGATCGCGCTCGGCAGCGATGCCGTGAATGCGATCGCCGCGGCCGATAGGCTTCGTCTCGAAGAGCTCGAGACGTGGCGACCGCTCAGCGTCTCGACCGACTACTGATCTCCGCGCCCTCACTCCGCCGCCACCATCTGCTGCGTGCGCCACTGGCCGAGCAGGGCGCGGAGCGAGGCCGGCTTCACCGGCTTGTTGAGCACGGCGACCTTCTCGTCGCGCGCGGCAATCTGCACGGCGGGGCTGCGGTCGGCGGTGATCAGGATCGCGGGAATGCCGTCGCCGAAGCGGCGGCGGATCTCGCGGATCGCGGCGATGCCGTTACCGCGGTCGAGGTGATAGTCGACGAGGAGGCCGGTGACGCGACGACCGGCTGCTTCGATCGCGGCGATCGCGCCTTCGGGATCGGCGACGGCGATCACCTCGGCATCCCAGGCCTTCAACAGCGTGCGCATGCCGTCGAGGATCGCCGCATCGTTCTCGATGCAGACGATCAGCGCGCCCGAGATCGGCGTGCGCGCCAGCGGCGTCGCGCTGGTCACGGCCGCGGTGTGGGTGACCGCCTTCGCCGTCGGCACCGTCACGGAGAACACCGAGCCGCCGCTTCTATTGCTGTCGATGGCGATGCCGTGCTTGAGCACCCGCGCCAGCCGCTCGACGATCGAGAGCCCGAGGCCGAGGCCGCGTGCGATTCGCGCGCCCTGCTCGAGGCGATGGAATTCCTTGAAGATCTCGCCGCGCTTGACCGGCGGGATGCCGACGCCGGTGTCGTAGACGGAGATCTTCAGCGACGAACCCCGGCGGCGGCAACCGACCAGCACCCGCCCGCGCGGGGTGTATTTGATCGCGTTGGAGATCAGGTTCTGGAGCAGGCGCCGCAGCAGCAGCCGGTCCGACTCGACCGGGAGCGAGCAGGGCACGAAGGTGAGCTCCAGGCCCTTGGCGCGCGCAATCGGCGCGAACTCGATCTCCAGCGAGCGCATCAGATCGGCCATCTTGAAGCTCGTGATCGAGGTCGTCATCGCGCCGGCGTCGAGCCTGGAGATGTCGAGCAGCGCGCCCAGGATCTCCTCGATTGCCTGCAAAGATTCGTCGATGTTCTCGGCCAGCCGCGTCTCCTCGCCATTGTGCTGGCGCTCGACGAGGCTGGTGACGTAGAGCCGCGCCGCGTTCAACGGCTGCAGAATGTCGTGGCTGGCGGCGGCGAGGAAGCGCGTCTTGGAGATGCTGGCATCCTCCGCCGTGCTCTTGGCCTGCGCCAGCTCCGAATTCAGCCGCGTCAGCTCCTCGGTGCGATCGCGGACACGCTTTTCCAGCGTCGCGTTGGCCCGCTCCAGTGCTTCCGCCGCCTCGAATGTCGGTGTGACGTCCGTGAAGGTGATGACGAAGCCGCCGCCGGGCATGTGGTTGGTGAGCACCTCGATCACCATGTGGCGATCCGGCAGGCGTTCGAGATAGGGCTCGCTGTCGGTGGTGTAGGCGGCCAGCCGCCGCTCCAGCATGGATTCGCGCTCGACCGGGTCGTCCGGATCAGCGACGCCGATGAATTCCAGGATTTCGCGAAGCGGCGTGCCGAACTGGACGAAATGCGGGGGAACGTTGAGGAGGTCGCCGAACTGCCGATTGGAGCAGATCAGCTGCAGATCGGCATCGAACACCGCGATGCCCTGGCGCACGTGATTGAGCGCGGTCTGGAGGATCTCGCGGTTGAAGTGCAGCGCCGCATGGGAATCGTCGAGCAGCTTCAGTGCGGCCTTCGCCGAGACTGTCCGCTTGCGCAGCAGCAGCGACATCACGAGTCGCGAGGAGGCCGCGCCGATCGAGGAGGCGATCAGGTGCTCGGCGTGCTGCAACAGCTCGAAATCCGCGGGCGCCCCCGGCTCGAGCCGGACGTTACGCCGCGCCGAGAAGGCCTCGAACGAATGCCGCGCGCGGTCGGGCCCGAGATATTGCGCCACCGTGGTCTGGATGTCCTGCACGGTGACGGTGGTGCGCCAGCGGCGGAAGCTCGGCGTGATGGGCGCGAGTGTGTTGGGCACGAACAGATCGGCCTGCACGAGCTCGATGGAAGACGGCCGGCGTGCCAGCGAGAGCAGCACATAAGTGAGGACGTTGAGAGACAGCGACCAGATGACGCCGTGCATCAGCGGCGGCAGGTCGGCGCCGAACAGCGCCTGCGGCCGCAGCGCCTCGATCCCGAACGGGCCGTGCTGGAGCCACAGGATGCCTGACGTCGAGGCGTCCATGAAGCTCGGCAAGAACAGCGTGTAGAGCCACACCAGGAAGCCGACCAGCATGCCGCCGATCGCGCCCCGCGCGGTCGCGCGCCGCCACAACAGTCCGCCGAAGAAGCTCGGTGCGAGCTGGGCGATGGCGGCAAAGGACAACAGGCCGATCGCGGCAAGCTGGGTGTTGCCGAGGGCGCGGTAGTAGAAATACGCCATCACCATGATGGCGAAGATTGCAAGCCGCCGCGAGCGCAGCAGGAAGTCGCTGAAATCGGCGCCGCCGGTGCGACCTTCCGGGCGCCGTTGCAGCACCAGGGGCACCACGAGGTCGTTCGAGACCATGATGGAGAGCGCGACGCATTCGACGATCACCATGGCGGTCGCGGCCGACAGCCCGCCCACGAAGACCACGACGCTGAGCAGGTCCGCGCCGTACTCGATCGGCAGGGCGAGCACGTACATATCGGGATCGGCGGCGCCGAACGGGAAGGTGACGAGACCGGCCAGCGCGATCGGGATCACGAACAGATTGATGGCGACGAGATAGAGCGGGAACAGCCAGCGCGCGCGGCCGACCTCGGCGTCGGACGAATTCTCCACCACGCTGACATGGAATTGGCGCGGCAGCAGCATGATCGCGCACAGCGACAGCAGCGTCATGGTGAGGAAGTTGCCGATCGACGGCGAGTAGTTGATGGCGCGCACCGCCTCCGGCGTCTTCATCGCGCGCTCGATCAATTCCTGCGGCGAGAACATCCAGAAGGTGACGAAGATGCCGGCGGCGAGGAAGGCGACCAGCTTGATGATGGATTCGGTTGCGATCGCCAGCATCAGGCCGTGCTGGTGCTCGGTGGCGTCGGTCTGGCGGGTGCCGAACAGCACCGCGAAGGCCGCCATTGCCAGCGTCACCATCAGCGCCATGTCGCCGAGGATCGGGATGTGGGAGAAGGCCTGGTCTTCGCTCAGGATCGTACCGAGCGAGGAGGCCACCGCCTTGAGCTGGAGCGCGATGTAGGGCACCGAGCCGATGATGGCGATCAGCGCTACGGTGGCCGCTACCGCCTGGCTCTTGCCGTAGCGTGCGCCGATGAAATCGGCGATCGAGGTGATGTTGTGGGCCTTGGCCAGCTGGATCACGCGCCGGAGCACGCCGGCGCCGAGCCCGATCATCAGGATGGGGCCGACATAGATCGCCAGGAAGTCGGTCGAGGTGCGGGTGGCGAAGCCCACCGAGCCGAAGAAGGTCCAGGAGGTGCAGTAGATCGCCAGCGACAGCGGGTAGATCAGCCCGGACGCACGGCCAGGGCCGGCCAGCGAGCGGCGGTCGCCGTGGCTCGCCACCAGGAACAGAAAGCCGATGTAGCCGAAGGCGGCGGCGATCACGCCCCAATCGTGCAGCATGGCGAGCGTGTGTCTCCCTGGGCGCGCGCGCCCGATCCCATTTTCCCTGCAAATCTAGCGCGTTGGGCGGGGGGAGGCGACAGCGAAATACCGTGTAGGCGGAGGAACTGGGGTTGTCGTTAAGGTGGGAAGTCCGGGTGTTCCTCGCGGAAAGCCAGGACTTGTAACCACAGGATGCCGTCTGTGGGCACGCGATAGCTCCAGCGGCCTGGACAATCCGCAATCGGGGTAATGGGTCCTGGCTTTTCGCCAGGACGACCCGGAGCTACTCCGCCGCCAGCGACTTCTGGCGCAGCGGCAGGCCGAGACGATCCCAGACTTGCAGCAGGGCCTCGGCGAGCTGATCGATCAGGCCGTCGTCGTGGTAGGGCGAGGGCGTGATGCGCAGCCGTTCGGTGCCCTTGGCGACGGTCGGATAGTTGATCGGCTGGATGTAGATGCCGTGCTCCTCGAGCAGCAGGTCGGAGGCTTGCTTGCACTTTTCGGGATCGCCGACGAACAGCGGCACGATATGGGTGTCGCTCGACATCACCGGCAGGCCCGCCGCATTGAGGATCGCCTTGACCCGGGCGGCGCGGTCCTGGTGGCGCTCACGTTCCCAGTTCGAGGTCTTCAGATGCTTGATCGCAGCGGTCGCGGCCGAGCAGATCGCCGGCGGCAGCGCGGTGGTGAAGATGAAGCCCGGCGCGTAGGAGCGCACGGCGTCGATGATCTGGCCGTTGCCGGCGATGTAGCCGCCGAGGCAGCCGAACGCCTTGGCCAGCGTTCCCTCGAGGATGTCGATGCGATGCATGACGCCGTCGCGCTCGGCGATGCCGCCGCCGCGCGGGCCGTACATGCCGACGGCGTGAACCTCGTCGACATAGGTCATCGCGCCATATTTCTCGGCGAGATCGCAGATCTTCGCCAGCGGCGCGACGTCGCCGTCCATCGAGTAAAGGCTCTCGCAGGCGATCAGCTTGGGCCGGTTCGCACCCGCAGCCTTCAGCTTGTCTTCGAGATCGGCAAGATCGTTGTGGCGGAACACGACCCGCTCGCAGCCGGACTGGCGGATGCCCTCGATCATCGAATTGTGGTTGAGCTCGTCCGAGAGGATCAGGCAGTTCGGAATGAGTTTTGCGATGGTGGCGATGCCGGTCTGGTTCGAGACATAGCCCGAGGTGAACAGCAGCGCGGCTTCCTTGCCGTGAAGGTCGGCGAGCTCGGCTTCGAGTTGCACCAGCGGATGATGCGTGCCGGCGATGTTACGGGTGCCGCCTGCGCCGGTGCCGACGCGCGTTGCAGTCTCGACCATGGCGCCGACCACCTTCGGGTGCTGGCCCATGCCGAGATAGTCGTTCGAGCACCAGATCACGACGTCGCGCCGGCCCTTGGGCGAATGCCAGACCGCATGCGGGAACCGGCCGGCCGTGCGCTCGAGATCGGCGAACACACGGTAGCGCCGCTCGGTATGGAGACGGTCGAGGGCGGAATTGAAGAACTGGTTGTAATCCATCGGCAAAACCTGCAGCGGAACCTGGCCCGAGGCGGCCGTTCATTTTTTAGAGCTTTTCCAGCTCCGATGTCTATGCGCCTGCGCACATTTGAGGCGAGGCGGGCGTGCCAATTGATAACGCCCGGCCGGCGGCGATTGTTGATTTGCATCAAGCGCCTAGCACGGCCTGTGGGGGACCGGAGTTTCCCGGGGGTGGCAGGGGCTGGCATGGACATTTTGTCCATGGCGCGGCTGTCGTCCATGATCGCGGCGCCGGTCGCACCGACGCGGCCCAGATGAAAGCCGACATGTGAAAGGAAGCTCCGATGCAACGCGTGATGATCCTGAACGGTCCCAACCTCAACATGCTCGGCATCCGCGAGCCGCACATCTACGGCACCACGACGCTGGCGCAGATCAATGCGAGCTGCGAGGAAGTCGCCGCGAAGCTCGGGCTCGCGCTCGCCTTCCACCAGTCCAACCATGAGGGCGCGCTGGTCGATCTGATTCAGTCGGCGCGGCAGGATGCCGACGCGATCATCATCAATCCGGCAGGCTTTTCCTTCACCTCGGTGGCGATCATGGACGCGATCAAGACGTTCGAAGGCCCGGTGCTGGAAGTCCACATCTCCAACATCCACGCCCGCGACGAATATCACCGCCACTCGAAGATCTCGTTCGTAGCGACCGGCGTGATCTGCGGGCTGGGACCGTTCGGCTACATTGCGGCGCTGCACGCGATTGCAAATATGAAATGAGATCCGCTCCCTCACCTCGCTTGCGGGGAGAGGCGAAAAATCACGTTGTCCGAAACTGCAGCACGCCGTCTTGCGTCTCCGCCGTCAGCCGGCCCTCGACGATCATGTAGTTGACATGGGCGACGAGCTCGCCCGCGGCGAAGCCCATCTGGTGCTCGTCCAGCACGTGCTTGTTGAACACGACGGGCACGAGGGCGCGCGAGGTCTGCGGCACCTCGCGGCAGGCCTCCGCGATCAGGCGGCAACGCTCCTCGTGATGATCGGCGAGTTGCTTGATGCGGGTCTTGAGCCCATAGAACGGCACGCCATGGCCGGGCAGCACCAGCACGTCGTAGGGAAGCGTCGTGGTGAGGCTGGCGAGCGAGGCCAGATATTCGCCCAGCGAGTTCTGGTCGGGCTCGACCGCCCAGACGCTGACATTCGGCGAAATCTTGCTCAGCACCTGGTCGGCGGAGAGGAACAGCTTGTCGTCGGCACAATACAGCATCACCTGGTCGAGCGCGTGGCCGCCGCCGGTGATCACCTTGAAGCGGCGCGAGCCGATCACGACGTCGTCGCCATGGGAGATCCGTCGGTAGGACGGCGGCAGCACCGAGACGCGCTTGAGATAGTCCTGGCCGCGACCGAGCAGCTTTTCGGTGAGCGACTCGTCCATGCCATGACGGCGGAAGAACAGCCGCTGCGCCTCGCGCCGCTCTTCGGTGCCGCGGTTCTGGTGATAGACCGATTGCAGATATTCGACCTGCGACATCACCAGCGGGCAATTGAACCGTTCGACGATCCACCCCGCGAGCCCGACATGGTCTGGGTGCGAATGCGTGACGATCAGGCGCGTGATGTTGACGCCCTTCAGCGGCCCGTCGAACAGCTTCGTCCAGGCCTCGATCGTCTCTTCGTTGCCGAAGCCGGCATCAATCATCGCGTAGCCGTCGCCATCGGCGAGCAGGTAGATGTTCACGTGGTTGAGGCGGAACGGCAGCTTCAGCCGCGCCCACAGCACGCCGGGCCGCACCTCGACCACCTGTTCGGGGCCGGGATGCTGCTCCCAGGGGTAGCGCAAGGCCTCGGCCGAGGACTGCGCGATGTCGGTTTTCGCGTTCATGCTACCGGCTTAAACCCGCCGCGCGCGGCGCGCCAGCCGAAAAGGATGCCTGCCGGCGGCCGCATGGCCGTCATACCGGCAGGAATTTTCCGCGTCTCGGTTTGAAGCTGGTCGAAAACGCAGTCATTCCGGGGCGCGCATCAGCGCAAACCCCGGCTGACGATCAGGCTGCCCGCATGTTGTTGAGGAACGCGTCGATTTCCCCGCGCAGCAGGTCGGCCTCGCGGCGCAATGCGTCGGACGCGCCCAGCACCTCGGAGGCGGCGGCGCCGGCCTCGGCGGAGGCGGTGGAGACGCCGACGATGTTGCTGGAGACCTCGCTGGTGCCGCCGGCGGCATGCTGGATGTTGCGGGCGATCTCGCGGGTGGCGGCGCCTTGCTCCTCGACGGCGGCTGCGATCGTCGTGGTGACGTCGTTGATCTCGCCGATGATCCGGCCAATGCCCTGGATGGCGCCGACCGCCGTGGTCGTGATCTCCTGCATGCTGGCGATCTGGGTGCGGATCTCCTCCGTCGCCTTGGCGGTCTGGCTCGCGAGGCTCTTCACCTCGGAGGCGACCACCGCGAAGCCGCGGCCGGCCTCGCCCGCGCGCGCCGCCTCGATGGTGGCGTTGAGCGCGAGCAGATTGGTCTGCGAGGCGATGGTCTGGATCAGATCGACGACGACGCTGATGCGGCTCGCGCTGTCGGCCAGACTCTGCACTGTCGTATCGGTGGCGCCGGCCTCGTCGACCGCCTTCTTGGCGATCTCCGCCGAAGTGACCACCTGGCGGCTGATCTCGTTGATCGAGGACGACAATTGCTCGGTGCCGGCCGACACGGTCTGCACGTTGACCGAGGTCTCCTCCGCGGCGGAGGCGACCGCGTTCACCAGCGCGTTGGACTGGTCGGCGGTGGTCGACATGCTCTGCGCGGTCGACTGCATCGAATTGGCCGATTGCGCCAAATTGTCGAGCGCGGAGCGGACCGTGCTTTCGAACTCGGCGATCTTCGCCTCCATCCGCGCGGCACGCTCGGCCTTGGCGACGCGGTCCTTGTCCTGCTCGCCGGCGAGCGCCCGGGCCTCGATCATGCTGTCGCGGAATACGGTCAGCGTGTCATTCATCGCGCCGATCTCGTCATTGTGCTTGGAGCGCGCGATCTCGGTGTCGAGATCGCCGGCCGACAGCAGCTGCATGGCGCGATGAAGACCGCTGATGCGGCGCAGGATGTTGCGGCCGACATAGAGCCAGACGAACAGGGCCGAGCCGACCAGCATCAGGGCGCCCATCGCCAGCATCACCGTCGTCGCGAGCGAGATCTGCTGCCCTGCCTGGGCGGTCGAGGCGTTGGTCTCCTTCTGCACGCCGTCGACGAGCTGCTGCACGCTGATGCCGAGACCGACGTTGAGCTTGCGGGTCTCGTCCAGGATGGTCTGGCCGTAGTCGATGGAGTCGAGCTCCTTCTCACGCAGGTTGAACACGCCGGTCTTGCCGGTGCCGAGCGCGAGCAGCTTTTCCGCCGTCTCGCGCAGCATCTTGTTGCCCTGGTTGTCCGGCAACAGATCGAGGTTGGACCGCAGGCGCCCTTGCGCCGTCTTGAATTCCTTCTGAATGTCGTCGAGCTTGTCGCTCGTGTTCGCCGACAGCGCCGCGCTCATATTGGCAGCCGCAAGATTGCCGCTGGCGACGACGTTGCCGAGCTGGCCGACCGATTGTGCGGCGTCGGTGGCGTCTGCGGCGGACATGTCGGCCGAGCCGAGAATGGCGTTGACCCGGGTCTGCGCGTCCAGCATCGCCGGACTGGCGGCGCCGACGAACGCGCCCTGCGCGCTGCGCAGTGCGTCATACTGCTTGTCATGGAGCGCGGCGATATCCAGCCGTTCGCGGGCCGCCTTGGCCAGGCTCTGGGCCGCCTCGTTGATGCTCTTCATGGTCTCGCTGAGCCCGGAGACGATCGCCTTGTCGCCGCCGAGCTCGATGATCTCATTGAGCTTCTGCTGCGTCTGCTCCTGCAATTCCCTGAGCTTCTTGGTGCGCTCGTTCAGGGCATCCTCGCTCTGAGCTGCGAGCAGGGCAGGGCCCTGGGCCGCAAGGCTCGCGCTCAGGGCCGACAATTGCAGGCTGGCGGCCAGGCGCGGAATGTCCCGCCCGCTCAGTTCGGTCATGCGTCCGTTGAGATTCTGCAGCACTAGGCCGGCGCCGGCCGAGATCACGAGGCCCATGCCGGCGATCACCGCGAAGGCCGCGAACAAGCTCCCGCGCACGCCCCAAGTCGGCATTTTGAAGCGCGGCCGAAAACGGCCCAAACCCAAACGGATCGCCATCGAAAATTCCCCCAGCTCTATCTTATCTTTGTGGGCGGCAGTATCGGCGGTGCCGGTTAAAAAATCGCAATTGGCGCAAACGCTTGGGTTCGTTCCGCAGAGCGAAAAAAGAAGGGCCGGCGAGATCGCCGGCCCTGTTTCGCAGAAAGAACTTGGTAACCGCTCAGTAGCGCGCAACCGCCGGGCTGGCCCAGTTGAAGCGGTAGTTGACGCCCGCCTTGACGGTGTGGTCGTCGGTGGTGAAGTTGCCGGTACCGGCCAGCGGGCCCGCGACGAAGCGCGCGTCGCCGAAATTGTAGTACTGGTACTCGGCCTTGGCCGACCAGTTCGGGGCGAACATGTATTCGAGACCGGCGCCGACGGTGTAGCCGTTGCGGTGATCGCCATCGATGATGAAGCCGGTCGGCACGCCGCCCACCGTCACCCTCTCGTTGTTGTCCGAATAGGCATAACCGCCCTTCACGTAGACGAGGCCCGGACCCCAGGTGTAGCCGACGCGGCCGGTGATCGAGCCGAGGCCGCGCTGGTCGTTGATATAGGCCACGCCGCCCGGGAACACCGCGCCAACGCTGCCGGACAGCCAGGAGTACTGGCCTTCGACGCCGACGACGAAGTTCGGATTGACCTGCCAGTCCGCGCCGACCTGCACGCCGCCGAGGAAGCGGCCATTGCCGTTGTTGCCCGTCGACAGGCCGCTGAAATTGTTGTCGCTGGAGAATGCGCCGCCGAGATGGGCGCCGAGATAGAAGCCCGTCCAGTTGTAGATCGGCGCGGCATAGGCCGGCGCGGGCGTCTTGTAATAGTTGCGGTTTCCGAGATCAGCGCCCACGGCGGGCGCAGCCGCGCCCACCACGAGCAGCGCAACGGTCGCAAACAGAATCTTCTTCATCGTCTTGAACTCCAGCACTCAATGTCCCCGGCAGGCGCGCTTTCCGCGCTGCGTTGGTTTTGCAGATAGCCCGCTTTTGACGAAAATGCTGTCACATCCGTGGCACAGCGGCACTCAACCTAACTTGTTGGGCCGCAAATGCTTTTCGTGCTTAATGACGGCTTAAGAAGTGGTGAAGAAAGGCTTAACCTCACCCATCTCGGGTAACTTGCGCGCCGCTCTTGTTAACCAAGACGCCGCAGCGCCTCATCGCGCATCTGCGCGCGAAAGGCGGCGCGCTTCGCCGGCCGGTCTTGCTCGCGCACGTCGTGGCGATCGAAGATGTCGAACTTCTCCAGGATCGGATAGCGCTCGCTCGCCATTGCGAGCACGCGCAGCACCTTGGTCGCCGCTGGCGTCGGGCCGCTCACCTCCCAGCGCCGGATGGTGTCGGCGCCGCCCTTCTCGGGCAATCCGCACAGCTTGGCCATGTCGGCTGCGGTAAGCTTGCGATCGAGCGCGTCGGAGAGGTCGTTGCGAAGTTGCTTCAGTTCGGCGCCGGTCATGCTGCTTGGGGTCCAGGGAAGTCACTGAGCGCAATGCACTAGCGCTGATTCGGGTCCATCCGAAGGCGGCGTGCTCGCGCGCCCTTCGTTCCGGCACCTTCGTCCGCGCACGGAGTTATGAATGGAGGCCCATGGAAATTATCCCGACGAATGAACACTTGGCATATCGGGGTGCGAACCGGGCGAAAGGATCTGCCATGAAAACCATCAAACTCGCCATCGCCGCGCTCGTCGCGACCGGAGTTCTTGCCGCGCCTTTCGCGGCTGAAGCGAAGAAGGTCAGGTCGACGAGCCGATCTTACAGCACGGGTGTGGTGGCGCCGACCTATGGCGGTGCCGGAGCGCCGGCCGCGCAGCCGCGCGCGTCCTATGGATCGTCCGGACAGACGGCCGGCACCGTCACGGCGCCATCGATCGGCACCTACAATTGGCCCTCGGTCGGCGTGACCAACTCGGTTCCCACCTGGAGCAATACCACGAGGTAGAGAGCGTCAGCGTCCACCGCTCGCCGACCCCGAGAGCAGATAGAGCGCGATCAACAACGTCGCGACCGACAGCATCGTCGTGATCGAGACGGTCGCTGCAACCAGTCTCTCCTCGACCTTGTGCTCGTGCGCGAGGACATACACGGTTTTTGCCGTCGGCACGGCCGCGCAGACGACGGCGGCGACCGTGTAGAGAGGCGCGAGGCTCAGAACCACACAGAGCCCGTAGACGATCAGCGGCATGACCACCAGCTTCACGGCCGCGAGCGCAAACGAGGCCTTCAAACTGGATCGCAGGCCGTCGACGGACAGACCGAGTCCGATGGCGAATAGCGCGCAGGGCGTGAGCGCAGCGGCAATCATGTTCAGATAGACGACGACCGGCGGTGGAATCGGCAAGCCGGTAATCGCCCATACCAGACCGACGAGCGTCGACAGCACCATCGGATTGAGCAGGATCTGCTTCGCCAACCCTGCCGAATGCGCGGGACCGCGCGCGTCCCACTCCAGCAGGATCACCGTGATCGGAAACATCACGGCGGCCACGAACACCGTCGCCACTGCGGCGGGCAACACGGCGGGCTGACCGTAGATCGCGTGCAGGATCGGCAGCGCGACGAAGCCGGTGTTGGTCATCGCCGCCGCCATGCCATGGATGGTGCTGCTGGCAAGATCACGCTTTCCGCCGGCGCGGACTGCCAGGAAGACCAGCACGAAGCAGATCAGCGAACCGCCGCCGAATGCGAGCAGGAAGCGCCATTCCAGCAGATTACGTGCCGGCTCCTGGGCGATGGTGACGATCAGCAGCGCCGGCATCGCCACGTTGTAGGCGAAATGCACCAAGGCGTCGGCCAGCGCGCGCGAGAGATAGCCCAGCTCGCCCGCGAGCCAGCCCGTGACGATGATCGCGAACACGGGAAGAACGAGGCTGGCGACCTCCATCCGGCTTTCCCCTCTGCCAAGCAGCTGAATGCAATACTAGCTTGGAGAAGTGCCGCCGTCACGATTCACGCGATCGTGCCCTCCGGTGAGCAGCCCTTGACGCCCTTCGGACCTCAGATGCCCCTGCGGGCCTGCTGCCCGATCACGCAGCGCCACCCCGCCAAGCGCTCGGCCGGATGCTGGTTCATCCATTCGGCGAGCTGGGGCGCGCCCATCAGGCACGATTGCAGCGAGACGTCGGCGAAGTCCGACGTGGTGACGATCTGCTCGTGACAATTTCCCGGAGCCGAGAGACTGCACAGCACGGCGATGATCTTGATCACGCCAGATTTCCTACGTCGCCGCCGGTCGCGCTACCGATCGCCTTCTGCTGCGGGCTTCCTGCTGAATCAGCCGACGGGAAGATGCTGTCATAGATCGCGCGTGCCTCCTGGATGAGACGAATGCGCTCGCGCTCGGACTTCGAGACAAACTGAATAACCTGGCCCATGTCGGCTCCAATTAATCGCAACATCCATCATCAGATGATGGAAATCATTTCATTCGGATGTGGGGTGCCGACCTTGCGTTCGCTGCCGTCCGGTCGGTCACGAGGGATAAAATGCCCGTGATTGTTTCGTTCCTACAGCGGAGCCGGATACCGGAACGAAACCCGTCTCATGCCGCCGGTGCTCGTTCCTTTCGTCCCGGCACTGCCGCGAGCAACTCGCGCGTGTAGGCATGCTCGGGCGCGGCAAAGAGTTGCGCGGTGGGCTTCAGCTCCACGATGGCGCCGCGTTGCATCACTGCTATCCGATCACAGATCTGTGCGGCGACGCGCAAGTCGTGGGTGATGAACAGCATCGAGAGGCCGAGCCGCGCCTTGAGATCTTCGAGCAGATTCAACACTTGCGCTTGCACGGAGACGTCGAGTGCGGAGACGGCCTCGTCCGCGACGATGATCTCGGGTTCGAGCGCGAGCGCGCGCGCAATGCCGATGCGCTGGCGTTGGCCACCGGAGAATTCGTGCGGATAGCGTTCGAGCGCGCCGGCGTCCAGGCCGACCATCCTGAGGAGATCGCGGGCGCGGTCGAATGCAACCCGCGGATCGGTGCCGGCCGCGATCGGCCCGTCGGCGATGATGTGACCGATCTTGCGACGCGGATTGAGCGAGGCGAACGGATCCTGAAAGATCATCTGGATGCGATGGCGCTCGGCGCGCAGCGCCTTGCCGGACAGCGAGGTGAGGTCGGTCTCGCCGATCCGCACCGTGCCGCGATCGGCCTCGATCAACCGCATCACGAGGCGCGCGACCGACGATTTGCCGGAGCCGGATTCGCCGACGAGGCCGAGCGTCTCGCCCTTGAGGATGTTGAAATTGACCGCGCGCGCCGCATCGACGCGGCGGTCCTCGCGAAACCAGCCGCCTGAGGTGACATAAGTCTTGTCCAGCCCGATCACCTCGACCGCCCGCGCCTGGTCATCCAGCGGCGTGCGGACGGGCGGATCCATCGACGGCACGGCGGCGAGCAGGGCCTTGGTGTAGTCGTGCTGCGGCCCGCTGAATATGGTCGCCGCCGGGCCTTCCTCGACCACCTTGCCATGCCGGAGCACCACGACCTGGTCCGCGATGTCGGCGACCACGCCAAAGTCGTGGGTGATGAACATCACCGCCATGTTGCGGTTGCGCTGGAGATTGCGGATCAGCTTCAGGATCTGCGCCTGCGTGGTGACGTCGAGCGCGGTGGTCGGCTCGTCCGCGACCAGCACGGCCGGCTCGAGCGCCAGCGCCATCGCGATCATGGCGCGCTGGCGCTGGCCGCCGGAGAGCTGGTGCGGATAGGCACGCACGATGCGCTCGGGGTCGGGCAGGCCGACCTCGCGCGCCAAGGCGAGCGCTTTCGCGCGCCGCTCCTTCGGCGTCAGCAGGCCGTGCGCCTCGAACATCTCCGCCATCTGATCGCCGATCCGCATCAACGGATTGAGCGCGGTCATCGGCTCCTGGAAGATCATCGCGAGCCGGCGGCCGCGCAGGTCGCGCCAGCCGTCGTCGTCGAGCTTGAGGAGGTCGCGGCCCTCGAACTGTATCTCGCCTGATGTGACCGACACCGTGTCCGGCAGCAGGCCCATCAACGCATGCGCGCACATCGACTTGCCGGAGCCGGACTCGCCGACCACGCAGACGATCTTCCCGGGCCGCAAATCGAGCGAGACCCCGTCGACGGCGAACGGACGCTCGGCGCCCTTGGGCAGCGCGATCCTCAGGTTCCTGATCGAGACGGCGGGCGGAGCGGTCATCATCAACGGCCCTCCCGCGACAGGCGCGGATTGAGCGCGTCGTTGAGGCCTTCGCCGATCAGATTGAGGCCGAGCACCGAGATCAGGATGGCGACGCCGGGAAACACAGTGATCCACCAGGCCTGCCGGATCACCGTGCGGCCGGCGCCGACCATGTAGCCCCAGGAGATCAGATTGGGATCGCCGAGGCCGAGGAATGACAGCGAGGATTCCAGCAGGATTGCGGTCGCCACCATCAACGAGGCCAGCACGATCACCGGCGACAGTGCGTTCGGCAGGATCTCGCGCAGGATGATCCAGCTGTTGCTCTGGCCGGTAACCACCGCGGCCTGGACATATTCGCGCGTGCGCAGCGACAGCACCTCGCCGCGCACGAGGCGCGCCACCGGCGGCCAGCTCACCAAGGCGATCGAGGCCACGATCGAATAGATCGACGGCTGAAGGATTGCGACCAGGACGATCGCCAGCGCGAAGCTCGGAATGGTCTGGAAGAATTCGGTGAAGCGCATCAAGGCGTCGTCGACCTTGCCGCCGAAATAGCCGGCCATCGCCCCGATCGGCACGCCGACGACCAGCGCGACCAGCGTCGAGACCAGGCCGACCAGCAGCGAGACGCGTGCGCCGAAGATCATGCCGGCAAAGACGTCGCGGCCGAGCGCGTCGGTGCCGAGTGGCACGGTCGACAGCGTGAACGGCGGCAGGAACGGCCGCTGCACCATGCGCCAGGGCGAGTTCGGGAAGAACATCGGTCCGAACAAGGCGACCGCGATCGCGAGGAACAGGATGACGAGCCCGATGACGCCGCTCGGGCTCTTCAGCATCGATTTCCAGAACTGTTTCATGAGGCGAATTCGATGCGCGGATCGACCAGGCGATAGACGAGGTCGGTGATGAGGTTGAAGATCAGCACCATGGCGGAGCAGATCACGAAGACGCCGAGCAGCAGATTGTAGTCGCGTTGGAGCAGCGCGTCGTACATCAGGCGGCCGATCCCGGGCCAGGCGAACACGGTCTCGGTGATGACGGCACCGCCGATCAAGGTGCCGGAATGCACGCCGGCGAGCGTCACCACAGGCAGCAGCGCATTGCGCAGCACGTGGCGGCGCTGGATCACAGCATCCGAGAGACCCTTGGCGCGCGCCGTCTTGACGAAATCGAGCCGCTTCACCTCCAGCATCGAGGCGCGCGTCATGCGGGTATAAGTCGCCATGAAGAACAGGCCGAGCGTCATCGCCGGCATGATCAGGTGCTTTGCGACGTCGACCGCGTGGGCGAAGCCGGTGAGATTGGCGCCGACGGTCTCGTAGCCGAAGCTCGGCAGCCAATCCATGGTGACCGAGAACAGCAGGATGCCCATCAGCGCCACCCAGAAGATCGGCATGGCGTAAAAGATCAGCGCGAACACGGTGATGGCGGTGTCGAGGAAGGTTCCGGCAAAGCGCGCGGCGAAGCTGCCGAAGAGAATGCCGAGCATGAGCGAGATCGCAAACGCGGTCAGCGTCAGCAGCAGCGTCGCCGGCAGCCGTTCGCCGATCAGCTTTGCGACCGGCGCCTGCTGTCGGAAAGAGAAACCGAGGTCGAGGCTGACGACGCCCTTGACGTAGATGAAAAGCTGCTCCGGCAGCGGCTTGTCGAGGCCGAACTTTTCCCGGAGTTGCTTGACGAAGACCTGGTCGCTGGCGCCGGCCTCGCCCGCCATCACGATCGCGGGGTCGCCGGGCGCAAGCCGGATCAGGAAGAAATTGAGAACGACGATCGCGAGCAGGACGATCACGCCCTTCACGACACGCTGAGCGACGAAGGAGAGCATCTAGTGCGTCATATCTTGTGGCGTGAACTCGAGCCGGGGTGACGGTGAGCTCCCTCTCCCCGCAAGCGGGGAAAGGGAAAGGAGCACCCCCATCACTTGTCGAGCCATGCGTCCTTGAAGCCGTCATTGACCCCGATGCCCGTGGTGATCAGGTTCTTGACCTTGCACCGCGTGATCGTCGGGAATTGCAGCTCCAGCATCCAGGCCACCGGCACGTCCTCGACCAGGATCTTCTGCGCCTTCTCGTAGATCTCCTTGCGCTTGGAGTCCGGCGTCGCAACCGCGCCGTCGGCGAACAGCTTGTCGATCTCCGGGTTGGAATAGCCCTCGACGTTGTTGAAGACCTGTCCCTTCGCGATGTTGCTGGAGATGTAGTTGCGGCCGACGCCGAGCGCGGGATCGCCATACTGGTAGAGATAGGTGAAGGCGATGTCGTAGTCCCAGTCGCCGATCTTCTGGTTGCCGCCGGCAACGTCGGTGGCGATCGTCTCGATGTTGATGCCGACGTCCTGCAGGTTCTGCTTCACGGCCTCGCCCCAGCGTTGCCAGGTCTCGCCATAAGCGAGCGGCAGCAGGCGGATCTTCTCGCCCTTGTAGCCGGCTTCCTTCAGCAGCGCCTTGGCCTTGGCCGGGTCGTATGGGTATTTCTTCACGTCGTCGGTGTAGTATTTGATGGTCGAGGCCGACGGGCCGGTCGCGACCTTGCCGAGCCCGTTCCAGATCACGTCCTTGGCGAAGTCGCGATCGATCGCATACATGATCGCCTGCCGCACCCGCTTGTCGGCGAGCGGTCCCTGACGGTTGTTGAGCCACAGCCAAGCCAGCGGCGAGAAGAACTCCCAGCCGGCGCCGGTAACGCAGGTGTCCTTCAGCTTGGACAGGCGCGGCACGTCGAAATTCTCGACCGAGCCGCCGGGCAGCACGTCGACCTTGCCTGTCTCGAACGCCACCGAGCGCGCCGCGGCGTCGGGAATGATCTGCCAGTAGATCTCGTCGATATAGGGCTTGCCCTTCTCGTAATAGTTCGGGTTCTTGACCAGGCGGATGAACGAGCCCTTCTGCCATTCCCTGAACATGAAGGGGCCGGTGCCGATGGGCGCGTTGTTGTAGGGGTTGGTCTTCCAGTCGGTGCCTTCATAGAGATGCTTCGGCACCATCGGCATCGAGCCGACCTCGAAGATGCCGAGGAACGGGCCGAACGGCTGCTTCAGGGTGAAGACCACCGTATGGTCGTCGGGTGCCTCGATCTTGTCGACCTGCGCCAGGTTGGTGCGGGCGCGGGCATGCGTCTGCTTCAGCATCTCGATCGAGAACAGCACGTCGGCGGCCGTGAATGGCTTGCCGTCATGCCAGGTCACGCCCTTCCTGAGCTTGAAGCTGTAGGTTTTGGCGTCCTCGCTCACGCTCCAGCTCTCGGCAAGCTCAGGCAGAGGCTCGAGCTTGGGGCTGTAGCGCAAGAGCCCCTCGAAGATATTGCCCGACACCATCTGGGTCGGGCCGTTCTGGACCTGCGCAAGCATCAGGCCGGGCGGCTCGGGCTGGATCACGGCATTGATCACGCCTCCCGTTTTCGGCTCTTGCGCCAGTGCGGGCACCGTGAGGCCGCAAGCCAGGAGGAGACCAAGCAACACTCGTTTTGGCATGTCGTATCTTTCCCAAGCGAGACCAGCCGTAGACGCTTCGCAACGCTCGCGCGCAAAAGCGACGGCAGGCCCATCCCATTCCCCATCCAATGTCGAGGCTCACACAGTCCCGTTCGGCGCCGCAAGATGAAAGTCTCGACAGCGTTCGCACAAAAAATGTACAGCGCGTCCTATTTTGATGAATCGGCTCTTATCGCCGGGGCGGTCGTCGGGTCGGTCGTTGGCCGACATGGAGCCGCGACTAGCGACACAGCGTCGCGGCAAGCCGGCGGTGGTGCATTTGCGCGGCAAGCGCGCGACGTAGCTGGGCTTTCGGCGGTCTACCGCAGGCCCGCCCGGCGGAATCCTTCCAGATAGTGCTCGCGGTCAGCGTCATTGGCCCACGGCAATTGCGTCGCGATCCAGTGCAGCGAGATGCCGGGCTGGGTGCGGCGGAGCTCGCCCAGCGCCATCTCCGCCAGCATCCCGTCTCCGGTCATGCCGGCGGAGACCGCGAGCACGCGATAGGCGCCGGTGAGGTCGCCGCGGTGGCGGATGGCCTCGCGCGCCAGCGCGATCGCCTCGTCATAGTGCCGCTCGGTGAAGCGCGCATAGGCGGCGATGCCGTGATAGATCGCGAGCGAGGGATCGCGCGGCGAGAGCCGGATGGCCTTCTGCGCTGCCTCGAATGACTCCTTCGTGCGTCCGGCATAGGACAAGGCCAGCGCGTAATAGCCCTGCGCCAGCGAGAAGTTTGGATTGAGCGCGAGCGCCTGCTCGAACTCGGACAGTGCGTCGGGCAGCCTGCGGGTCGAGAAGCAGACGCTGCCGAGCGCGGCATGCGCCCAGGCGTCCTCATGGTCGCAGCGAACGGCCGCGAGCGCGGCGGCTTCCGCGGCCGGTGCCACCGCGGCAAGCTCGGCCCAGCCGAGATGCACGCCGAACATGTGGTTCGCTGCCAGCACCGAGAGGGCCTGGCCATAATTCGGGTCGATCCCGATGGCGCGCTCAAGCAACGCCCGGGCGGCCTCGTGATCCCCACGCGTTACGCGCCAGTAATGCGACAACGCCCGCATCAGCAGGTCCCATGCATCGAGGCTCGCCGGCGGCTTGCGCTTCGCGCGGAAATCCTCCGCAGCAAGGATCTGCGGCTCGATGGCTGCGACGATCGCGTTGGTGATCTCGTCCTGCACGGCGAAGACGTCGACCAAGTCGCGGTCATAACGTTCGGCCCAGAGATGGCTCCCTGACGCAGCGTCGTTGAGCTGGGCGGTGATACGCACCCGGTTTCCCGCCTTGCGAACGCTGCCTTCGACGATGTAGCGGACGCCGAGTTCCTCGGCGACCTGCCTGATGTGGACCGCGCGTCCCTTGTAGGTGAAAGACGAATTGCGGGCGATCACCATAAACCAGCGCTGTTTCGACAGCGCGGTCAGGATGTCCTCGCTGATTCCGTCGCCGAAATAATCCTGCTCGGGATCGCCGCTCATGTTCTCGAAGGCGAGCACTGCGACAGCCGGGCGGTCCGCCGCCGTGCGCGGCCGGGCAGGAGCCGATTCAGCCTGCGCAGGCGAAGCTGCCGGGTTTTCGCGGATGTCTTCACGGATGTCCCCGACGAAACGAAAACCCTTGCGCGGGATGGTCTTGATCAGCCGCTGGGTCACGCCGTCGTCACCGATCGCCTTGCGCGCGGCGTTGATCCGGCTGTTGAGTGCGGAGTCCGAGACGATGCGGTCGCTCCAGATCTGGCTGATCAGGTCATCCTTGCTGACCACTCGCGCGCGTTGCGCGACCAGATAGAGCAACAGATCGAACACTTGCGGCTGCAGCGGCACGGCCGCCCCGTCGCGCGTGAGCTCCCGCAAGTCGCCGTCGAGCACGTTGTTTTCAAAGCGAAATCGCACGTTCTTGTCGTCTCAAGCTAAAATCAAAGGCGTCTCAGGCGAAAATAAACCGTCCGCGAAAGTCTTGTCCCCGTCGCGGGTGCAGGGTGCGCCGACCAATGGATTGCCGCTGCTTTTGCACAACGGAGCTTTTCATGTCCCAGATTGAGCACCAAGTTCATTCGATCGGCCCGGAGGTTGCGGGCTCACGCATTTTCAAGTTCATCGCCTTTCTGTACGGAATTGCGGCATATGTCGTGTTTTTCGTGACCATTCTCTACGCTATCGGCTTCGTCATGGGGCTGGTGGTGCCGAAGACCATCGACACGGGAACCGCGACGCCGCCGTTTGAAGCTATCATCGTCAATCTCCTGCTGATGGCGCTGTTTGCGATCCAGCACAGCGTGATGGCGCGCCAGGGCTTCAAGGCGTGGTGGACGCAGTTCGTCCCGAGGCCTGTCGAGCGCAGCACCTATGTGTTGCTGGCGAGCCTGTCATTGCTCCTCCTGTTCTGGCAGTGGCGTCCGCTGCCGGCGGTCATATGGGAGGTCCAGAACCCCGATCTCGCCGTGACGGTGGTCACGCTGGCCTTTGCGGGCTGGGTGCTGGTGTTCACCTCGACCTTCATCATCAACCATTTCGAGTTGTTCGGCCTGCATCAGGTGACCAATCATCTCGTCGGCAAGGAGGCGGAGGCGCCGCGCTTCAAGACGCCGCTACTCTACAAATTCGTGCGCCATCCGATCTATCTCGGCTTCATCATCGCGTTCTGGGCGGCACCGGTCATGACCGCAGGCCATCTGCTGTTCGCCGTCGTGACCACGCTCTACATCTTCGTCGGCATCGCGCTGGAGGAACGCGACCTCGTCGCTCTCTTCGGCGACGAGTACCGGCAGTACAAGCAGCGGGTGTCGATGCTTATCCCCTGGCGCAGAACGGTATAGTCTTCGCCTCGCGCCCCGCGTCGATCGCAAGCAGACGCGTGGGCGCCCGACGTCCGATATCGATCCTGCATCAACGGAGAACCCAATGAAACATGTCGGAAACTGCTTCTGCGGCGCGGTCACCGTCGAGGTCACTGGCGCGCCGGAGGCGATGGGCTATTGCCATTGCCGCTCCTGCCGCTCATGGTCGGGCGGGCCGGTGAACGCCTTCAGCCTCTGGAAGCCCGAGGCCGTGCGTATCACCGAAGGCGCCCAGAATGTCGAGACCTTCGCCAAGACGCCGCTGAGCCAGCGCAAGTTCTGCAAGAAGTGCGGCGGTCATCTCATGACCAACCATCCGCCGCTCGGTCTGGTGGACGTCTTCACCGCCACCATTCCCACGCTCGCATTCACGCCCGGCGTCCACGTCAACTACGCCGAGACGGTGCTGCCGATGCGCGACGGCCTGCCCAAGCTGAAGGATTTCCCCGCAGAGTTCGGCGGCAGCGGCGAGATGATGCAGGAGTAGGGCACGGCTCTTTCCTACCGCATCCCCGCGCGCCGCAATCCCTCCAGATAGTGCGCGCGGTCCTCGTCTCGCAGCATCGGCAGCTCGCGGGTGATCCAGGCGAGCGAAATGCCGGGTTGGGCGCGGCGCAGGCCTTCCAGGGCGGACGCGGCAAGCGCCGAATTTCCCGACATGCCGGCGGCGGCCGTCAGCACGCGATGCGCGCCGACGAAATCGCCGCGTTGCCGGAGCGATTCGCGCGCCATCTGCATGGCGCCTTCGTAGTCGCGGCCGACGAAGCGGGCATAGGCCGCAACGCCACAATAGATCGCCGCGAGCGGATCGCGTGGACTGAGTCGCAGCGCTCGGCGCGCGGCAGCATCGCCGTCCTGCCAGCGTCCCGCATAGCACAGCGTCACGCCATAGAAGGCGTGCGCCATCGCGAAATTCGGATTGAGGCTCAGGGCCAGCTCGAACTCCGCCAGTGCATCCTCGAAACGGCGGCGGAACAGATAGGTATAGGCGAGACCGTGATGGGCCCAGGCATCGTCGCGATCGGCCTCCACCGCGGCCAGTGCCGCGCGTTCGGCGATCGGGATGGTCGCGGGCATGTCGGCCCAGCCCATATGGGCGCCGAAGATATGGCTGGTTGCGAGCAGGCCGAGCGCCTTGCCATAGCTGGGATCGATCGCGACGGCCTGTTCGAGCAGCCGTTGCGCGGCGGCATTGTCCTCGCGCGTGCTGCGCCAGTGATGCGACAAGGCGCGCATCACGAGGTCCCAGGCGTCCAGGCTGCCCGGCGGCTTGCGTTGGGCGCGAAAGCTCTCGGCGGCATAAAGCTGCGGCTCGATCGCGGCGACGATCGCCTCCGTGATCTCGTCCTGCACGGCGAAGATGTCGGCGAGCTCGCGATCGTAGCGCTCGGCCCAGAGATGGCTGCCGGTCGAGACGTCGTTGAGCTGGGCCGAGATGCGCAGCCGCTCACCGCTGCGTCGCACGCTGCCTTCGACCACGTAGCGCACGCCGAGCTCGCGCGCGACCTCGTGGAGGTGCACGGCGCGGCCCTTGTAGACGAAGGAGGAATTGCGCGCGACGACGAAGAACCAGCGCAGCTTCGACAGCGCGGTGATGATGTCCTCGCTGATGCCGTCGGAGAAATAGTCCTGCTCGCGGTCGCCGCTCATATTGGTGAAGGGCAGCACCGCGATCGCGGGCCGGTCAGGCAGGGCGAGCGTGGTCTGCGGCGTCTGCGCCGCAAGGCCGGGTTCCGGCGCGACCGCCCCGCGCTTTGCCTCGACGTCGCCGACAAAGCGAAAGCCCTTGCGCGCGATGGTGCGGATTAACGCCTGGT
Source organism: Bradyrhizobium sp. CCGE-LA001 (assembly GCF_000296215.2). Taxonomy (NCBI): domain Bacteria; kingdom Pseudomonadati; phylum Pseudomonadota; class Alphaproteobacteria; order Hyphomicrobiales; family Nitrobacteraceae; genus Bradyrhizobium; species Bradyrhizobium sp. CCGE-LA001. The sequence goes on along the minus strand of NZ_CP013949.1, from coordinate 7,422,327 downwards.
TGGCCCCGTTGTCGCCGATCGCCTTGCGCGCCGCGTTGATCCGGCTGGTCAGCGTGGATTCCGACACGCTGCGGCCGTGCCAGATCTTGTCGATCAGCTCATCCTTGCTGACCACCCGGTCGCGATTTTCCATGAGATGGACGACCAGATCGAAAACCTGCGGTTCCACGGCAATGGGAACCTGCTCGCGGCTCAGCTCGCGCCGGTCGGTGTCGAGAAGATGGTCCTGGAACATAAACTGCACGTCGAAAACTCTGGGCTCAGAAAGACAGCAGGCAATGACAAAATTCAAATGGACTTCGACTCGAAGTATGTAAGTCCGCCGAACGGTCAATCCGGTTCACCACGATTGCGTGATCGAGGTCACGCTGTTGGGACGGGAAGAGGGCCTCAAACAAGGTGGCTTTGGGCTCTGTCTGGTCTTCCGGGCCTGCTTCGGCGCCCCCGGAATGACCGGGGAATGCCTTTGTGCATTGCCGAACAGCGCGGCCTGCGTAAGCTGCCTTCAAGCGCACACATCAACCACGAAGAAACGCCATGCCCGCTTTTCCCGCCTCCACCACCGTGATCGACTCCATGCTTTTCCGCGACGCCTTCGGCACGCCCGAGATGCGGGAGGTGTTCTCCGATGTCGCGCTGGTGGCACGCTATGCCGAGGTCGAGGTGGCGCTGGCGAAGGCGGAGGCCAGATGCGGCGTGATCCCGCAGGACGCCGCCGACCGGATCGCGGCGCGGACCAATGTCGCCACGCTCGATTTCGAGCTGTTGCGGCAGGAGACCGACATCGTCGGCTATCCGATTCTGCCCCTGGTGCATCAGATGGTGAAGCAATGCGGCGAGGCCGGCCGCTATGTGCACTGGGGTGCGACCACGCAGGACATCATGGACACCGCCGTGGTCCTGCAGCTGCGTGCCGCGCTCGCGATCGTCGAAAGGGACATTGCCGAGCTCCGCCGCATTCTGGCCGATCTGTCGAAGCGATACCGCGACACGCCGATGGCGGGCCGCACCCATCTCCAGCAGGCGCTGCCGGTGACGTTTGGCTACAAGACCGCGATCTGGCTCGCGATGTTCGATCGCCATGCCGAGCGTCTGGCGCAATTGAAGCCACGCGTCCTGGTCGGTCAGTTTGCGGGCGCCGCCGGCACGCTGGCCTCGCTCGGCGACAAGGGATTCGAGGTGCAGGAGGCTCTGTGCGCCGAATTGAAGCTCGGCGTTCCCGCCTCGACCTGGCACGTCGCGCGCGACGGCTTTGCCGAGGCCGTGAACTTCCTGGCGCTCGTCACCGGTTCGCTCGGCAAGATCGCGCTCGATATCATGATCATGGCCTCGACCGAGTTCGCGGAAGTCTATGAGCCCTTCGTCAAAGGCCGCGGCGCCTCTTCGACCATGCCGCAGAAGCGCAACCCGATCTCCTCCGAATTGATGCTCGCGGCGTCCAAGGCGGTGCGCCAGCACGCAGGCCTGATGCTCGATGCCATGGTGCAGGATTTCGAGCGCGCCACCGGTCCCTGGCACGCCGAATGGATGGCGATCCCCGAAAGCTTCGTGCTGACGGCCGGCGCGCTGCACCAGGCGAAGTTCGCACTCGCGGGCCTCGTCGTGGACGAGGCGAAGATGAACGACAATCTCGCCGTCAGCCGCGGCCTGATCGTTGCGGAAGCGGTCATGATGGGGTTGGCGCCGCAGATCGGGCGGCAGGAAGCGCATGACGTGGTCTATGACGCCTGCCGGCTCGCCAATGACAAAGGCTTGAGCCTGGCGGATGCGCTCGCCTCCGACTCCCGCGTCTTGAGCCGCATCGACCGCGTCGCAATCGAGGCGCTCACCTCACCGAAAAATTACCTCGGCCTTGCGCCCGCCATGGTCGACCGGGTGCTGAAATCGGCAACGCGTTGAAAACCAATATGCGCGAAACTGCGTATCTTGTCGGTCTCGCAAGGTGCTCGCGCACTTGCGCCTCGCGATGCTAGACTTAGATTGAACGAGAGACTTCCGGCAGAGGGACCCGCATGACCGATCACCGCAATTCCGCTACTCCCATCGATCCCGCAAAACTCGACCGGCTGGCCGAGGTGGCGGTGAAGGTGGGCCTGGGCTTGCGGCCGGGACAGGATCTGCTTCTGACGGCGCCTGCGATCGCGCTGCCGCTGGTGCGGCGGATCGCCGTGCACGCCTACAAGGCCGGCGCCGGCATCGTGACGCCGATCCTGTCGGACGAGGAGATGACGCTGGCGCGCTACCGTCACGGCCACGATGACAGCTTCGACCGTGCCGCCGGTTGGCTGTACGAGGGCATGGCCAAGGCCTTTTCGGACAACACCGCACGGCTCGCCATCGTCGGCGACAACCCGATGCTGTTGTCCGGCGAGGATCCTTCCAAGGTGGCGCGCGCCAGCAAGGCCAATTCCATGGCCTATCAGCCGGCGCTCGAGAAAATCGTCAATTTCGACACCAACTGGAATATCATCGCCTATCCGAGCCCGTCCTGGGCCAAGCAGGTGTTTCCGAACGAGCCGGAAGACGTCGCGATCGGCAAGCTCGCGGACGCGATCTTCGCGGCGTCCCGGGTCGACCGCGAAGATGCGATGGCCAATTGGGCGAGCCACAATGCGGTGCTGCGCGAGCGCACCAACTGGCTCAACGGCCAGCGTTTTCGCGCGTTGCAATATTCGGGACCCGGCACCGATCTCACCATCGGTCTTGCCGACGGCCACGAATGGGAGGGCGGCGCCTCGCTCTCCAAGAATGGCATCAGCTGCAACGCCAACATCCCGACCGAAGAGGTCTTCACCACGCCGCATTGCCGCCGGGTCTACGGTCACGTCGTGAGCTCGAAGCCGCTGTCCTACCAGGGCACGTTGATCGACAACATCGCGGTGCGCTTCGAGGACGGCAAGATCGTCGACGCAAAGGCGTCGCGTGGTTCGGAGGTGCTGAACAAAGTGCTCGACACCGACGAGGGCGCGCGCCGCCTCGGCGAGGTGGCGCTGGTGCCGCATTCCTCACCGATCTCGCAGAGCGGGTTGTTGTTCTACAACACCCTGTTCGACGAGAACGCGGCCTCGCACATCGCGCTCGGCCAGTGCTACTCGAAATGCTTCGTCAACGGCGCGCAGCTCACGCCGCAGCAGATCGCCGCGCAGGGCGGCAACCAGAGCCTGATCCACATCGACTGGATGATCGGTTCGGCCGAGACCGACATCGACGGCATTCTCGCCGACGGCAGCAAGGTGCCGGTGTTCCGCAAGGGCGAGTGGGTGAAGTAGCGCGTACCTCCCTTCTGAGGAGGTGAACGCGGCGCGACATATTCCGTGGCCCATTCACCGGCCATTAGTCTTGCGCCGGTCCTTGAAGAACTCCCGCGCGCATCCCGCGCCGGAGCAACACGAGCGCGCCGCCGGAGTGACGACCAGACTCTGGAGCGTAGAGGCATGGGCTCCGTCCGTGCCTTCGCGCATTTTGTCGCACCCGGGAAAAAGACCGGGCATGTACGCGGATTTGCAAGGGAATTGCGACGTTAACCGTGAGCACGTGTCGCTTCCGACCGATTCTCGAAGTCGATGTAAGAAAGAATTAAAAACGGATGACTAGCGTCCCAATATCTTTCGAAACAATCCCGGCCCGGCTCGGCCGCAAATATCATTTCCCGAGGAAGCAGATGTCGCGCGCATTGATTGAAGTCGGTAGTTCCAATGTCGATCTCGAACTTCGGCCGATCGAGCCGTCCTGGGTCATCGAGGGTAATCCGGTCTCGCGCTCGCGCGTCCTGTCGACCAGCGCCGACGGCACCGCCCAGACCATCATCTGGCAATGCACCGAAGGGCGCTTCAACTGGTACTACGATATCGACGAGACGATCATGATCATGGAAGGATCGATCGTGCTCGAAAGCGACGGCATGCCGCCGAAGCGCTACGGCCCCGGAGACGTCATCTTCTTCCGCGACGGCGCGCATGCCAAATGGCATGTCGAAGGCCACGTCAAGAAGATCGCGTTCTGCCGCAAGACCAATCCCGTGATGATCGGTTTCCTGATCCGCGTCGTCAACAAGCTCAAGAAGATCTTCGCCTTCGGTGGCGAGCGCCGTCCGGCCTCGCTGATGGGCGCGGGCTAGAGCTCTCAACGTTTCAAGGACGCTTCCCAGCGGCTACGACGGAAGAGGGGTCGGGATAACATCCCGGCCCCTCTTCTCGTCATGACGGCAGTTCGAGCCGATAGACGTCGATCGCAGTCTGCGAGAACAGCGCGGTCTTCTCGGCCTCGCTCAGAGGCGATGCGATGCGCTTGAAGGCGTTGAAGATCACCTGGTAGCTGCACTGGCCCTTGTCCGGCGGGAAGTTGCTCTCAAACATCGCGCGCTTGGTGCCGAATGCCTCGATGCAGGTTTCGACATAGGGCCGCCAGGCGGCAGCGAGTTCCTCTGAGGATGGCGGCCTCTCGCGCAAATGGAAGTCATAGCCGAGCAGGCACATGGCGAGCCCGCCGAGCTTCACCACCACGTTCTCGCATTTGGCGATGTCCTGGATCGAGGCGCGCCATTGCGCAAACACCTCCTCGCGCCGTCCTGCGAAGCGGCCGACGCCGGCGGGGCCGCCGCAATGGTCGAGCACGATCCTGGTGTCGGGGAAGGCGCGGGCCAGTTCTGTCAGTTCGCCGATCTGCGGGTGGAACAGCCAGGCGTCGAAGCTGAGGTTGAGCGGCGCGAGGCACGCAAAGCCCTTGCGGAAGGCCGGATCCCGCAACAATCCCTTCGGCCTGTTCGCATACATGCCGGCGACGACGGGGTCCTCGTCCCAGGCCGAGGAATGCCTGATGCCGCGGAAGCGGCCATTGCCGGCCGCGATCTCCGCTTCCAGCACCGGCTTGGCGGCGTCGCCCAGCAGCAGATTGGCGTGGCTGACGATGCCGGCGCAGATCGCGGCCTTGCCGTAAGCACCGCTCGCGCTCATCGCGGCGACGCCGTTGGCGAACTCGACCTCTCCCACGGGCCGGAACGCCTCCGGCCCGTGCGCGCGGTACATCGAGCGGCAATCGACATAGACGGTGGCAATGACGTTATGGCCGGTCGCGATATCGGCCGCCATCTCCTCGATCAGATAGCGGTGCCCGCGATTCCAGAGATGGTGATGAGGATCGACGATCGGCCGTGACGGATCGATGATCTCCTCCTGGTGCAGCGCGAGCCAGTCCTCGCGCGGCTCGACAAACAGCCCGCTCGTATTGGCGGGCAACCCGCTTGCAGCCATCGACGTTCGCTCCCTCATTGTTTTTGTGTGGGGAGCCTAGCACCTCACGTCGTCATGCAGCAGCGCGCGCCGTGCAACCGCACCCGTCATCGCGAGCACAGCGACGCTGTCGTCAGCCCTTGCGCCGCTTTGCCCTCACATCGACCATCAGCCGCCAGTCCGCGGCCGTCGCAGGCTTGATCTCCCCAAGCCAATGGAAGGAATCGCCGGTGATCTCCGTAAAGCTCCAGCGCGTCAGTTCGCCCGTCTCGGTCGTGCCTTCCTGCACGATGTCATCGCCCCGCGGACGGCCGATCTGCTGGCGGAACAGGCTCCGGCCGGGATCGAACCAGGAAATCCGCCACGCGGCGATGGTGGGGTCATAGACCCGCAACGTCGTGCCGTACCAATTGCCGGCGATCGGAAAGGCCGGCGTGCCCGCGGGCCGGGGGATAATCCAGACGTCCTGCACGGCGCGTCCCTGCAGCACCCAGCCGAAATGGATCTCGCCGGGCGCCGTGTGCCTCGTTCCATCGGGGCCGTGAGCGGTGATCTCGGCATCCCAGTCCCCGACGAAGCGGCCATACAATTGGAGCGCCGCTGCATGCTCTGGGTTTGGTCCGTCCGCGTGCAGCAATCTGGCAAAGTCCACCATGGTGATCTCCTCTTGCGGTGAGATCAGCACGAGCGGGCTTCGGCAGACTTGGAAAAAATTGCGTCTCAGACCCCGTCAAGGATGATCACGGTGGGCTGCGACGGCAGCGCATCCCGCGACATCCGGAACGAGCGCTCCGAGCGGCGGTCGATCTCGAAGTCCTGTCCGATCCGGCGCATGAAATCGTCGAGCGGCGTGGCGAAGCGATGCATCGGCAGCACCACGGAGGCGCGCAGCCGCTTGGTGATCTCGGAGATGCCGCCCAGCGACATGGTGTAGGTGCCGTCGATCGGCACCATCACGATGTCGAGCCGCCCGATCTGGGCGAAATGGCTGTCGTCCAGCTTGTGGTGGAGATGGCCGAGATGCCCGATGCAGAGGCCGGCGACCTCGAAGATGAAGATCGAGTTGCCGTCACGGATCATGTCGCTACCGGCATCGTCGCCGAAATAGCGGCGGATGTCGGTGGTGACGTTGCGGATGATGGTGTCGCTGACGCGGGTCGACACGATGGCCGGCTTGCCGTCCTCGCTCCAGCCATGCAGCACATGGGGAATGCGCTTGTCCGGGAATAGTGTGTAATGGGTGCTGTGGGCCCGGTTCATGGTGACGACGTCGGGGAGCCGGCCGACCTGATAGGCGCCGCTATAGTCGGTGGCGATGCGCAGGCCGCCGGGCGTGTCGATGAAATAGGTGGAATGGCCGGCATAGGTGATCTCGACCCCGGGGGCCGCGGCGGCCTGCCGGAACGCGACTGGCATCGCGCGGGGCGCCGCGTTCGCCATCGCCAGGCATTCGCTGCGCTGTGGTGGCTGCTGGGCGAGAACAGGTGCGGCCAGCGAGCCGAGAAACGTAAAAGCCGTCAGCAGGAGTCGAAACATGAAAACCGTCCGCCGCTCATCAACGACCTGCTGAGTGTATCGACGAATTATCCTTGCGTCATGTGCCGCCGGCCAACCGCGCCAATCCGCCGCTTGCCTCGACCAGTTTCACGGCCCTTTTGTCGAAAGAAACGAAGGTATCGGCTCCAAGCCAATTGCCCTCATGAGCGATGACACCATCGGCGAAATCACCCCCGGCATCGAGGAACGCCAATCCGGCCTCGACCGCGGGCCGGTCAACAACCGTATTGGAGGCATTGATCAAGTGCCGGATCGAAGCCGAGATATTGGCAGCCGAAGTCTTGTAGCCTCGAGAGAGAACCCAGGTCAGCTCGCACAATGCGGGGATCGAAATAGCTATGAGATCTGCCTTCTTGAGAAGGGCTTCGGCCACCTTGCTCTGTTCGGCATGATCTCCGACCAGAACCCGCACCAGGACATTGGTGTCAGGTGTTATCTTCATCGCTTACCGGCCCAGCCATCAGCAATGACTTCGTTCATTTCCTCGATCGACAGTGATCGATCGTTCGTTTTTCCTTTCAGGAAGCCGAAGGCATCCGAAATCTTTCCGGTCGGCCGAGCGGCCTTCACCTCAACTCGTCCCCCTGGAAGTTTTTCTATCGAGATCTTGTCGCCCGGATGTACACCGAGGTGTTCCAGGAGATCCTTCCGGAGCGTGACCTGTCCCTTTGCCGTGACAGTAAGGATACTCATCGGAGCCTCAATTCTTGCTGCCTACAAGTAAGGCAATTTAGCCTTACTTTCAAGGGCGAGACGGGTACCACACCCGCTTTCTAGTCCCGCTTTGGGCTGAACTTCCACGTCATTGCGACGAGACCGGCCGTGATCAGGCCGCTGACGAGGCCGGCGATGGGCAGGGCCAGCAGCAGCGCGGCGGTGGCCGCCCAGCCGATCGAGGAGAAGGCCTCGGCAAAGGTCGCCAGCCGCGAGGAGGTCTGGCGGCGGCGGAATTGGCTGCGCCGGGCCTGCACCCGGAACCAGAGCTGGATCGCGGTGGCGGAGGCCGCGCTGACGATTACCGCGCCGGCGCTGATCGCCGCCTGGAATGGTGAGGCGAAGGCCAGCGCCGCCACCAGCGGGCAGAAGATCACGGCGATCGCGATCAGCACCACCTCGATCTTGGCGCGGGTGACGCTGGATGGCGTCAGCGGTGCGGTGGCGACGAGGTCGGGGGCGTCCTCGCCCGAGATCGTGAGCCAGGCCAGCCCGCCGGCGAGCTGTCCGGCCGCCATCACGATCACCGGTGTGATCAGCGTCAGTGCCGCGGAGCTCTCGGCGAAATTGCGCCAGAGCAGCAGCGCCGGCGGCACGAGGTAGAGCAGCTGCATCAGCGTCTGCGAGATCAGCCAGGGATCGCGCCACAGCAGCATGAACTCCTTGCGCCGCAATGCCTGCTGCCGCGATCCGCCGCGGAACGGGCGCTCCTTGGTACGCACGCGGCCGGATGCGCCATAGGCCGCCGCATCGATGGCGGTGTCGGCAAAGCGGCCGGACAAGATCGCCATGACGCTTCCGAGCAGCACCAGGCCGAGCGCCAGCAGCAGCAGCAACGCCTCGCTGTCGCCGAGGGCCGCGCGCGCCGGCCACCACCAGATGCTGTCGACGTCGGGCGCGTAGGCTTCGAGGCTGCCCGAGGTCAGGATGGTGAAGCGCGACAGCGTGCCGTAGGACATGATCGCGGCGACCTGGAGCGCGATCACGAAGCCGGCGCCGATGATCGCGGCGAGGATCTGGGCGATGAGACGGGTCCGCGCCGGGCCGATCAGCCGGAACAGCAGGATGGTGATGGCGATCGAGATCGCTGCGGCCGACAGGCCCATCGCGACCACGACGCCGAAGGCGCTGAGCCAGCGCGCGCCGCCGCCGATCACCAGCACGTCGATGAACGGCGTCGAGAACAACAGCGCCATCACCGTGACGGTGAGCGCGATCGCGGCGATGCGCACCGAGAACAAATTGGCCAGCCTCGCCGGCGAGGACATGATGAGGTCGAGATCGGCGCGGGCGTAGAACACCCGTGTCACCGATTCGATCGCCTGCGACAGCATCAAGGTCCAGGCCAGGAAGATCATCGCCGAGATCACGATCAGCGAGGATTTGTCGAGCGGCAGCTGCAGGTCGGCGAAACGACCGATCACGGCCCAGGCCGGCAGGTGCAGCAGCGCGGCGAAGCAGAGCAGGCCGATCACCGCAGCGCGCGTGCGTTTGCGCCGGCCTCCCGTCATCATGGCGAACCATTCGCGCCAGGCGAGCCGGAGCTCGTGGCGGGCGAACCAGGACAGTGCGGTCGCCGAGCTCATGCGGCGTCCGGAAGCGTCACCAGCGCAATGAAGAGATCCTCGAGGCTGGTATCGGCATGGCCGTTTTGCCGGCGCAGCTCGTCGAGCGTGCCTTCGGCGACCAGCTGGCCCGATGCGATCACGCCGATGCGGTCGGCCATGCGCTCGGCGACCTCGAGAATATGCGTGGTCATGATGACCGTGCAGCCGGCGCGGACGCGCGCGCCGAGCAGGCCCTTCACATGACGGGCGGAGACGGCATCGAGGCCGGTCAGCGGCTCGTCGAGGATGATGAGGCGGGGATCGTGCACCAGTGCGCCGGCGAGCGCCACCTTCTGGCGCATGCCCTTGGAAAAGCCCTCACAGCGCTCGTGCCGGTGCGGCGCGAGGCCGAGCGAACAGAGCAGCTCCTGCGCCACCGGCTCCGAGGCCGAGGGTGCGATGCCCCAGAGGCCGGCGACGAATTCGAGATATTCGAGCGGTGTCAGCTTGTCATAGATCATCGGCTCGTCGGATACCCACGCCATCACCTGCTTGGCGGCAACGGGGTTCTGGAGCGCATCGATGCCGAAGATCGAGACGCTGCCGGCATCCGGTCTGAGCAGGCCCGCAACCATGCGCAAGCTGGTGGTCTTGCCGGCACCGTTGGGGCCGACCAGCGCATAGAACTCGCCGGCATGAATCGTGAGATCGAGGCCGTCGACCGCCAAGCGGTCAAAACGCTTGGTTAACCCTCGGACTTCCAGCGCTGAGCTGTCCGGCTTCATGACGGCCATACCATCCGGTTTTGCATCGCCCGCGACCATGGCGTGAAGATGTTTCGGCACCGTGAATCTACGGTCGACTAATTTCGTCATCCGGGATCGGCCAAAGGCAAGTCACCCTTTGTTGACAGCGCATTGCGGTTCAGGCTGAATTGGTCTCGGGACAAATGGTGCTAACGCAGCGAAACGACTGCGTAGCGACTGGACACAAGATGCAGCAAGCGGTCACGAAGAACCGACGGCTGCATCGGGAGGACGCGCGTCGATGCTGGATTTTGTTCAGCAGCTGGTCAGCGGTGTTGCGCTCGGCTGCGTTTACGGCCTGATCGCGCTTGGCTTCGTGCTCGTCTACAAGGCCACCGAGGTCGTCAACTTCGCCCAGGGCGATCTGATGATGCTCGGCGGCTTCTTCGCATTCACCTTCATCGGCATGATGGGCCTGAACTACTGGATCGGCTTCGCCGGTGCAGTGGCCGCCATGGCGCTGTTCGGCATGGTGGCGGAGCGGGTCGTGGTGCGGCCGATCCTCGGCTATCCCCAGTTCTCCATCATCATGGTCACCATCGGGCTCGGCTATTTCCTGCGCTCGATCGCCGGCATGATCTGGGGCACCGACGACCTCAAGATCGAGACGCCGTTCAGCCAGGGCGTGCTGCGGATGGGCTCGCTGGTGCTCGCCTATGACAAGCTCTCGGTGATTGCGGCGACGATGATCCTGTGCACGCTGTTGTGGCTGTTCTTCAACAAGACCACGCTCGGCACCGCGATGCGCGCCAGCTCCGAGAACATGCTCGCCGCCTATTACATGGGCATTCCGGTGAAGCGCGTGGTGTCGATCGTCTGGGCCATCAGCGCGGCGGTCGCGACCTGCGCCGGCGTGCTGCTGGCGCCGATCACCTTCATCCATTCCAATGTCGGCCTCGTCCTCGGCCTGAAGGCGTTCCCGGCCGCGGTGCTCGGCGGCTTCGGCTCGATCCCGGGCGCCGTCGTCGGCGGCGTGCTGATCGGCGTGATCGAGAGCATGGCAGGCTTCTACCTGCCGGAGGGCTGGAAGGACGTTGCACCCTATCTCGTGCTGCTGGCCGTGCTGCTGTTGAAGCCCGAAGGCCTGTTCGGCCTCCACGTCCGCAAGAAGGTCTGAACGCCATGCGCTTCCTGTTCAAGACCGACTACGAAGACGACATCAAGCTGTTTCCGCATTCGGGCTACATCGTCTCCTACGGCGTCCTGCTCGCGCTGCTGCTGATCGCGCCCCATGTGCTGTCCAGCTATCTGATGAGCCAGCTCGTCTTCGTCTGCATCTACGCGATCGTCGGCGTGGCGCTCCTGATCCTGACCGGCTTCACCGGCCAGGCCTCCCTCGGACACGCCGCCTTCCTTGCGATCGGGGCTTACACCGCCGCTTACTTGCAGAAATACAACGTGCCGTTCCCGGTCTATTTCCTTGCCGCCGGCGCCCTGACCGGCATCATCGGCGCATTGGTCGGCTTTCCCGCTTTGCGCCTGACCGGCATCTATCTCGTCATCGCCACCATCTCCTTTGCCCTGATCGTCGAGGAGATCCTGGCGCGCTGGGAGAGCGTGACCCACGGCAACGAGGGCATGCGGGTCAAGACGCTGTCGCTGCTCGGCGTCACCGTGCCGCGCGACAGCCCGACCTTCTATTACCTCTGTCTTGCCGTTCTCGTGCTGACCATCGTCGGCACGCTCAATCTGCTGCGCTCGCCGACGGGCCGCGCCTTCGTCGCGATCCGCGACTCCGAGACGGCGGCGCGCAGCATGGGCGTCAATGTCGCGCTCTACAAGGTGAAGTCGTTCGCGATCTCGGCGGCGATCACCGGCTTTGCCGGCGTGCTGTTCGCGCACAAGCTCTCCTTCATCTCGCCGGAGATGTTCACGCTCCAGCTCTCGATCGAGTTCATCATCGTGATCCTGATCGGCGGTACCTTCAGCCTGCACGGCGCGGTGCTGGGCGCGATCTTCATCGTCATGATCGATCCGTTCCTGACCTATCTGAAGGACGACATGCCCGGCATCATCGCCGGCATCGCCGCGGCTTTCGGGGCGGGTTCGGCGACCGCGGCCGAGATCCAGTCCAAGGTCGCCGCCTTCGCCTCGCTCAACGGGCTGAAGGGCGCGATCTACGGCATCATCATCGTGCTGTTCGTGCTGTTCGAGCCGCTCGGGCTTTACGGCCGCTGGCTCAAGATCAAGCTCTTCTTCCAGCTGTTCCCGCTCTACAAGCGCGCCAGCTTCAAGCGGCAGAAGATCTACGTGAAGTCGGAGCGCAACCGATGAGCTATTTCCGCGCCGAGAACCTGTCGCTGCATTTCGGTGGCCTCAAGGCCGTCGATGCGGTGTCCTTCGCGGTCGAGAAGGGCGAGATCCTCTCGATCATCGGGCCGAACGGCGCCGGCAAGAGCTCGATCTTCAATCTGATCTCGCGGATTTACCGGCCGACCTCGGGCCGCATCTTCTTCGAGGACCAGGACATCACCGAGCAGCCGCCCTACGACATCGCCAAGCTCGGCATCGCCCGCACCTTCCAGAACATCGAGCTGTTCGAGAACGCGACCGTGCTGTCGAATCTGCTGGTCGGCCGTCACCGCCATTCCACCACCCAGCTCTGGCAGGAACTGCTGTTCCTGCCGAGCGTGCGGGCCAACGAGAAGGTGCACCGCCGCCGGGTCGAGCAGGTCATCGAATTCCTCGATCTCGAGCCTTATCGCGACAAGCTCATCTCGGGTCTGCCCTATGGCGTGCGCAAGGTGATCGAGCTGGCGCGCGCGCTGTGCTCGGAGCCGAAGCTGATCCTGCTCGACGAGCCGTCAAGCGGCCTCAATGTCGAGGAGACCGACGACATGTCGTTCTGGATCCGCGACCTGAAGAACGAACTCGGCGTCACCGTGCTGATGGTCGAGCACGACATGTCGCTGGTCAACCGCGTCTCCGACCGCGTCATCGCGCTGAACTACGGCCGGGTCCTGGCGATGGGTTCGCCGGCCGAGGTGCAGCAGCACCCCGATGTCGTCGCTGCGTATCTGGGAGCCTGAGGCGATGGACGCGACCGCGACACCCGAGACCATCCTGAAGCTCTCGAACATCGAGAGCTATTACGGGCCGATCATGGCGATCCGCGGCATCTCGCTGGAGGTGCCGCGCGGCCGCATCGTCACGCTGCTCGGCGCCAATGGCGCCGGCAAGACCACGGTGCTGAAGACGATCTCCGGCATCCTCGACCCGCAAAAGGGCGCGATCGAGTTCATGGGCAAGCCGATCCAGCGCATGGAGGCCGACCGGATCGTGCGGCTCGGCCTCAGTCATGTGCCGGAGGGCCGCGAAGTCTTCCCCTTCCTCTCGGTCCGCGAGAATTTGATGATGGGCGCCTATCCGCGCCGGGACCGCGACGGCGTCGCGGAGGATCTGGAGCGGGTCTACGGCTATTTCCCCCGCCTGAAGGAGCGCATCAACCAGCCGGCCGGCCAGCTCTCCGGCGGCGAGCAGCAGATGCTCGCGATCGGCCGCGCGCTGATGAACCGGCCGACGCTGCTGCTGCTCGACGAGCCTTCGCTCGGCCTGTCGCCGCTGCTGGTGAAGGAGATCTTCACCATCATCCGCCGCGTCAACGAGGAGCAGGGCATGTCGATCCTGCTGGTCGAGCAGAACGCCAAGGTGGCGCTGGAGACCGCACATTACGGCTATGTCCTGGAGATCGGGCGGATCGTGATGAACGACACCTGCGACCGCTTGATGCATTCCCAGGACATCCAGGAATTCTACCTTGGTGCCAAGGAAGCGGGCGCGCGCGGCGAGCGGCGCTGGAAAAAGAAGAAGACATGGCGGTGAGGACGAGCTGGCAGTAAGATGAGCTTGCCATCCGCAACGACAGACCGCCGGCAAGGCAGGCAGCGGAGGCAGGACGACGAGGAGGAGAGGTGCATGGCCCGACCGGCGGTGCTGACGGTCGCTGATACGATCGCGAAGAGCTTTTTGCGCGCCGCCGAGACGCGGGGCGACAGGCCGGCGATCCGCGAGAAGAAGTTCGGCATCTGGCAGCCGACGAGCTGGCGGGAATGGCTGGAGATCTCCAAGGAGGTCGCTTATGCGCTCCGCGCGATCGGCTTCATGCCCGGCGACGTCGCCTCCATCATCGCCAATGCCGTTCCCGAATGGGTCCACGCCGACATGGGCATCCTGTGTGCCGGCGGCGTCGCCTCGGGCATCTACCCGACCGATGCATCGTCCCAGGTCGAGTATCTCGTCAACGATTCCGCCACCAAGGTGATCTTCGTCGAGGACGAGGAGCAGCTCGACAAGGTGCTCGCCTGCCGCGCCCGCTGCCCGACCCTGCAGAAGATCATCGTGTTCGACATGGAAGGCCTCAGCGGCTTCTCCGACGACATGGTGTTGTCGCTCGACGAGTTTCGCGCGCTCGGCCGCAACCACATGGTCGGTCGCGAAGCGCTGTGGCAGGAGATGATCGACAGCCGTAGCGCCGGCGACCTCGCGATCCTCGTCTACACCTCAGGCACGACCGGCCCGCCCAAGGGCGCGATGCACGCCAACCGCAGCGTGACGCATCAGATGCGGCACGCCAACGACTTCATCCCGGCGCAGGAGGACGAGGAGCGGCTGATCTTCCTGCCGCTCTGCCATGTCGCCGAACGCATCGGCGGCTACTACATCTCGGTCGCACTCGGCTCGGTCATGAATTTCGCGGAAAGCCAGGAAACCGTGCCCGACAACCTGCGCGAGGTGCAGCCGACCGTCTTCCTCGCGGTGCCGCGTATCTGGGAAAAGTTCTATTCCGCGATCACCATCGCGCTGAGGGATGCGACGCCGCTCCAGCAATGGGTCTATGGTCGCGCCATCGACATTGGCTACCGCATGGTCGAGTGCCGGCTCGAGGGCAAGGCGCCGCCGCTGTCGCTGCGCATCGCCAATCGTCTCGCCTACCAGGTCGCGTTCCGCAACATCCGCCGCATGATCGGGCTCGACCGCTGCCGCATCGCCTTCACCGGCGCGGCGCCGATCGCACCGGAGCTGATCCGCTGGTATCTCGCGCTCGGCATCGACATCCACGAGGTCTACGGCCAGACCGAGAATTGCGGGGTGGCCACCATGATGCCGGCGGAGCGGACCAAGCTCGGCTCTGTCGGCACTGCCGTGCCTTGGGGCGAGGTCATGCTGTCGCCCGAGGGAGAGATCCTGATCAAGGGCGACTTCCTGTTCATGGGCTATCTGAACCAGCCCGAGAAGACCGCCGAGACCATCGATTCCCGCGGCTGGCTGCACACCGGCGACGTCGGCACCATCGACAATGAGGGCTTCGTCCGCATCACGGACCGGATGAAGGACATCATCATCACCTCCGGCGGCAAGAACGTCACGCCGTCCGAGATCGAGAACCAGCTCAAATTCTCGCCCTATATTTCCGACGCCGTGGTGATCGGCGACAAGCGGCCGTACCTGACCTGCCTCGTGATGATCGACCAGGAGAATGTCGAGAAGTTCGCGCAGGACCACGACATCCCCTTCACCAACTATGCCAGCCTGTGCCGGGCCGTCGAGATCCAGGACCTGATCTGGCGCGAGATCGAGCAGGTCAATCGCAATATCGCCCGCGTCGAGAGCATCAAGCGATTCTACCTGATCGAACGCCAGCTGACGCCCGAGGACGAGGAGCTGACGCCGACCATGAAGCTCAAGCGCGGCTTCGTGAACAAGCGCTACGCCGCCGAGATCGAGGCGATGTATCGCGAGCGCGCGGTGGCGTGAGGCGCCTGGCCCGCCAGCCAGGCGACGAGAAAATCAGCGAGGGAGCGATGGCCACGCCCTTCGCGCAACACTGGCCAGGGAGAGGAGACGTCAATGTCGAAATCGTTCAGGGCGTTCGGCCTTGCGGTGAGCGCAGTGGTGCTCACGCATCTGCCGGCCGCAGCGCAAACCAAGGTCACCAACGAGGGCATCTCGGCATCCGAGATCGTCATCGGCACGCACCAGGACCTGTCGGGTCCGATCAAGGGGTGGGGTGTTCCGGTCGCGAACGGCATGAAGATGGCGGCCGAGGAGATCAATGCGGCCGGCGGCATCAACGGCCGCAAGATCCGGCTGGTCGTCGAGGACAGCGGCTACGATCCGAAGAAAGCGGTGCTGGCGTCGCAAAAGCTGATCGAGCGCGACAAGATTTTCGCCATGGTGGGGCCGATGGGATCGCCGACGGTGCTCGCCGCGCAGGACATCTTGTTCGACGCCGGCGTGCTTCAGCTCTTCCCGCTGACGGCGGCCGAGTTCACCTTCAAGTTCGATCCGGCCAAGCCGCAGGAACGGCTGAAGTTCAACAACCTGCTGCCCTATGTCGAGAGCACGCGGGCCGCGGTGAAATACATGATCGAGTGGAAGGGCTTCAAGAAGCCCTGCATCATGCACCAGGACGACGAATACGGTAAGAACGTGCTCGACGGCTTCAATCAGCAGCTCACCGCGATGAAGGCGCAGCCGGCCTCGATCACGAGCTACAAGCGCGGCGCCTCCGATTTCAGCGCGCAGATCGCCAAGATGAAGTCCGATGGTTGCGATCTCGTCGTGCTCGGCACCGTGCTCCGCGAGACCATCGGGGCGATGACCGAAGCCAAGAAGCTCGGCTGGGACGTCACCTTCCTCGGGGCTACCCCTACCAACGTGATGGAGGTTCCGGCGCTGGGCAAGGAGG
The DNA here is from genome assembly GCF_000296215.2 of Bradyrhizobium sp. CCGE-LA001. Taxonomy (NCBI): domain Bacteria; kingdom Pseudomonadati; phylum Pseudomonadota; class Alphaproteobacteria; order Hyphomicrobiales; family Nitrobacteraceae; genus Bradyrhizobium; species Bradyrhizobium sp. CCGE-LA001. The sequence continues at coordinate 7,405,787 of NZ_CP013949.1, read as the reverse complement.
CGGTCGAAGGGCTCTATGCCGCCAGCGGCTTCGAGATTCCCTATGAGGACACCGCCAAGGGCAAGGTGAAGGACTGGCTCGTGAACTACAAGAAGATGTTCAACGCCGACGCCAACACCCAGGCCATCATCGGCTACAATGCGATGATGACGTTTGCGTTCTACGCGAACAAGGCCGGCAAGGAGCTGACGGGCCAGAAGATGCTGGACTCGCTGGAGTCGGGCGAGAAGTTCCTCGACATCTTCAACTCGCCGCCGACCAAGTTCTCCAAGACCGACCACCTCGCCAACACCATCACCCAGGTGCAGCAGGTCAAGGGCGGCCGCTGGGTGCTCGTGAAGGACAATCTGATGTTCTGATGCTTCGCTTCGCACTTGGGGTTCGAGAGCCTTCTCATCGTCATGGCCGGGCTTGTTCCGGCCATGACGTCTTACTACGCAGCACAAAGAACGTGGATGCCCGGGACAAGCCCGGGCATGACGACCTCTTGTAACAAATGCGATAGCCCTCCCCCTCCAGGGGATAGTGAAAGCTCAATGCGAGCCCGCCAGCGGAGAAAGCGTTTCACGATCCCCCGCCTGCCGTACCCGAATTCACCGGAGCCAGCTCGTCCTCGCGGCAGCGCCAGCCGTCGGCGGCTTTCACGAAGGCAAAATTCCGCTGGATCCGCAGGCGCCGCGTGACGTTGAAGGCTTCTGCGGAACGCTCCTTGTTTCCGGCTCCCGGCTGCGGACGGCCGGTCCTGCCGTCCCAGCAGGTGCCGGTGCAGGTGGAGGCGACCTTGCTGCACATGGTGAAGGGCGCCAGCACGACCATCTCGATCTCGCCCGTGACCTGCGCCTCCTGGTCGGTCACATGACTGTCGAGTGCGTAGACGCGGTTGATGCGCAGGAAGTTGCCGCAGGAATTGGCCGCGTGGATGCGCGCGGCGCAGAAGTCGACCGCGTCGGTGTCGGGTGAGCGGGCTGCGACCTGCCGGCCGAACACCTTCTTGGGATCGCCCTTCGCCGCACGAATCTCGTCGGTCCTACGCTTCAGATGGTCGGCAAGACAGTCTTCCGCAGTCTCCAATTCCTGGAGCGGCACGTTCTCCTTGCCGACGAGATTGCATTTGCGGTCGCGCTCTCGCGTCCACCTGCCGTATTCGGCGAAGGCAAAGCGCGCGGCGGTCGGGTCCAGCTTGCCGATCAGGCCGAGCACCAGGCCGTTGAGCTCGGTCTCGGCGACCGCCAGCGCAGGATCCGCGCAGATCAGCGCGCCGGCCGCGGTGTTGGCCGCGAGACAGTCGAAATCCGGATCACGCACGATCGCGGTGCGCTCCTCGGTCACCTTGAGCAGGCACGCCTTCACCCGGTCGAACTCGTCGGCGCGGATCGCTGTCTGGCCGACGATGCCGCAACCGAGGTTGCGCTGGCGGATCCAGATCGCATTCTCCTCAATGGCGGGCAGGCGATCGGGCAGGCGGGCGAGCCGCGCCTCGACCGCCGTGCTCAGCTTCTCGGCGGCGGCAGCCAGCTCGGTATCGCCGCAGAACAGCTGATTGCCGGGATCGCGAATCTGCTGGCAGTTGTTCTTGGCGAACAGCGGCAGCCTGTCGGCGATGGAGCGGTCGGATTGCGCGGAGCCAGGCGCCGTCGGCAACGCCAGCAGCGCAAGCACAGTCAGCACGATGAACCGCATTCTCTTCGTCCCTCAGCGTGGCCGCGGCCATGCTAGAGCGTTTTCGAGCGAAGTGGATACCGGTTCGCGTAAAGAAAACGCGTCAAAACAAGAATCTAGAGCTTCGGTTCTGATTCAATCAGAACCGATAATGCTCTAGCCGTCCGGATCGTGCAACGAAATGGCTTTATGGCGGGGCAGGCGACGCGAGAGCCGCAATCAACGCGACTCGGCGGCGATCGAGACCCGGATCGGTTCGTCGACATATTTCAGAACGGCCGACTGGTGAAGCACGAACAGCGGCCGGTAGATCTGTGCAGCCTCGTCCTCGACCATCGCCATGCGGCGATTGTCGAGCATCAGCCAGTGGCCGTCGAGCCGTGCGGCGGCCACCGCATGCGCTTCGCCGGCCCTGACGTCGCGCACCACGACGATGCGGAGGTCCTCGGCGGCAACGCCGGCGAGCCTCAGTGCGGCGAGCTTGGCAATGGCATAGTCCTCGCAATCGCCGGCGCCGCGCTGGAAGGTCGCAAGCGGCGAACTCCAGACGTCGTCGGTGCCGTCATCGGCGGCCTGGATCGCGAGGTTGATCGCGCGGTTGGCTTCGCCGAGGCGCGCACGGCCGTCGCGGCCGCGGACCTGGTCGACGATGGCGAGCAGCTTCAGGGCCGCAGGCGATGCGCAATTGTCCCGGTCGCCGTCGCACAGCGCGAGTTGCACCATGTCGTCGTCGAGCTTGTCCTTCAGCGCCAGCCATTTCTGCCGCAAATTGCCGACGGAGATGGAGAAGGCGAACACGCCGAAAGGTTCGGCGGATTTGCGCACGAGGACGCCGGCGCCCGGCGACAGCAGCGTGCCGGCGCGAAGCTCGGCGGCCGACCCGAGCAGGATCAATCCGCACATGACAAGGATTGCGCGCCAGGCGCGCGAGCGAGTAGCGGTCTCCATCTGACATCCCCTTCCCGGGCTTCGCGAGATCCCCCTCGATCTCGACGTGCCGGGCCTTGTTGCTTTCGCGGAGATAGTGCGGGATTGGCCGTTTTGTTCTGCTTAACGCGCTCGGCAGGGGTTCCAAAACCGGGAAACAGGCTGAAATGCGCCTGCTCAAATTGCGTAAAACTTTAAGAATCGGAGCTAGGAGATTGCCAGCTGCCGCGAAATGGAACCATTTGCAGGTCCTGGTTGTGCGCCCGTCGAATCTGCCTCCTATGGCTAACGGCCCGCTTTTTCAGGGCTTCTGTTAGTTAGGTCACAGATTTGGACCTGTATTTGCCGCAGTATGTTGCGGGGCACCACGAAGAAAAGATGACACGAGTATTCGCTGCCTGAACTATACGTTGGAATATTGTGGGGTGCTGAAAGTGGGCTCGAATAACCGCAATTATACTTGCAAATACCTCCAGAGTTCCCCTGCCTCCTCTACGAGGACATGGCCCGATTGCGCTGTTGGCGGCTCGGTGATGCGGAATCACACAAGCAATAGATGGTTTCGCTAAGGACTTGGTAATGCTATGCAAGCTTAGGCAGTAGATACTTACTTAGATTTTAACCCTTTTTACGGTGCGCGGTTGAATTACGCTGGCAAATTTGACGCCGCGATCCCCTTGGATGGCCAGGGTTCCCGTTCGCTCGGCGATATCCATGTCGATTCTTTTGCACCCAAGCCGTTCATCGCAAAGGCGCATGGTCACGTGCCCGAGGGTGCGGTCGTCGTTCCCGACCCCAACCTGATCTTCAATGGCGAGTTCAAGCGCACGGGCCTCGATCTCGTGCTGTCCCATGAGGGGCGCGAGTTCGTCGTTCACGATTATTTTAGAGGCGACAAGCGCCCGGCCATCGCCTCGCCGGACGGCGCCCACCTCACCGGCGACATCGTCAACGCGCTCACCGGCCATGTGCAATATGCGCAGGCCGCGCCCGGCCCTGCCGCGGCCCAGGTCATCGGCCACGTCACCAAGCTGGTCGGCAGCGCGACAGCGATCCGTAACGGCGTCTCGGTCATCCTGAACAACGGCGACAACGTCGAGAAGGGCGACGTCGTCTCGACCGGTGCCGATTCAACGCTCGGCATCACCTTCATCGATGGCACCGTGTTCGGCCTGTCCTCGAATGCGCGGATGGTGCTGAACGAGATGGTCTACGACCCCAACGGGTCGAGCAACTCCTCGCTGCTGAGCCTGGTCGCCGGCACCATCACCTTCGTCGCCGGCGAGACCGCCAAGCACGGCGACATGAAGATCGACACGCCGGTCGCAACCATGGGCATCCGCGGCACGGCGGTGCTGACCCAGATCAATTTCGTCGTCCCGGCCGGGGGCGGCGATCCCCAGCCGCAGGCCAGCTTCCAGGTGCTGGTCGAGCCGAACGGCACGACGGGCTCCTACATCCTGTTCGACAAGGTCACGCTGCTGCCGATCGCGACGGTCAACCAGGCCGGTCAAATGATCCAGATCAGCGGCGGCAACGTCTCGATCTCCAATGCGCTGATGTCGCCGGATGTGCAGAAGCTGATCACGGACGTGTTCACGCTGAAGTTCAGCGACAACACCAACACCAAGCTGACCACGAACTTCACCGACACGCTTACGCCGATGAGCCTGGACGTGGTGTTCAAGTCGGCATTCGGCGCCGTCGCAACCGCGACATTCGTCAACCTCAATACGCAAGGGCAGGAGGGGCCGAGCACTCCCCCGCCGCTCGTCACCCGTATTCCCGGCCAGCCGCTGGTGCAGAGCCTCGATTCCGGCGGCAACGTGAAGACGGCGTTCGCACTGACCGAGCGCGCCGACACGACGGGCGCGACGACGCCCGACACGGTCTTCGGCCGGATCACCTTCATCGATCAGAATCTCGGCGACCGGCCGACGGTGAGCATTAGCCTCGCCGAGGCGCCGAACTACATCTACAAGAATGCCGGCCAGCAGGACGTCACCGGCTCGCTCTCCGTGCTCCAGAAGCAGGCCATCGCGGCGACGCAGATCCAGATCGGCGTCGTCCCCGATCCCGGCAACAACAACAGCGGCTCGGCGGTCTGGACCTATACGATCCCGGACAAGGTCTTCGACTTCCTCGCGGCCGGCGAGACGCTGACGCTGACCTACATGGTTCGCGTCGACACCAATTTCACGGTGAACCCCGAGAGCAAGTTCATTCCCATCACCATCACGATCACGGGAACGAACGACAAGCCTACCGTTGCGACGTCAGGTGGCACCGTCATCGAGCAGGTCGGGACCGGTAACGAGGCGCTGGACGTCATCACGGGCACGGTCACCTTCACCGACGTCGATCTGACCGACCGGCCGATCGTGAGCGCGGCGCTCTCGACCGCCCAGCCGTTCAAATATCTCGATGCCGAAGGCACCGATGTCACCGTGTTCCTGACGCCGGAGCAACGCGCCGCGATCGCCGCCGTCGAGGTGCCGCTGACCGTGGTTCAGGGCGCCGGAAACGGCAACAACGGCACGGCCACCTGGACCTATAGCGTTCCCGACCATCTGTTCGATTTCCTCGGCAAAGGCGAGAAGCTGATTCTCAATTACGTGGTGCAGGTCGATGATGGCCACGGCGGTGTCGTCAGCACGCCGCTCACGGTGTCCATTGATGGCGCGGACGTCAACGTTGAGGGCACCAACGACGTGCCGACGATCGTCGAGGACTCGACGACGCCGACGGGCGCTGTGACGGAGGATTCGGCGGCAACCCTGACGGCGAACGGCACGGTTTCCTTCAACGATCCCGACCTCACGGATACGCACACTGCGAGCTACGTCCTGAAGTCGACGACCTCGAACGCGCATCTGCCCGGCTTCGGCAACGGCACCTCGCATATCGGCACTTTCGCGCTGGCGGCGGTGAGCGAGAGCCCCGGCGTCAGCACGCGCGGATCGGTGGGCTGGACCTTCACGCTCAACGACAACGATCCGGTGCTGCAGTCGCTGGCCAAAGGCCAGACCATCACGCAGGTCTATAGCGTGACCGTCGACGACCATCACGGTGGGACGGTGACCCGGGACGTCACAGTCACGATCACCGGCGCCAACGACGCGCCGACCATCACGAGCGATGCCGACGCTGCAAAGGGGAGCGTCACAGAGGATTCCGGCGCGACGCTGTCGATCGAGGGCACGCTTGCGATCCAGGATCTCGACCTGATCGACACCCACACCGCGCAGGCGGTGTTCACCTCGTCGTCCGTCAGTTCAGCTCTGCCGGGGTTCGGCGCCAACGCGAATATTGGCACGTTCACGATCGATCCGTCGGTGCTCGAATCCAGCACCGATACCAACAACGGCGCGACGCTGGGCTGGCACTTCAGCCTTAGCAACAACAACGCGGTGCTGCAGTCGCTGGCCGAGGGCCAGACCATCACCCAGGTTTACACCGTCACCTTCACCGACAATCACGGCGCGCAGGTCTCGCAGAACGTGACCGTCACGATCAACGGCGCCAACGACGCGCCGACGATCACGAGCGATGCCTGCGCGGCGAAAGGCGAGGTCACCGAGGATGACGGCAGCTTGCTGACCACCTGCGGCACGCTGGCGATCCAGGACGTCGACCTGATCGACACCCACACGGCGCAGTGGTCGTTCAAGTCTTCGTCCGTCAGCACGGATCTGCCGGGCTTCGGGACCGGCTCGCATATCGGCACTTTCTCGATCGGCGCGGTGTCCGAATCCAACGCCGACACCAGTAACGGCGCGACGCTCGACTGGCACTTCACGCTCGACAACAGCGATCCCGTGCTGCAGTCGCTGGCGGAAGGACAGACCATAACCCAGGTCTACACCGTCACGTTCACCGACAATCACGGCGCGCAAATCTCGCAAGACGTCACCGTCACCATCACCGGCACCAACGATGCGCCTGCGGTGTCCTATGTCACGTCAGACTACATGAACTTCGATGGTGCGACCATCGCGGTCGGCGACGTGCCGACGGTCGCCACCGACGACGTGACGCTGGACGGCTGGGTGAACTGGAACGGAGATGCTGCGTCCGCCAGCCAGGTCTTGTTCTACAATGGCAATACCTCGACCGCCGGTTTCGGTCTCATGGGCACCGTCATCAGCGGCAAACTGGAGTTGGCGATTCTCGAGGGAGGCGTCGAGATCCAGGATACCGGCTTCGCGCTCACTGCAGGGGAATGGCATAACCTCGCCTTGACGCGCGACGACGGCATCTTCACGCTTTACGTCGATGGGAACGCCGTTTATTCCCACAGCGGAGGCGTGAACTCGATCGGATACGGCGGCGATCCGTCCTACATGATGATCGGGGCGGCGAGCGACAGATTTGCCCCGGGCTTCGGGGCGCAAGGCTTCACCGGCTCGATCGCCGATGTCAGCGTCTGGACCACCGCACTCTCGCAGGCGCAGATACGATCGCTCGACTTCACCGCGCTCACCGGCAACGAAGCGAACCTTGCCGGCTATTATCAGCTGGCCGACGGCAGCGGATCCATTGCCGCCAATGCAGTCAACTCCGCCCAGAGTCTCTCCATCGAGGGTGATGCGGACTGGGCGAGCGGGACCTCCGGGCCTGGCGGCGCATTTGCCGATCTGATGGAGACCAATGCCGGCCAGGTCTCGCACGGCGTGCTGGCGGTCTCCGATGTCGACGCGACCGATCACGTCACGGTGGCGGTCAGCCAGGTGCAGGTCAAACTCGACAACGTGTTGCAAACGGGCAGCGTCGGTGGGCTGTCGCATGCCGATCTCCTGAACTATCTCACCGTCCCCTCCGGCGACATTCTCGACGGAACGTCGACCCACGCCCAGTTTGCCTGGCAGTTCAATTCGGCCGGCCAGGCTCTCGATTTTCTCGCCGCCGGCCAGACGCTGTCGCTGCAGTACACCATCGTTCCCTCGGATAGCCACGGCGCTGGCACGGGTGCGGTCGTCACCATCAACATCGCCGGCACGAACGACGCGCCGACCCTGTCCGATCTCCACATCGGTCCGCTCACGGACACCGCCGCGGCCGACACCTTCTCCGATATCACCGGGCAATTGTCCGGGACCGACGTCGACAGCGGCGAGACGGCGACGTTGACCTACGCCGTCCTCAATGCAGATCACCACGCGGCGACGACCGTCGCGGGCCTGTACGGGACGCTGACGGTCAACTCCGACGGCAGTTATAGCTACGTTCCGAACGATGCGGCGATCAACGCGCTGGCGGCCGGATCGTATGTCGACACGTTCACGGTCCTGACCACGGACATCCATGGTGCGACCGACACGGCAACGCTCACGGTGGACGTGACTGGGGCCGATGACGCCGGCGGCCCGGTCATCAACACCGAGAGCTTCCAGGTCGAGCACATCATCGAGAACAGCAACGAGATCATCACCGATCTCGAGATTACTGACACCGATCCCGGTGCCGCGACGGACACTTTCACCGTCACGCTGTCGACCGCGCATCCGGATGTCAGCCTCGCCAGTGTCTATCCGACGACCGGTACGCTCGCCCAGATCAACACGGGCCTCGCAGAGGGCGCGGGCATCGTCTACGATCCGATCGGCGCCGATCCCGAGGCGGAGCTGCCCGGAATCGAACAGATCACGCTGACCGTTGCCGACTCGGCCGGTCGTTCTGACACCGTGAACTTCATCTTCGTCGAAGGAGCCGAGAGCCAGGGCATGACCCTGCAAGGCACCGCCGGCAAGGACGTCATTTTCGCGACCGAGTCGAGCGACACGCTCATCGGAGGCGGCGGCAAGGACCAGTTCGTGTTTGCGCCAGCATCGTCGCAGGATACGGTCCAACACACCGTCGACGATTTCGAGTTCGGTCTCGACAAGATCGACCTGCGGCATTTCAGCGGCATCAGCTCTTTGAGCGACCTTACCCCGACCACCGCGCAGGATGGCGGCACGCTGCTCACGCTGGATAGCCACGAGACGATCCTGCTCAAGGGTGTCGCGCTCGCAAATCTCCAATCCAGCGATTTCATCTTCGGCACTCATGGCGCCTAGTGAATGCGGTGGCCGCCGGCTGGCCTGTAACCGCGGCAAAAAATCCATGATCCTCAGCACTCGGGAATAGCTAATCGCGCGCCGACGCTCCATGATCGCTGCGCCCGGCATGATCCGGGGCAGGAAGTCTGACTGGCATGAAACGTCTCAAAATCCTGCGGCGGTGGTTTGCGCGCAAGTTCGGCTTCGCGCGGCTGATGTGCCTCGCGCTGCTGGTGCTGTTCGCCGGCGCGCGCCTGTGGGATCCGCCGCCGATCCAGGAATTGCGGCTGCGCACCTTCGACATGTTCCAGCTGATCGACCCCAGGCACAAGGCGGCGCGGCCTGTCGTCATCGTCGACATCGACGACAAGAGCCTCGCCAAGCTCGGGCAATGGCCGTGGCCGCGCACGCGGATCGCCGATTTGATCCAGAACCTGACCAGTAACGGCGCCGCCGCGATCGGCTTCGACGTGGTCTTCTCCGAGCCCGATCGGCTCAACCCGGATCTGGTCGCGAGCCAGATGCGCCATCTCGACGATGCCACCCGCGCCAAGCTGCGCGAACTGCCGACCAACGACCAGATCCTCGCCGAGGCGATCAAGCGCTCGCGCGTGGTGCTGGGCGAAACCGGGCTTCCGGCCGTCTTGTCCGAACTCGATAAATCGCTTCCGTTCACCGGCGTGGCGACGGTGGGGGAGGAGGGCGCCGAACGCTTCCTGTTCGAATTTCCAGGCTTGCTGCGCAACGTGCCGGACATAGAGAAGGTCGCTGCCGGCCGCGGCCTGTTCTCGATCAGGAAAGAGCGCGATGGGTTCATCCGCCGCGTGCCGATGGTCATGCGGGCCCAGGGCAACATCATGCCGTCGCTCAGCCTCGAGATCCTGCGCGTGGTCACGGGCACGCCGACGCTGCTCGTCAGGACCGACAAGACCGGCGTGCGGGCCGTGCGCCTCAAGGGCGTCGAGATCCCCACCGACAAGAACGGCCAGTTCTGGGTGCACTACGCCCGCCGGGATCCCTCGATCTACGTCTCCGCGGCCGACGTGCTCGACAACAGCGTGTCACCGAGCAAGTTCGCCGGCAAGCTTGTGCTGGTCGGGACCTCCGCGGCCGGGCTCAACGACATCAAGACCACGCCGGTATCCGCGACCATGCCGGGTGTCGAGATCCATGCCCAGGTGCTGGAGAGCGTGCTCAGCGGCGCGGTGATCTCGCAGCCGAACTACGCGCTCGGCATCGAGCTGATCGCGGCGCTGGTCATAGGGCTGCTCGTCATCATCTTCACGCCGAATCTCGGTCCCGTGCGTCTGGTGCTCGCCGGTGCGGCCTTCGCCGCCATCCTGGTTGGGGTGTCCTGGTTCTTCTACACGCAATACCGCTATCTCATAGACTTCACCTATCCGCTGCTGTCGACCACCGCGGTCTATCTGACCTTGATCTTCGCGAGCTTCGTGCGTGAGCAACGCCAGCGCGTGCAGATCCGTGGCCAGTTCGCGCAATACATGTCGCCGGTGCTGGTCGAGCAGCTGGTGCAGTCGCCGGAGAAGCTCGTGCTCGGCGGCGAGGAGCGCGAGATGACCATCATGTTCTCCGATGTGCGCGGCTTCACCACGATCTCGGAGAGCTACAAGCACGATCCCCAAGGCCTCATCGAGTTGATGAACCGCTTCCTGACACCGCTGACGGACGTGATCATCGAGCAGAAGGGCTACATCGACAAATACATGGGCGACGCCATCATGGCGTTCTGGAACGCGCCGCTCGACGATAACAAGCACGAGGTCAACGCCTGCGAAGCCGCCATCCAGATGCTGGAGCAGATCGACACGGTCAACAAGGAGCGCGAGCAGGAAGCCGCCGATGGCGGCCACGTCTACATTCCGCTCAATGTCGGCATCGGGCTCAACACCGGCATCGGCGTGGTCGGCAATATGGGCTCCGACCTGAAGAAGAACTATTCGGTGCTCGGCGACAGCGTGAACCTGGCCTCGCGCCTCGAGGGCCAGACCAAAGAATACGGCTTCCCGATCATCGTGGGATCCCGGACGGCGCTCGCCGCCAAGGACAAGTTCGCCATCCTCGAGCTCGACTTCATCATGGTCAAAGGCAAATCCGAGCCGGAGGTGATCTACGCCATCGCCGGCCGCGAGGACGTGATGCATTCGGGCGCCTTCCAGCGCCTGCGCAACATCACCATCGAAATGCTCGGCTGCTACCGCAGCCGCGACTGGCAGGGCGCCCTCGACGCCATCGAGCGCGGCCGCAAGAGCGAGGATGCCGACACGCTGGAAAAGCTGTTCAGGCTGTACGAAAAGCGGATCAAGGATTTCCAGGTCGACCCGCCGCCGGAGGGATGGACCGGGGCGTATGCGCTGCTGACGAAGTAGGGTCGTCAGGTGTGGTTTGAAGGCCGCCCCATCGGCGGTGTCATCCCCGCGCAGGCGGGGATCCATACCCACAGGGAGCGGTTATGGCGCGAGCCGGCAACTCCGAGTTTCCGCACAATTGCGGCCTGTGGCTATGGGTCCCGAGCTCGCGACTGCGTCGCGCCCCGGGACGACAGGGCAATGTGATGCGTAATTGTGGCTGCCCCCCTCACTCCGTCCCGATCGTCGTCAGATCCTGAAACCAGTGCTGCGCCTGCACGAACTGCTTGATCTTCGGCGACAGCGCGTGCGGGTTGGTGTCGTGGACGACCCAGACCAGCGTGGCGTCGTCGACGATCAGCGCGTGCGCCTGCGCCAGCAGCGCGTCCTGCTTGGTGGCATCGAAGGTCTGCTTGGCCTCGTCGATCAGCGCATCCACCTTCGGGTTCTTGTAGCCGCCCCAGTTGACGCCGACGGGTGCGATCTGGCCCGAATGGAAGAAGCGGACGATCGCGTAGAGCGGGTCGGAGGTGACATAGGCGATGTTATTGGCGGTGATGCCGGCGTTCATCTCGTCCGCCGCGCCCTTGCGCCAGTGCGTGTAGAGCGTCTCGAGCTCGACCACCTTGAAGTCGATGTCGATGCCGATCTCCTTGAAGCTCTGCTGTAGAAACTCGTTCATCGGCAGCGACAGCATCTGGCCGGTGCCGCCTTGCGCGATGATGAAGGTGGCCTTCAGCGGCTTCGCCTTGGAGTAGCCGGCTTCCTCGACCAGCTTCTTTGCGGCGGCGAGATCGTATTTCAGCTCGAAGCTCGGCTTGCCGAACCAGGGGCTCGACGGATCGACCTGTCCTTTGGCGGGTTTTGCCAGCCCATTCATCAGCCCAACCACGGCCTCGCGGTCGATCGCGAGATTCAGCGCCTTGCGCAGGCGGATATCGGTCCAGGGCGAGCCCGGCAGCACGCTGAGATGATAGTTCCAGACATGCGGCGTGACGTTGTCGACGAGCTTCATGCCGGCTGCTTTCAGCTGCGGCACGGCATCCGGCGCCGGCGTCTCGATCAAATCGACCTGCCCGGCGAGCAGCGCATTGGTGCGCGTCAGCGCTTCCGGCATCGGCACCAGCACGATCTTGTCGGCCTTGGGGATGCGCTTCTTGTTCCAGTAATCCGGGTTCTTAGTGAGCTCGGCGAGCTCGCGCGGCACCAGCTTGGTCAGCTTGAATGGACCGGTGCCCGAGGGCTGGCTGGCGAACTTGTCCCAATCCTTGCCGAGCTTGTCGTACTGCGCTGGGCTCGACACCAGGAACCACAGCATCTGATAGGGAAAGAAGGAGTCGACGGTCTTGGTGGTGATCTCCACGGTGAAGTCGTCGATCTTGGCGTAGCTAGCGACGGAGGGAAGGCGGGTCTTCACCTGCGCGCTCTGCCGCTTGTCGAACTGCGGCGCCTTGTCATTGAGCACCTTGTCCAAATTCCAGATCACCGCGTCGGCATTGAACTCGCTGCCGTCGTGAAACTTCACGCCCTTGCGCAGGGTAAAGCGCCACTTGGTCTTGTCGGCATCGTCGACCTTCCATTCGGTCGCAAGCCCGGGCACCAGCTTGCCGGGACGATCAGCGACGTCCATCTCCCAGGCGACCAGGGGATCGTAGATCGTGTAGGCCGTGAACTGATAAGCACCGGCACCGCGATCGGGCTGGCCGGTCGTCAGCGGAATGTCCGCCATCGAGATGCCGTAGCGCACCACGCTTTCGGCGCGCGCCGAGATTGCGGTTGCCGCCAGCGCAAGCACGGCGAGACAGGTCGATAGGCGGTTACGCATGGTTCAAAGCTCCCAGGGATTTCGGGAGCGGACTTGCAATCTTGATGCCAGAATAGGCAATGCGATGCGTCGGTCGGTGCATTGACCACAAGGACTTGTCGTCGCAGTGACAAATTGCAGAATAAGTTTCTCATTGGCATAGCCATTGCATACGATTGCATCAAAAATAGTCATCGAAGCCGGAAAAGGAATTGAGGCGATGCTTATGAAGAAGACGACACGCGCGGCATTGATCGCGGGGCTTGCTCTGACGACGGCGGCGGCATGGCCGCGCGTCGTGAGCGCCCAAACGGTGCTGCGAATCGGCATGACTGCTGCCGATATTCCGCGCACGCTGGGCCAGCCCGACCAGGGCTTCGAGGGCAACCGCTTCACCGGCCTCACCATGTATGACGCGCTGACCGGCTGGGACCTGTCCTCGGCCGAGAAGGCCAGCGTGGTGATCCCCGGCCTTGCCACCGAGTGGAAGGTCGACGATGCCGACAAGACCAAATGGGTGTTCAAGCTGCGCCCCGGCGTCACATTCCATGACGGCTCGCCGTTCAATGCGGACGCCGTGGTGTGGAATGTCGAGAAGGTCCTGAAGCAGGACGCGCCGCAGTTCGACGCCAGCCAGGTCGGCGTCACCGCCTCGCGCATGCCGACGCTGGCCTCCGCCAAGAAGATCGACGACATGACGGTCGAGCTCACCACCAAGGAGCCCGACAGCTTCCTGCCGATCAATCTCACCAACCTCTTCATGGCCAGTCCGACGAAGTGGCAGGCCTTCTATGACAAGGCCGAAGGCGCCGACGCCAAGGCAAAGTCGCAGGCCGCCTGGACCGCTTTCGCCAGGGACGCCTCGGGCACCGGCCCGTGGAAGATGGCCAGCTTCACGCCGCGCGAGCGGCTCGAACTCGTCAAGAATGCGGCCTATTGGAACAAGGATCGCGTGCCCAAGGTCGACAAAATGGTGCTCTTGCCGATGCCGGAGCCGAATGCGCGCACCGCGGCGTTGCTCTCCGGGCAGGTCGATTGGGTCGAGGCGCCCGCGCCGGATGCGCTGCCCGAGCTCAAGCAGCGCGGCTTCAAGCTCTACTCCAATGAGCAGCCGCATGTCTGGCCCTGGCAGTTCTCGCGCATCGAAGGCTCGCCCTGGAACGACATCCGCGTGCGCAAGGCGGCCAACCTCTGCATCGATCGCGAAGGCCTCAGGGACGGCCTGCTCGCCGGCCTGATGGTGCCTGCGACCGGCACCTTCGAGCCCGGCCATCCCTGGCGCGGCAAGCCGAGCTTCCAGATCAAGTATGACAAGGCAGCCGCGCAAAAGCTGATGCAGGAGGCCGGATACGGCCCGAACAAGAAGCTGACCGTGAAGACGCAGACGTCCGCATCCGGCTCTGGTCAGATGCAGCCTTTGGCGATGAACGAATATCTCCAGCAGGCGCTGGCCGAATGCTATTTCGACGTGAAGCTCGACGTCATCGAGTGGAATACGCTGTTCACCAACTGGCGCCGCGGCGCCAAGGACCCTAGCGCCAACGGCTCGAACGCGACCAACGTCACCTATGCGGCGATGGACCCGTTCTTCGCGCTGGTGCGCTTCCTGCAATCGGGCATGGCGCCGCCGGTCTCGAACAATTGGGGTTTTATCAACGAGCCCAAGTTCGACGAGCTGGTGAAGAAGGCGCGGCAGACCTTCGATCCCGCTGCGCGTGACGCCGCGCTCGCCGAGCTGCACGCGGCCTCCGTCGACGATGCCGCCTTCCTCTACGTCGCCCACGACGTCGGCCCGCGCGCCATGAGCCCGAAGGTAACAGGCGTCGTGCAGCCGAAGAGCTGGTTCATCGACTTCTCGCCGGTGTCGATCGCGAAATAGCTCGCACCGCGTACTCGCTGCACCCTCTCCCCTTGTGGGAGAGGGTGGCTTCGCGACAGCGAAGCCGGGTGAGGGGTCTCTCTCCGCGGATGCGGACCTCTCCACCGATGCAATCTTCATCCGCGGATAGAACCGCCTCATCCGGCGCGCTGAGCGCGCCACCTTCTCCCACAAGGGGAGAAGGAAGAAAGAACCAAACGTGCTTGCCTATATCGCCAGACGCATCGTCTATGTCGTCCCGATCATCATCAGCGTGGCGCTGGTGTGCTTCCTTCTTGTGCACATCACGCCGGGCGATCCGCTGGTCGCCGTGCTGCCGGCCGACGCCTCGCAGGAGCTCGCCGCGCAGCTGCGCGCCGCCTATGGCTTCGACCGCCCATTGCCGGTGCAGTTCGGGCTTTGGCTGCTCCGGGCCCTGCACGGCGATCTCGGCAATTCCATCGCCACCGGTCGCCCCGTGCTCGCCGAGGTCATGCGCGCGGTCGGCAACACCGTCACGCTGGCGATCGCCGCCGCGATCATCGGCTTCACCATGGGCATCCTGCTCGGCCTGATCGCCGGCTATTTCCGTGAGACCTGGATCGACAAGCTAGCGACCTCGTTCGCCATCGCCGGCGTCTCGGTGCCGCACTACTGGCTCGGCATGCTGCTCGTCATCATCTTCTCGGTGCAGCTGAGCTGGCTGCCCGCGGTCGGCGCCGGGCCCAGCGGCTCCAATTCCTGGGCCTGGGACTGGGCGCATTTGAAATATCTGGTGCTGCCGGCGATCACGACATCGGTGATCCCGATGGGCATCGTCACCCGCACGGTGCGCGCGCTGACCGGCGACATCCTCAGCCAGGATTTCGTCGAGGCGCTGCGGGCCAAGGGCCTGCGCGAAACCGGCGTATTCCGCCACGTCATCAAGAATGCTGCGCCCACTGCGCTCGCGGTGATGGGGCTCCAGCTCGGTTACATGCTCGGCGGATCGATCCTGATCGAAACCGTGTTCTCCTGGCCTGGTTCAGGCTTTCTTCTCAACTCGGCAATCTTCCAGCGCGACCTGCCGCTGCTCCAAGGCACGATCCTGATCCTGGCGCTGTTCTTCGTCTTCCTCAATCTGCTGGTCGACATCGCCCAAGCCGCGATCGACCCGCGTATCAAGCGGGGCTAGCGATGAGCGAGCTTCCGTTGTCCGCCACCACTGACGCCGCGCTTCAGGCCGCGCCCGCGACCAAGGCGCGCGGTTATTGGGCGACGGTCGGCCGCCGCATCATGCGCGACAAGGTCAGCATGGCCTGCGCGCTGGTGCTGCTGCTGATCTTCCTGTCCGCGATCCTTGCGCCATGGCTGGGTCTCGAAGACCCTTACAGGGGCTCGATGATCCGCCGCCTGCGCCATATCGGCACCGCGGGTTACCCGCTCGGCACCGACGAGCTCGGCCGCGACATGCTGGCGCGGCTGATCTATGGCGGGCGGCTGTCGCTGGTCATCGGCATTTTGCCTGTCATCCTTGCCTTCTGCATCGGCACCTCGCTCGGTCTCGTTGCCGGTTATGTCGGCGGCAGGCTCAACACCGCGATCATGCGCACGGTCGACGTGTTCTATGCGTTCCCGTCGGTGCTGCTGGCGATTGCGATCTCCGGCGCGCTCGGCGCCGGCATCCTCAACTCCATCGTGTCGTTGACCGTGGTATTCGTGCCGCAGATCACCCGCGTTGCCGAAAGCGTCACCACCGGCGTGCGGAACATGGATTTCGTCGAGGCCGCGCGCGCCTCGGGCGCCGGCGCCTTCACCATCATGCGCGTGCACATCCTCGGTAACGTGCTGGGCTCGATCTTCGTCTACGCCACCAGCCTGATTTCCGTTTCCATGATCCTCGCCGCCGGTCTCTCCTTCCTCGGCCTCGGTACAAAACCGCCGGAACCGGAATGGGGATTGATGCTGAACACGCTGCGCACGGCGATCTACGTCAATCCCTGGGTCGCAGCATTGCCGGGCGCGATGATCTTCGCGGTCTCGATCTGCTTCAACCTGCTCTCGGACGGCCTGCGCAGCGCCATGGACATCAGGAATTGACGATGATGATGCAGATGGACACTGGCGCGGCAGGGAAGGTCGTCATGCCCGGGCTTGTCCCGGGCATCCACGTTCGCCTTTCCGCGTGGCAAGGCGTGGATGGCCGGGACAAGTCCGGCCATGACGGCATCGAGGCATTGGCGCAGGCCATATGCGATCAAGGATCGCAGCCATGAGCGAGAGCACATCCTTCGAAATGCTGGAGCAAGTCGAGGATCGCGGCGGCGTTGCGCAGACGCTGCTTCAGGTCAACGGCCTGACCAAGCATTTTCCCGTGCGTGGCGGCTTGTTCGCCGCAAAGCGCACCGTGCGGGCCGTCGACAACGTCTCCTTCACGGTGGCCAAGGGCGAAACCGTCGGTATCGTCGGCGAGTCCGGCTGCGGCAAGTCGACCACCGCGCGCCTCCTGATGCACCTGATGCCGCGCGATGACGGCGACATCATCTATGACGGCATGACCGTCGGCCAGTCACTTTCGCTGCGCGAGCTGCGCCGCGGCATGCAGATGGTGTTCCAGGACTCCTACGCCTCGCTCAATCCGCGCCTGACGATCGAGGAATCGATCGCCTTCGGTCCCAAGGTCCACGGCATGGCCGATGGCACCGCGCGCAATCTCGCGCGCGAGCTGCTCGGCAAGGTCGGCCTCCGCCCGGAGAATTTCGCCAACCGCTATCCGCACGAGATTTCCGGCGGCCAGCGCCAGCGCGTCAACATCGCCCGTGCGCTGGCGCTGTCACCGCGGCTGGTGATCCTGGATGAGGCCGTCTCGGCGCTCGACAAATCCGTCGAGGCGCAGGTGCTCAATCTGCTCGCCGATCTCAAGCGCGAGTTCGGGCTGACCTATCTGTTCATCAGTCACGACCTCAACGTGGTCCGCTACATCTCCGACCGCGTGCTGGTGATGTATCTCGGCGAGGTCGTCGAGCTCGGCCCGGTCGATCAGGTCTGGGATAGCCCTGCGCATCCCTATACGCGTGCGCTGCTGGCGGCGATGCCGTCCTCCGACCCCGACAGGCGCACCGAGACGCCGCCGATCACGGGCGATCCGCCCAATCCGATCGATCCGCCCCCGGGCTGCCGCTTCCATACCCGTTGCCCATTTGCGGAGCCGCTCTGCGCAAATGCGACACCAAAGCTCACCGCGCTGGATAATATGGGCCACGAGGCCGCGTGCTACATGGCTATACCGGGTTCAGGCCATAGCCGCGCGCCCAGGGGAGAAATCGTATGACGAGACCGACACCGAAAGAGATCAAGCCGATCGCACACATCGCGGGCGTCCCCGTGGATGACGAGATCGCGACCCGCATCTCCAATTCCATCGGACCTGCCTTCGAAGGCTTTGCGACCATTGCCGGCACGCTGCCGTTCGACCTTGAGCCCGCCGGCTATGTGATCGCGCAAACGCAGAAGGTGTCGAAATGAGCACCGAACCCGCATTGATGACGCTCGCCGAGGTCGCGCGTGCGATCGCGGCGAAGCAGCTGTCCTCGCATGAAGTGACGCGTGCGCTGCTGAAGCGGATCGCGCAATGGCAGCCGCATCTCAACGCCTTCATGTCGATTGAAGCGGATGAGGCGCTGAAGGCGGCAGAGACCGCCGACGCCGAGCTCGCCAAGGGCAATGTCCGCGGTCCCCTGCATGGCGTGCCGCTCGCGCACAAGGACATGTACTACGACGCCGGCAAGGTCTCGACCTGCGGCTCGCTGATCCGCCGTGACTTCGTGCCGACCACGACATCGACTGCGTTGCAGCGGCTGAAGGACGCCGGCCAGGTCAGGCTCGGGACATTGCATCTCGCCGAGTTCGCCTATGGCCCGACCGGGCACAACGCCCATTACGGCCCGGTGCGCAACCCCTGGAACGTCGCCCATATCACCGGCGGCTCGTCATCCGGCTCCGGTTCGGCGGTTGCGGCGCGATTGACCTATGCGGCACTCGGTTCGGACACCGGCGGTTCGATCCGCATGCCCGCCCATTTCTGCGGCGTCACGGGGCTGAAGACCACCGTCGGTCGCGTCAGCCGTGCCGGCGCGATGCCGCTGTCGCAATCGCTCGACACGGTCGGCCCGCTCGCCCGCACTGCCGAGGATTGCGCGCTGCTGCTGGCGCTGATGGCTGGCGCGGATCCGGCGGATTCCACCTGCAGCCACGAGCCGCTGTCGGACTATGTCGCCGCGACCAAGGGCTCGCTGAAGGGCCTGAAGATCGGCGTGCCCGCGTCTTTCTATGTCGACGATCTCGACAGCGAGGTCGCGCGTGTGCTGGACGAGACCATCGCGGTGCTCAAGCGCGAGGGTGCCGACATCGTCACGGTCGAGCTGCCGGACCAGCGGCAATTGTCGTCGGCGAGCCAGCTGGTGCTCGCCGCGGAAGCCGCCGCCTTCCACAAGCGCTGGATGATCGAGCGTCCGCAGGATTATGGCCCGCAGGTCCTGATGCGGCTCCAGAACGGCCTTGCCGTTCCCGCCATCACCTATCTCGAGGCGATGCGTTGGCGCGGGCCTGCGCTCGCCGCGCACAACGCAGCGACCGCGCACGTCGATGCGGTGATCGCGCCGGCCTCGCCCGTGCCGGCGCCGACCATCGAGGAGAGCGACGTCGGCGGCGGGCCGAATGCGCCGGCCATGGTGCAACGGCTGACGCTGTTCACCCGCCCCGTGAACTTCCTCGGCCTGCCGTCGCTCACGGTGCCCTCGGGCTTCACCAAGGCCGGCCTGCCGGTCGGCATGCAGCTGATCGGCCGCTCCTTCGACGAAGCCACCCTGCTCACCATCGGCGCCGCGTTCCAGCGCGTCACCGACTACCACGATAGATTGCCGAAACTGCCGTCATGACCAAGCTCGTCGAGATCTCAGGCCTCAACATCCGCTTCACCGGCGAGCGCACGGTCTATGCCGTGAACGACCTCAGCCTCTCGCTCGGCAACAGTGAGGTGCTGGGCCTGCTCGGCGAATCCGGCTCCGGCAAGAGCGTGACCTTGCGTGCGCTGATGCGGCTCTTGCCGAAGAAGCGCACGCAGATCTCCGGCACGGTCAACGTGCTGGGCCGCGACGTGCTCGCCATGAACGACGAGGAGCTGTCGTCGTTCCGTGGTCAGACCGTCTCGATGATCTTCCAGGAGCCTGCGCTCGCGCTCGATCCGGTCTACACTATCGGCGCACAGATCGCCGAAAGCGTGGTGCGCCATGAGGGCAAATCTCATGCGGAGGGCAGGGCGCGTGCGCTCGAAATGCTCGAAGTCGTGCGCATTCCCTCGGCAAAGCGCCGCCTGGATGCCTATCCGCACGAGATGTCCGGCGGCATGCGTCAGCGCGCGATGATCGCGCTTGCGCTGGCCTGCCGGCCGAAGATTCTGCTCGCGGACGAGCCGACCACGGCGCTCGATGCCACCGTGCAGATCCAGATCCTGTTGCTTCTGCGCGAACTCCAGCGCGAATTTGGCATGTCCGTCATCTTCGTCACCCACGACATCGGCGTCGCCATCGAGATCTGCGACCGTGTCGCGGTGATGTATGCCGGCCAGATCGTGGAGCAGGGCAGCCTGCGCGACATCGTCCGCTCGCCGGTGCATCCCTACGCCAAGGGCCTGCTCGCCTCCACCATCCACGGCGCCAAGCGCGGCGCGCGGCTGGAAACCATTCCCGGCACGCCGCCCTCGCTCTCCGAGAAGCCCCACAACTGCTCCTTCGCGCCCCGCTGCAAGCTCGCCGAGCCGCGCTGCCTGGAGCAATTGCCGGCGAATGTGGAGGTTGGGCCGAGTCGCGCAGCAAGGTGCGTGCTAGCGGAGCCAGTCGCGGCAGCGCCGTAAACTTCGGCGCTCGCCGACGGGCGCAGCTGCGCTCCCTCGCCCAGCTCTTTGTGGGAGAGGTGACGCGCAGAGTTCCCTACTTGAGAATTTTCTCTACGAAATCATCAACTTGTCTACTGTGCATGGGGTTGTTTTCGGCCCTTGTATCGAGACTCCCGCAACTGACCGGCCGCGAGCAGCATTCACACCTCATTCATCCCGGTTCCCGTTCCATGCGGGCATTCAGGGAAGAGGGACTTAACGGATGCACATTTCCAACGAAGGCCTGCTCGTCATCCTCTTCGTCGGCCTGGTCGCCGGCTGGCTCGCCGGAAAGATCGTGCGGGGCGCTGGATTCGGCATCATCGGCGACATCGTGATCGGCATTGCCGGTGCGCTGGTGGCGAGCCTTCTGTTTCCCAAGCTCGGCATTCGTCTTGGCACCGGGCTCGTCTCCGAGATCGTCTATTCCGCGATCGGCGCGGTCATTCTGCTGCTGGTGGTCCGGCTGGTGCGTGGCGGCGGGCGGCTCTAGCCCGGCGTTGGGGGTTGGAACTTTCGGTTTCTCCCTTTCCCCGGAACCGGCTGAAAGCCTGCAAGAAAAAGCCGTAAGCCTGTGAAATTCCGGATTGCGCGGAAGGCAATCAGGGGTAGATGTGGCCTGTCAGGGATCCGGATTATTTCGACCGCGTTGGACGGCCGGAAAACAGATGTTAATCCGCGGCGAGTACCCCTGAATCGTCTTTGAAATCAGGGGCCTCGCCCCTTACCTGAAAGAGACAAGACTGATGGCAGCCATCCCTGGCGTCCGCCGTTCAGAGCTCGGTGACGCCTTGCGTGCTTGTCGCACGGCGTTCATCGGCGTCGGCTTGATGAGCTGCATGATCAACCTGCTCTATCTGACGGGGTCGATCTTCATGCTGGAGGTCTACGACCGGGTGCTGCCCAGCCGCAGCGTTCCGACCCTGGTCGGCCTCATCATCCTCGCCAGCTTCCTCTACATGGCGCAGGGCCTGCTCGACATGATCCGCAACCGGATCCTCGGGCGGATCGGCACCGCGCTGGACGAAGCCCTCAACAAGCGCGTGTTCGACACCATCGTGCGCCTGCCGCTCCTCGTCGGCAGTCGCAACGAGGGCCTCCAGCCGCTGCGCGACCTCGACAATGTCCGCTCCTTCCTCGGCGGCATGGGTCCGAGCGCGTTCTTCGACCTGCCCTGGCTGCCGCTCTATCTCGCGATCTGCTTCGCCTTCCACGTCATGATCGGCGTCACCGCGCTGGTCGGCGCCATCATCCTGGTCGGCCTGACGCTGGTCACCGAATTCATGTCACGCCAGCCGGCGAAAGAAGCGATGGGCCTTGCCGCGCAGCGCAACGATCTCGCCCAGGCCAGCCGTCGCAATGCCGAAGTCATGGTGTCCATGGGCATGGCCGGCCGCATGAACCAGCGGTGGAGCGAGGCCAACGAAAAATATCTCGCCGGCAATCAGCGCGCGAGCGACGTCGCCGGCGGTCTCGGCGCGGTCGCAAAAGTGCTGCGTATGATGCTTCAATCGGCGGTGCTCGCGGTCGGCGCCTATCTCGTCATCCACCAGGAGGCGACCGCCGGCATCATCATCGCCGGGTCGATCCTCTCCGCCCGCGCGCTCGCGCCGGTCGATCTCGCCATCGCGCATTGGAAATCCTTCGTCGCGGCGCGCCAGAGCTGGCAGCGCCTGACCCGCCTGTTGGAGCAGATGCCGGCGCAAGCGATGCCGACGCAGCTGCAGCCGCCCACCAGCCGGCTCTCGGTCGAAGGCGTCGCCATGGTGCCGCCGGGCGACCAGCGCCTCATCGTGCAGGACATCACCTTCGCGCTCGCCGCCGGCAACGGCCTCGGGGTCATCGGGCCGAGCGGTTCCGGCAAATCGTCGCTGATCCGCGCGCTGGTCGGCGTCTGGCAGCCGGCGCGCGGCAAGGTCCGGCTCGACGGCGCGGCGCTGGATCAATGGTCGAGCGACGTGCTCGGCCGCCACATCGGCTATCTGCCGCAGGACGTCGAATTGTTCGGCGGCACCATCGCCCAGAACATCAGCCGGTTCGACCTCGAAGCCACCTCCGATGCCATCATCGCCGCGGCCAAGGAGGCCGGCGTGCACGAGATGATCATCAAGATGCGAGAGGGCTACAACACGCAGGTCGGCGAGCAGGGCACCGCGCTTTCGGCAGGCCAGGCGCAGCGCGTGGCGCTGGCTCGCGCGCTCTATGGCAATCCGTTCCTGATCGTGCTCGACGAGCCCAATTCCAATCTCGACACCGAAGGCGACGAGGCGCTGACCCGTGCCATCCGCGCCGCGCGCGAGCGCGGGGCCATCGTCGTCGTGGTGGCGCATCGGCCGATCGGCGTCGAGGCGGTCGACCAGATCCTAGTGCTGCGCGACGGCCGCATGCAGGCCTTCGGTCCGAAGGAGCAGGTCCTCGCCCAGGTGCTCCAGCCGCGCGTGACGCCGCCGGCCCCGATCAAGATCGTCAGCGAAGGTGGAGTGCCCAAGCCATGAGCACGTTGGCGATCGGTGGACCTAAGCCTTCCGCGAACAAGACCGTGCGCGATTCCATCAAGTTCCACCTGATGCTCGGGCTCGGGATCGTGCTGGTGCTGGTCGTCGGTCTCGGCGGCTGGGCTTCCACGGTGCTGATCTCGGGCGCGCTGATTGCGCCGGGCCAGATCGTGGTCGAATCCAACGTCAAGAAGGTGCAGCATCCGACCGGCGGCGTCGTCGGCGAGGTGCGCGCACGCGACGGCGACGTGGTCAAGGCCGGCGACGTCGTGGTGCGGCTCGACGACACCGTCACCAAGGCCAACCTTGCCATCGTCACCAAGAATCTCGATGCCGCGCAGGCGCGGGCGGCGCGGCTGCAGGCCGAGCAGCGCGGTCTCGACAAGATCGAGTTTCCGCAAAGCCTTCTCGAGCGCGCCAACGATCCCGACGTCAAAGCACTGCTCTCGGCCGAGACCAAGCTGTTCGACGTCCGCGTCAACGGCCGCACCGGACAGAAGGCGCAGCTGCGCGAGCGCATCACGCAGCTCAACGAGGAAATCTCCGGTCTCAGCGCCCAGGAGAAGGCCAAGGACCAGGAGATCTCGCTGGTGCAGAACGAGCTCACCGGCGTGCGCGAGCTCTACGACAAGCGCCTGGTGCAGATCTCGCGCCTGACCCAGCTCGAACGCGACTCGGCCCGCCTCAACGGCGAACGCGCGCAGTACATCGCCTCGCGCGCCCAGGCCAAGGGCAAGATCACGGAGACCGAGCTCCAAATCATCCAGATCGACAAGGACGTGGTCAGCGAAGTCTCCAAGGACCTGCGCGAGACCAACGACAAGATCGGCGAGCTGATCGAGCGCAAGGTCGCCGCCGAGGACCAGCTCCGCCGCGTCGACATCCGTGCGCCGCAGGACGGCATGGTGCTGCAATCGACGGTGCACACCATTGGCGGCGTCATCACCGCAGGCGACGCGCTGATGCTGATCGTGCCGCAGGCCGACGATCTCCAGGTCGAGGCCAAGGTCAACCCGGTCGACATCGACAAGCTTCAGATCGGCCAGAAGACGCTGTTGCGACTGTCCGCCTTCAACCAGCGCACCACGCCCGAGCTCAACGGCGTGGTCAGCCGCGTGTCGCCCGACGTCACCACCGACCAGCGTACCGGCCAGAGCTACTACACCATCCGCGTCTCGATGCCCGCCGAAGAGATCGCCCGCCTCGGCGACGTCAAGATGATTCCCGGCATGCCCGTGGAAGCCTTCGTGCAGACCGGCGACCGCACCATGCTGTCCTATCTGATGAAGCCGCTGCATGACCAGCTGATGCGCGCCTTCCGCGAGAAGTGACGCGCGATAGCGCGTCGTCTTCACTCGTAATTGCGAGCACAGCGAAGCAAATCCAGTCTGCCTCTACGGAGAGATTTCTGGATTGCTTCGCTGCGTTCGCAATGACGACTTTGCTGCCAGTTTGCTATACTACGATCGCAAACAGCAACCCGGCGGTCGAACAATGCAAACCCTACCCTCCATCGCCACCGAATCCTTCTCCGATGCAGGCCGCGCCGTCGCGCGGCTCGAAGAGATCTACGAGCGCAATACGAAATTCCTGCGCGAGCGGTTCGAGGCCTATGTCGGTGGCGAAGCGATCACGACGCGGGTTCGCGCTTACTATCCGTTCGTCCGTCTCACTACCGCAACGCATGCGCGGCTGGATTCGCGTCTCGCTTACGGTTTTGTCGCCGGCCCCGGCGTGCACGAGACCAGCGTCACGCGGCCCGATCTGTTCCGCAGCTATCTCACCGAGCAGATCGGTTTGCTGATCCAGAACCACGGCGTGCCGGTGGAGATCGGCGAATCCGCCGAGCCGATCCCGATCCATTTCGCCTATCGCCGCGACATCAACATCGAAGCCGCCATCACCACCAGCGAGAACTCGTCCGTCACGCGGACGCTGCGTGATGCGTTCGACGTGCCTGATCTCGCCACGATGGACGATTCGATCGCCGACGGCACCTTCGAGCTGCGGCCGGGGGTGGCCGAGCCGCTGTCGCTGTTCCGCGCCGCCCGGGTCGACTACTCGCTGCGACGGCTCTACCACTACACCGGCACCGATCCCGAATACTTCCAGAACTTCGTGATCTTCACCAACTACCAGTTCTATGTCGACGCCTTTGCGCAGCTCTGCCAGCAGCGGCTTCAGTCCGGCGAGGCCGGTCTCGATGCTTTCGTCGCGCCCGGCAACGTGATCACCACCAGCGGCGGTGCCGTCAGCGGCACAGGGCCGGCTCGCACACCACAGATGCCGGCCTTCCATCTGGTCGCACCGGATTATCGCGGCATCACCCTGATCAACATCGGCACGGGTCCGTCCAATGCGCGCAACGTCACCGATCACGTCGCCGTGCTGCGGCCGCACGCCTGGCTGATGCTTGGCCATTGCGCGGGCCTGCGCAACACGCAGCGGCTCGGCGACTACGTGCTCGCCCACGGTTATGTGCGCGAGGACCACGTGCTCGACAGCGAGCTGCCGCTGTGGGTGCCGATCCCGGCGCTGGCCGAGATGCAGGTCGCGCTCGAAGAGGCGGTCGAGGACGTCACGGGGTTGGAAGGTTTCGAGCTCAAGCGCTTGATGCGCACGGGAACGGTGGCGAGCGTCGACAATCGCAACTGGGAGATCTCCGGCCCGGAGGTGATCCGCCGCCTGTCGCAATCGCGCGCAGTGGCGCTCGACATGGAATCGGCCGCGATCGCCGCCAACGGCTACCGCTTCCGTGTCCCCTACGGCACGTTGCTCTGCGTCTCCGACAAGCCGCTGCATGGTGAGATCAAGCTCGCGGGCATGGCCAGCGAGTTCTATCGCCGCCGCGTCGGCCAACATCTGGAGATCGGCCTGAAGGCGCTGGATCGGCTCAAGCAGCAGGAATCCGAGCGGCTGCATTCGCGCAAGCTCCGCAGTTTCGCCGAAGTCGCGTTCCAGTAGGATCAAGCTGCGCTTTGCTGCTGACAATCGGAGCGATCTTCAGCATTGTTCAGAGCGGGAGCTCGACCAGGACGACTTGATGCCACTCATGCGCGACAAGATCATCGGCCATGATCTGGAACGGCTGGCCTTTCGCTTCACCATGCTGAACGACGGTGATGTGGTGCAGTGCCAGATCAGCGACGCCGCGATGGACGAGCTCGCGGGCATGCAGGGTACCGAAAGCAGCGCACGCCAGGCGCAGTTCCTGTCGTTGCGCGAGACCATCGAACGGATCGCATCCGACCTCTACGACGAAGCGCCGCGCTTCCACGGCTATGTGGTGCGGATCTTCATGCGGCATTTGGGCAGGTAGCTGCGGCTCCATTCTCCGCTGTCATGCCCCGCGAAGGCGGGGCATCCAGTACTCTGTGGCCTCGATTTCAATCACAACCTCCTCGGAGTACTGGATCGCCCGGTCAAGCCGGGCGATGACAGCTGTGACGTGGTGACCTCGCTCCCACTCGCTTGAGTCACGCTCGTTCACCCCTCCAGCTTCCTCAGCAGCAGCTTCAGCGCCGTCACTGCGAAGACCTGCATGTTGCCGAACCGGTCGTGGCTACCGGTCTCCAGCGTCATCACCTCTACCGCTGGCCCTGCGACTGCCATGCAGCTATGGCCCGCGGCATCGCCGTAGCGATTGCCGGTGGGGCCGGCGGCGCCGGTCTCGGAGAGGCCCCAGTCGGAGCTGAAGCGTGATCGCATCCGCTCCGCAAGCAGCTGTGCATAGGGCTCCGAAGACGAGCGAAAGCCCTTCATTCCCTCATCCGAAATATCCATCAGCGCACGCCGGGCATCGCGGGTGTAGACCACGGCACCACCGAGGAAATAAGCGGACGCGCCGGGCACGGCGAGCAGGCTGGCTGAGATCAGCCCGCCGGCGGAGGATTCCGCCACGGCGATGGTCTGCTTGCGCGCGATCAGTTTGGCGGCGACCTGTTCCGCAATGCCGACGAGCTCTTTCATCCTTTTGACCTCTCCTTCCCTCGCAACCGAGCCCAGCCTTCCTAGCATATGACAGAAGGCTTGGCCGAGTTGCGGGCGACGGGCAGGCCTGCTTGAATGGCGGACAAGACGGAATGAGACGAGGAAACGTGAAGGAGACGTCATGGCGTCCCTGATCGCTGGCGGGGTGGATTGCGATGTGCATCCGGCCGTGCCGCATCTGACCAGCCTGTTGCCGTACCTGAACGACTATTGGCGCGATCAGGTGACGACGCGCGGCATGGTCGATCTCGTCTCACAATCCTATCCCGAGAAATCGCCGATCGTGTCGCGGCCCGATTGGCGCCCAGAGTCCGGCAAACCCGGCGAACGCCTGGAGGATATGCAGCGCCATGTTCTCGATCCTTTCCAGCTCAGCTACGCCATCTGCAATCCGCTCTACGGCGTGCAGATGGTGTTCTCCGAGGACATGCAGGCGGCGTTCTGCCGCGCGCTGAACGATTGGCTCGCCAGAGAATGGCTCGGTCGCGATCCCCGCCTGCGAGGCTCGATCGTGATCCCCACGCAAAGCGTCGAGAAGGCCGTGGCGGAGATCGAGCGCTGCGCGCAGGACAAGCGCTTCGTGCAGGTGCTGATGCTGGTGATGGGCGATACGCCGCTCGGCAAGCGCGCGCTGTGGCCGATCTACGCGGCCGCGGAGCGTCTGGAACTCCCGATCGGCATCCACGCCGGTTCCGCCTATCACAATCCGCCGACCGCGGTGGGATGGGGGTCCTATCACATCGAGGATTATGTCGGTCAGGCCCAGGCGTTCCAGACCCAGCTCACCAGTCTGATTGTCGAGGGCGTGTTCGCCAAATATCCGCGGCTGATGATGGTGATGCTGGAATCCGGCGTCTCCTGGATCTCCCCTTATCTCTGGCGCCTGCACAAATTCTGGCGCGGGGTGCGGATGGAGACGCCGTGGGTCGACCGCGCGCCGCTGGACATTGTGCGCAGCAACATCCGCTTCTCGTTACAACCATTTGATGCACCGCCAGACTCGGCGACATTAAATCGCCTGTTTGATCATATGCAGTCGGACGAATTGGTCCTATTCTCCACGGACTATCCGCACTGGCAGTTCGATGGCCAGGACGCGCTGCCCGAAGGTCTGTCCCCCGATCTCGTGCGCAAGATCATGATCGACAATCCGCATGCGACCTATCCCCGCCTGAAATGAGCCCGCTGCCAAAGGAGGCAAGGCGATGAATATCCAGTTCCGCGAGAGCCAAGAAGCTGCTTCCCCACTGACGACGAAAACCGCGATCGCGGATTGCGACATCCATCCGGCTCGCGCCACCCGCACCGAGCTCTATCCCTATCTCGCCAAACGCTGGCAGCATCACCTCGAAATCTACGGCGTCCATGCCTATCAGGGCATGATGGAAGGCCCGCCCTATCCGAAGGCCCAGCCCAACGCCTCGCGCCGCGATGCCTATCCGCCGGAAGGCGGCCCGCAGGGCTCCTCGCTCTCCTTCATGCAGAAGCAACTGCTCGATCCCAACAACGTGCAATTGGGCGTGCTCAACCCGCTCAACACCGGGCAGGGCATCCGCAATCACGAGCTCTCGGCCGCTCTCTGCTCGGCGATCAACGACTGGCAGATCGACAAATGGACCAGCAAGGACAAGCGGCTGAAGGCGTCGATTGTCGTTGGCAATGAGGACGGGCTGTCGGCCGCCGCCGAAATCCGCGAGCGCGCCGGCGACAAGAATTTCGTCCAGGTGCTGCTGCTCAGCCGCAATGTCGAGCCGCTCGGCCAGCGCCGTTACTGGCCGATCTACCAGGCCGCGGAAGAGGCCGGCCTTCCCGTCGGCGTTCACGCCTTCGGCTTCGGCGGCAATCCGATTACGCCCTCGGGCTGGCCGTCCTATTACATCGAGGAGATGGTGGGGCACTCGCAGTGCCAGCAATCGGCGCTGGCGAGCCTCGTGCTGGAAGGCGTGTTCGAGCGCTTCCCGAAGCTGAAGATGGTGATGATCGAGGCCGGCTTCGGCTGGGCGCCGTCGCTGGCATGGCGGCTCGACAAGGCCTGGCAGCGCCTGCGCAGCGAGGTCCCACACGTGAAGCGGCCGCCGTCCGAATATATCCGCGAGCAGGTGTGGTGGACGACGCAGCCGATGGAAGACCCCGAGCGGCGCGAGGATCTGTTCGACGTCATCAACTGGATCGGCTGGGACCGGCTCTTGTTCGCAACGGACTATCCGCATTGGGATTATGACGAGCCGTCGCGCGTCTTGCCGGCAGGCGTCAGCGAGACCAATCGCGAGGCGTTCTATCTCGGCAATGCCAAGAAGCTTTACGGACTGGCTTGATGGCCCGTCATGTGATCGCCGCGGTCGACGAGCTTCCGCCGGGCACGCGAAAATTTCTGGAGATCGACGGACGGCCGATCGCCGTCTTCAACATCAAGGGTGAATATTTCGGCCTGATGAACCGCTGCCCGCATCAGGGCGCGGCGCTGTGCGAGGGCCCGCTGATCGGACTCGCGCAATCCAGCGATCCCGGCGAGATCGAATATACGAAACTCGGCGAGATCATCCGCTGCCCTTGGCACGGCTGGGAGTTCGACATCCGCACCGGCCAGTCCTATTGCGACCCCCGCCGCTTCCGCGTGAAGGCGTATCCCGCTCATGTCGAGCCGGGCGCCAGCGTGGTGAAGGGGCCGTATGTCGCCGAGACCATCCCGGTGAAGGTCGAGAGCGACTACGTGGTGGTGGAGCTGTAGATCCCACGGTCATTCCGGGGCGATGCAAAGCATCGAGCCCGGAATCCATCGTGCGACGGGAATGCTGGGAGAAATGGATTCTCCGATGCGCAATTGCGCATCTTAGCTCGCGCTATGCGCGCCCCGGAATGACACTGTCCTAATGCCCCGCCACCGGCTCCGGCACCGCATCATAAACCGGCACCGTGCCGCCACCGCGATACACCGTCGAGGCCGCGATGATGCCGAGCAGGGCTGCGAACATCAGCCAGAAGCCGGGCGCGGCCTTGTCGCCGGTGCGCTCGATCAACCAGGTCGACGCGAACGGCGTGAAGGTGCCGAACAGGGCGGCGGCGAGTGCGAAGGCGAGCGAGAAGCAGGTGGTGCGCACATGCGCCGGCACGATCTCGACGAGTGCGCCGAGCATGGTGCCGCTGTAAACGCCGAAATAGAACGAGAACATCATCTCGACCGCGAGCAGCTTGCCGAAGGTCGGCGCCGCCACCAGCCAGTGCAGCGCCGGATAGGCGGTGACGAGCGAGAGGCCGGCGATGGCGAGCAGCACCGGCTTGCGGCCGATGCGGTCGGACAGCGCGCCGCCGACCGGATTCCAGATGAAGTTGCTCACTGCCACCAGCAGAGTCACGAGCAGCGCGTCCTGCGTCGACAGCTTCAGCACGGTCTTGCCGAAGGTCGGCGTGTAGACGGTGACGAAGTAGAACGTCGTCGTGGTTAGGATCGCGATCATCATGCCGAGCACGACGATGCGCCAGTTGGTGAGGGCGGAGGCGAACACCTCGCGCGTGGTCGGATGCTTCTTCATGGCGAGGAAGGCCGGCGTCTCCTCCAGCGTCCGTCGCAGGACGAAGATCAGCGGAATGATCAGGCAGCCCACGAAGAACGGAATGCGCCAGCCCCAGGCCGCCACGGTGTCGGCCGGCATCAGCTCGGAGAGGATGAAGCCGAGGATCGAAGCGACGAAGATCGCGACCTGCTGGCTCGCCGATTGGAACGAGGTGTAGAAGCCGCGATTGCCGGGCGTTGCGATTTCCGCGAGATACACTGACACGCCGCCGAGTTCGACGCCCGCCGAGAAGCCCTGCAGCAGCCGGCCAGCCAGCACGATGATCGGCGCCGCGATGCCGATGGTTTCGTAGCTCGGGCAGAACGCGATGACGACGGTGCCGAACGCCATGATGCCGAGGGTGACGATCAGGCCCTGGCGGCGGCCGATGCGGTCGATATAGGCGCCGAGCACGATCGCGCCGACGGGACGCATGAGTGCGCCGAGCCAGAACACGCCGAATGTGTTGAGCAGCGAGGCCGTCTCGTTGGTCGAGGGGAAGAACGCTTTGCCGATCGCGGCGGCATAGAAGCCGAACAGGAAGAAGTCGAACTGCTCGAGGAAATTGCCCGAGGTCGCGCGCAGGATGGCGCCGATGCGCGACTTGATCGCGGGTGGATTGGTCGATGCGGCTGATCCAGCCATGGCGTTCTCCCCTTGGAAAGGCGTGGCCGGCCGAAAATCGTCCTTCCGGCAAGGCGACAGATTGATGCTGCGACAATATGCCATACCCCTTCCCGCGCGGGGCGAGGCGAGTCAACCGATTTTGCCGGGGAAGCTGATGATTTTTCAGGCTTTATTTTGCGTTGCAGCGATCATCCAGTCCCGGAAAGCGGCCAGTTTTGGCGCCTCACGGCGACCTTCCGGCGAGACCAGGTAGAAGCCGGCGTCCGCCGGCAGCGCGATCTTGAAGGGCACCACCAGCCGGCCCTTGGCGATGTCGTCCTGGACGTAGGACGTGCGTCCCATCGCCACCCCGATGCCGTCGATCGCGGCCTGGATGGTCATGAAGATCATGTCGAAGGTGATGCCGGGGTGCCTCGCGATATCGGAGGGCAGGCCGGCCGCCGTCAGCCACAGCCGCCAATCGTCGCTATTGGCGTTGGAGGTATGCAGCAGCGGATGGTTTCGCAGGTCCTCGGGCCGGCGCAGCGGCTTGTCGCCACGCAGCAGTGAGGGGCTGCACACCGGAAACAGCTCGTCCGCCATGAGCCAGTCGGCGCGCAGGCCGGGCCATTGGCCGCGGCCATAGCGGATCGCAGCATCGACGTCGTCGCGCTGGAAATCCACCAGGCTCGTCGAGGTGGTGATGCGGACATCGATGCCGGGATGCTGCTCCTGGAAATCGGCGAGCCGTGGCAGCAGCCATTTTGCGGCCAGCGACGCCAGTGTCGATACCGTCAGCACCTTGTCGTCGTCCTTGCGCAGCAGGCGGTCGGTGGCGAGGCGCAGGTCGTTGAAGGCAGCGCGCACACCGGGGAGGTAGTCTCGCGCCTCCGGCGTCAGCGCCAGCGCGCGGTTCTGCCGGACGAACAGGCGGATGCCGAGCTCCTCCTCCAATCTTCGGATCTGATGGCTGATCGCGGTCTGGGTCACGTTCAGCTCGCTCGCGGCCAGCGTGAAGCTGAGATGGCGCGCGGCGGCCTCGAACGCCCGCAAACCGTTCAAGGAGGGCAATCTGGCAGTCATCTGGCAGCAGGATACATGACGTTATTTCATGCGAAAAGGTACAAATTGTCGTTTGTCGCGGCGCAACAGAAGGCGGATATTAGCGGTCAACTTAGCTCAAGGAGCTGAAGATGTCCATTTTGACCCAGAATTCGATGACAAATCATCATGCGCTTGGTCTGCTCTACCAGATCGGTGACACCCTTCATGTCTGGCACGAGCGCTATCGCAACAGGCGCGAGCTCTCCAACTGGACGGCCCGGGATCTCCAGGACGTAGGCCTCTCCTGGTCCGATGTCGCCTATGAGGCCGAAAAGCCCTTCTGGCGGGCCTGATTGGCCGCCAGGCCGGCGCCGCCTAAGCACAGGGGCGCCGGCGGTCCTCTTTCCCCACGGCATGTGTCATGAGCACGCTTCGCCTCGAAGACCTCGCGCAATATTCGGATACACTGCGCACACGGCAGGGTGACGCCGTCACCGTCCGCTTCGTCGAGCCGCGCGACACCGACGAGCTCCAGCACTATTTCCGCTCGCTCTCGACCCGCTCGCGTTACAACCGCTTCTTCGGCGCGATCAGCGAACTGCCGAAGGGATTGCTGCACGATTTCCTCGAGGTCGGGGGGCACGAGCGCTTCACCGTCGTCGCGACCATGATGGTCGGTGGCTTTGAGACCATCGTCGCCGAGCTGCGCTATGCGCTCCATGCCGAAACCCCGACGGTCGAGTTCGGCATGTCGGTCGACGACCGCTGGCAAGGCCACGGCATCGCCACCGCGCTTCTGAAGAACCTCGAGTGCCGCGCCGCTGCGCTCGGCGCCGAGCATATCTTCGGCGACACGCTGCGCTCCAACGAGACCATGATCTCGCTCGCGCGCAAGTCCGGCTTCACGTTCGTCAACCATCCCGACGATTGGAAGCTGGTTCGGTTCGACAAGGAGATCAGCGTCGCGCCGAAAGACATTCCTTGTGCGAGCTGGCGCCTCGCCGCCCTTTCCCGTCAGGCCGATCGCCCCTCAGCCTCGGCCTGACACCACTGCAAGCCCGGCCTGGTGAGAACCAGCGCCGGGCTTCTTTTTTGCGCCGCCTACTTCCCCGTGAACACCGGCTTGCGCTTCTCGATGAAGGCCTGCACGGCCTCCTTGTGATCCGCGGTCGTGGTCAGGCGCACCAGCCGTTCCGCCTCATGGTCGCGGGCGGTTTCGAAGTCGAACAGCACGGCTTCGTCGAGATTGTCCTTCATGTAGCGCAGCGCCAGGCGCGGACCTGCGGCGAGCGACCCCGCCAAGGCGAAAGCTTCGGCCTGCAGCTTGTCATCAGGCCCGACGCGATTGACGAGGCCGATGGCCTCGCACCTGGCAGCATCGACCCGGTCGCCGGTGAACATCAATTCGCGCGCTCGCGCGGTGCCGACCAGACGGGTGAGCAGCCAGGCGATGCCGTAATCGCCGCTGAGCGCGATGCGGGCATAGCCGGTGGCGACGAAGGCCGATTGCGCGGCGATGCGGATGTCGCAGGCCATGGCGATGGCAAGGCCCGCGCCGACCGCGGGGCCGGGCAGGGCGGCGATGGTCGGCTTGCGCACCGACACCAGCGCGCCCGTGAGCAGCCGCTGCCGCTCCTGCAGATCGGCGACGCGCTCTTCCAGCGACATCTCCAGCTTCTTCGGATCGCGATGCTCGCCCATGCCCTTGACGTTGCCGCCGGCGCAGAAGGCTTCGCCCGCGCCGGTGAGCAGCAGCGCGCCGACATCCGGGTTCTCGCCGCAGCTCCGGATCATCGTGCGCAGCGCCGGCGTCAGCGCATCCGACAGCGAGTTGCGCGCCTCCGGTCGGTTCAGCGTGATGATTGCGACGCGGTCGCGAATGACGCAGAGGAGTTCGTTCGTGCCGGTGTCGATGGTGGTTTCCGTGGTCATGTCGCCTCCCATTAGCTTCGTCATTGCGAGGAGCGAAGCGACGAAGCAATCCAGTCTGCTTCCGCGGAGGCATCTCTGGATTGCTTCGCTTCGCTCGCAATGACGGTTGTTGTTGCCTTATCGCCTCAAAAATTCTCCACCCAGGGCCGCAGCTCCAGCTCCCAGCTCCAGGCGCTGCGCGGCTGCTGCAACACGCTCCAATAGCTCTCTGCGATCGCGTCGGGATCGAGCATCGAATCCGGCTTGTCCGCGGGTTCGGTGCGCGCGGCACTGCGAATGCCGCCGTCGATGACGAAATGCGCGACATGGATGCCTTGCGGCGACAATTCGCGTGCGAGGCTCTGCGCCAGCCCGCGCAGTGCGAACTTGCCCATCGCGAACGATGCCGACTGAGCATAGCCCTTCACGCTGGCCGAGGCCCCGGTGAACAGGATCGCGCCATGCTTGTTCGGCAGCATGCGCTTGGCCGCCTGCTGCGCCACCAGGAAGCCGCCATAGGCGCTGACCGCGATCGCCTGCGCCACATCGGCGGGGACGAGATCCACGAACGGTCCGCGGGTGCGGCCGCTGGCGTTGTAGACGACGAGATCGGGCGTGCCGATCTCGCGCTCGACGAGGCCGAACAGCCGCTCGACTTCCTCGGGGTCCGTCGCGTTGCAGGCATAGGCCTTGGCGCCGGTCGCGGTGCAGAGCGCGCCGAGCTTCTCGATCTTGCGCGCGGCAAGGGCGACGCGGATATTCTGGGCGGCCAACAGCCGCGCCAGCGACGCGCTCAATCCTTCGCCGGCGCCGACGATGAGCGCGATCTTGTATTTCGGGTGTTCCATGGCGTGATCTCTCGCAGACGGGGAGCCGTTGATCTATGCATGGTCCGCGCGGACAACCAGCCGGAGCGTTCACAATTCCGCACAGCGAATTGCTCACGCACGGCGATCATGCGGCCCTGACGATTTGCGGCTTTATCCGCGTCCGCCGCTGGAGCATGATCGACATCATCCCAAGCGGCAAGCGCCTGGACAAGTGAAGACTTGCCCCCGGACGGAAACGAAGAGGACGATCATGCACAAGCCGGTCCAAGCGCAGCCCGAAAAAGTCGCGGCCGAGCCGTCCGGCCTGCTGGCGCCCGACACCTCGGGCATGAATTTCTACCGCGCCGATCCGGCGCTGACGGACCTGCTGCGCATCCATCTGCCTGATAGACTTTTCCGTCACATCGAGCCGCATCTCGATCGTCTCGGCGAACTCGCCGGCGGCGTGCTCGACGAATGCGCGCGGCTCGCCGACCGGCACACGCCCATTCTGCACCAGCGCGACAAGTTCGGCCGCGACGTGCAGTGGATCGAATATCATCCGGCCTATCGCGAACTGGAGAAGGCCGCGTTCGGCGAGTTCGGCATTCACGCGCTCTCGATCCGAAAGGGCATCATGGGCTGGCCTGACAAATATCCTGTTGTCGCCAAGCACGCCTTCACCTTCCTGTTCAACCAGACCGAATTCGGCATGGGCTGCCCGATCAACGTCACCGACGGCTGCGCAAAACTGCTGGCGAATTTCGGCAGCGAGGCGCTGAAGGCGAAGTATCTCGACGGTCTCACACAGACAGACATGAGCAAGCTGACGCAGGGCGGCCAGTTCATGACCGAAAAGGAGGGCGGCTCCGACGTCGGCACGTTGACCACGCGCGCGGCGCAGGAGGGCGGCCATTGGCGCCTCTATGGCGAGAAATGGTTCTGCTCGAATGCCGACGCCAAGGTGGTGATGCTGCTCGCCCGCCCTGAAGGCGCCGGCCCCGGCACGCGCGGCGTCGGGCTGTTCCTGATGCCGCGCTTCCTCGACGACGGCTCGCAGAACCACTACCGGATCGTGCGTCTCAAGGACAAGCTCGGCACCCGCTCGATGGCCTCGGGCGAGATCAAGTTCGAAGGCGCCATCGCCTATGCCGTCGGCAAGCTCGACCGCGGCTTCGTGCAGATGGCCGAGATGGTGAACTCGTCGCGGCTCTCCAACGGCGTCAAGTCGACCGCGCTGATGCGCCGGGCCTATCACGACGCGATGACGGTCGCGAGGAACCGAGTGGTGTTCGGCAGCCGTATCATCGACCTGCCGCTGGGACGGCGGCAGATGCTGAAGATCATGCTGCCAGTCGAGCAGGCGCTGTCGATGAGCTTCCTCACCGCCGATGCGCTCGACCGCGCCGAAGCCGGCAGTCAGGACGCCGCGGCGCTGTTGCGCATCCTCACTCCGACGCTGAAATTCCGCGCCACCCGCGACGCGCGAAAGGTCTGCGGCGATGCGCTCGAGATGCGCGGCGGCATCGGCTATATCGAGGAATTCGCCACACCCCGTCTGCTGCGCGACGCCCATCTCGGCTCGGTCTGGGAAGGCACGGGCAACATCGTCGCGATCGACGCGCTCAGGCGCGCTGTCGGTCGTCACGGTGCCGAATCCGCGCTCGCGGCCGATCTGCATGCCCGGCTCGACGACAGCGCGACCGTGCCGCAGGCCTGGCGCGACCATCTGCGCGGGCTCGTCGATCGTGCCGTCGGCCTCGCACGCGAGGTCGCGTCAAAGGCCGACAACGAGGCGGACGCGCGGCGCGCCACCAGCCTGCTCTATCACGTCGCAAGCGCGGTCGCGCTCGCCTGGGAGGCACACCGCATCCACGACATGCGCGGCGATGCGCGCCGGCTGCTGCTGTCGCGTCTCGTGGTCGACCACCGCGTGTCGCCGGGTGATCCGTTCCGGCTGACGGAAAATCCCGTGCGGGCGAAGATCGCCGCACTGCTGCTTGGCGACAGCTCAGCCGGCATGAGCGAGGTTGGCGAACTGGTTCTGGCGGCGTAGGCTGTACTTCACGATCAAGCAAAAACACACCGGGGAGTGCTCGATGAAGGCCGCCGTCCTCCATGAAGTCAACCAGCCGCTCGTCATCGAGGACATCAGCCTGCCGAAGCCCGGCCCGCGCGAGGTTCTGATCCGCACATCGGTTGCCGGGCTCTGCCATTCCGATCTGCACTTCATGGAAGGACTTTACCCGCATCCATTGCCCGCGGTGCTTGGACACGAATCCGCCGGGGTGGTCGAGCAGGTCGGCTCCGACGTCACTTACGTCAAGCCCGGCGATCATGTCGTCACCTGCCTGTCGGTATTCTGCGGCACCTGCGACAACTGCACCACGGGCCGTACCGTGCTCTGCACCGACACCACGGTGAAGATGATGCCGGGCGTCTCGAACCGGATGCAGTGGTCGAGGCCCGAGAAGCTGCACCAGTTCCTCAATCTGTCCTCCTTCGCCGAGCAGATGCTGGTGCACGAGAACGCCATCGTGAAGATCCGTAAAGAAATGCCGCTCGATCTCGCCGCCCTGATCGGCTGCGGCGTTATCACCGGCTACGGCGCGGTGGTGAATACGGCCAAGGTGACGGCCGGCGAGACCGTGGCGGTGATCGGCTGCGGCGGCGTCGGCATGGCCGCGATCAACGGCGCGCAGATCGCCGGCGCCGGCCGCATCATCGCCATCGATACCAATCCGGCCAAGCTCCAGCTCGCGACCAAGCTGGGCGCGACCGACATCATCAATCCTGCCGATGGCGACGTCGTCAAGCAGGTGCGCGACCTCACCAATGGCGGCGTGCATCATTCCTTCGAGGTGCTCGGCCGCAAGGAGACCGCCGAGCAGGCCTTCGGCATGCTGACGTCCGGCGGCACCGCCACCATCGTCGGCATGATCCCGTTCGGGCAGAAGATCGAGCTGCATGGCTTCGACTTTCTGCGCGAGCGCAAAATCCAGGGCTCCTCGATGGGCTCGAACCACTTTCGCGTCGACATGCCGCGCCTGGTCGATTTCTACCTGCGCGGCCGGCTGCACCTGGAGGACTGGATCTCGGCCAAGCTGAAGCTGAGCGAGATCAACGAGGGCTTCGCCAACATGAAGGCCGGCAAGACGCTGCGCAGCGTCATCGTGTTCGATAGCTGACCACACTGACGGCGTCATCGCCCGCGCAGGCGGGCGATCCAGTACGCCGCGGCAGTAGTTCGTTGGCACAAATGCCGCCGCGGAGTACTGGATGCCCCGGTCAAGCCGGGGCATGACAGCGAAGGTTCGGAGGCAATACGCTCACTCACCGCGACACGTGCGCGGACACCGCGAGCCATCTGCCGTTCTGCTTGGCCCAGCAATCGGTGTACCGCCCCGTCGCCTGCTGGCCATCGGCCGTCGTATAGCTCGTTGCGGCGTGGATGATGGCGAAGTCACCCATGATGCGGATATTGACGTCGTGCGCGTGCAGATTGCGGATCGCGATCGGCCGCGCCGTCTGCTCCAGGAAGGCGGCGCGGTTCACAAGCGTCTTGTCCGGATTCGAGCAGTAGAACTCCGGCGCCAGGATCTCGTCGAAGCGCTTGACGTCGCAATTCTGCACGGCGGCGACATAGTCGTGGTTGAGCGCGGTGAGCCGCTCGAGGTCGTCGCTCATGGTGTTCCTCCTCCTGTTATTCCGGGGCGCGAAGCGCGTATCCGCAATCTCGATGTTGCTTGACCCGTCATTGCGAGCGTAGCGAAGCAATCCAGAAATGTCTCCGCGGATGCTGTCTGGATTGCTTCGTCGCACCAGCGCAAAATTGCTTCGCAATTTTGTCGCGGGCTCCTCGCAATAACGCGTGGGCGAGCGCTAATCGTTAAACATAGGCGGCGGCACGAATCCGCCGAATTCGCGCTCGATCAGCTCGGCAAGCTTGAGCGGCGTCCTGTCCTCGAGAAAGGGGCCGACGATCTGCACGCCGATCGGCAGGCCGTCTTTCGACAGGCCGAGCGGAACGGCCGTTGCCGGCAGGCCCGGAAGCGTCGCAATGCCCGGCCAGGCGAGTTGGTCGGAATAGGGATAGTCCTTGCCGTCGATGCCGATCGTTCGCAGGCGCTGCTCCGGCGAATGATCATGCGGAAACGCCGGCGTTGGCATGATTGGGCAGATCACCGCATCGAAACGCTTGAATAGCGCGCGCCATTGCGCGCGCAGGCCGGCGCGGGCACCGGCGTCGAGCACCCAGGCGCGGTGGCTTTCGGTCGCCCCCCGCAGTCGCTCTGCACTGAGGCTGCGGTCCTCCGGCGACAATCGGCTCGCCCGGGCCTGCACGTCCGCAAGCTCCTCCGGCAGGAAGAACGCGCCGAGGAAGCCCAGCAGCATGCGCATGTACAGCCGGGACGTCTCGGCGAAGTCTGGCAGCAGCGGGCTCTCACGCGCGACCGTCACGCCGGCCTTCGAAAGATCGGTCGCGAGCGTGTCGATCGCGCCGCGCACGTCCCGGTCGGTCGGCAGCAGCGGGTGGCTCTCGATCAAGAGAACACGGAAATCGCGCAGTGTCTGATGCCGTGCCGCCGGCAGATCGAGCTTGTAGGCGACCCCGGCTTCGAGCGGATCCGGTCCAGCCATGACGTCGAGCAGCAGAGACAGATCCGCTGCCGTGCGCGCCATCGGACCGATGACGGCGAGATCGCCCTCGCGCGGAATGGCCGGAAACGGCGGCGGCGTCTCGCCGCGCGCTGCGCAGAGATTGATGGTTGGCTTGTGGGCGAAGATGCCGCAATGAAACGCCGGTACGCGCAGCGAGCCGCCGATGTCGGAGCCGGTGGCGAGCGCGCAATAGCCCGCGGCGAGGGCCGCCGACGATCCCCCGGACGATCCCCCCGGCGTGCGGCCGAGGTCATACGGGTTGTTCGTGGTGCCGTAGATGTCGTTGTAGCTCTGCCAATCGCCGAGGCCGACCGGGACGTTGGTCTTGCCGAGGATCACGCCGCCCGCCTGCTTGATCCGCGCCACCGGCAGCGCGTCTTCGGCAGGCTTGAAGTTCTTCTGCGGAACGAATCCCCAGGTCGTCGGCAGGCCTGCGATGTTGAAGGATTCCTTGATCGTCAAGGGCAGGCCGAGCAGCGGCTTCCGCTCGCCGCGCGCCAGTGCGACATCCGCATCGCGTGCTGCAGCGAGCGCGCGATCGAAATCGCGAACGCAGATCGCGTTGATCTTACCGTCGTGCCGTTCGATGCGGCCGATCGCGTCCCGGGTGAGCTCGACCGCGGAAACTTTCTTTGCCGTCAGCGCAGTCGACAGCTCGACGGCGCTCTCGAAACTCCATTGCGATCCGGCCACTGCACGTCTCCTGTTCTTATTATCCAAGGATGATGCGCAGTTTGGCCGGATGCCGCAACGGGTGTTTGATCGCGATTGATGTGCTGCCGGTGATTGACCGGGAAGGTCCAGCCCATTTTGATGTGTCAGCTATGTCTCCGAACACCTGTCAGTGATCTGTCCGGTCTAAACATCAGGCCGGGGCATGACAGCGAGTATGAGGTTGCTACGCCGCCCCGATCACGATCCCCACCGCCAGCACGATGGCGCCGCCGAGCACGATCTGGAACACGGCCTGGAGGAACGGCGTGTCCATGTAGCGCGAGCGGATGAAGGCGATCGCCCACAATTCGAAGAACACGACGACGCAGGCGATTGCGGTCGCGATCCAGAATGCGTTGGCCCAGCTGTCGGGCACCAAATAAGGCGCGGTGTGGCCGAGGCCGCCGAGCGTCGTCATCGCGCCGCAGGTGAGGCCGCGCAGCCAAGGCGAGCCGCGCCCGGTGAGCGAACCATCGTCGGACAGCGCTTCCGCAAAGCCCATGCTGATGCCGGCTCCGATCGAGGCGGCAAGGCCCACCAGGAAGGTCTGCCAGTTCTGGTGCGTGGCGAAGGCCGCGGCAAACAGCGGCGCCAGCGTCGAGACCGATCCGTCCATCAGCCCGGCGAGCCCGGGCTGCACATACTGCAGCACGAACATCCGCCGCCGCGTGCGGTCTTCCTCGGCGCGCACGTCCGGCTTGAGGATCTCGTCGGTAAGCTCTGTGGCGCGGTGCTCGTGATGCTTCTCTTCCTCGGCGAGATCGCCGAGCAGGCGGCGCACGCCGACATCCTCGGCCTGCTCGGCGGCGCGCGCGTAGAAGCGCTCGGCCTCGAGCTCCATGGTCTCGACCTCTTTCCGGATGGTGTCGAGCGGCAGGTTCTTGGTCAGCCAGATCGGGCGCCGGCGCAAGAAGCCTTTGACGTCGTCGCGGCGGATCGGCGGCAGGTGTGGGCCAAAACGCTGCTCGTAGAGCTGGAGGAGGCGATGCCGATGGCCGCGCTCCTCCTCGGCCATCTGCTCGAAGATCCTGGCCGTGTCCGGATAACGCTCCCGCAGATCTTCGGCGAAGGTCATGTAGATGCGGCTGTCCTCCTCCTCGGAGGAGATCGCGACCGCCAGCACCTCGCGCTCCGTCAGCTCGGAAAAACTCTTCACGGCGGCCCTGGCATTAGTTTAGAATTATTCTAAACTATATAGGGTGCCCTCGTTCCCGGGTCAAATCAGCCGGTGCAAGTGTTGGCGAGAAACTCCAGCAGCAACCTGCTCACCTCGGCCGGCTGTTCCTGCTGCACCCAATGACCGGCGCCGTCGACGAGATGGCAGCCGAGCATCTTCGTGCAGCCGCGTCCCTGCATTGCTTCGTACACGCCCGGGCGCTGATAGGTGCCCCAATCCTGCTTGCCCGAGATGAAGCAGGAGGGCACGTCGATGCTTCGTCCAGCGAACAATTGCATCTCGTTGTTGAGCATGCCCGACGTGCCGTAGCGATACCATTGCAGCCCGCCCTGGAATCCGGTGCGGCCATATTCGGCGGCGTAATAGGCGAGATCGCTGTCCGGCAGCCATTGATTGGCGGCGATCGCAGCGGGAGAGGGCATCTCCTTCGAGACCGTTTCGGCCATGGTCTCATTCAAGTCCATGACGTAGTAGGTCGGCAGCTTTGCCAGCTCGCCTGCGGACCATGACTTCAGCGGATAAGGCTTGTTGTCGGTCCAGTCCGCACTCTTGTGATGATAATAGGCGCGCAGGAAATCATGCAGGCCCTGCGGGGCCTGCTGCATCTCGGCATTGGCCTGGCGTGTCGAATAGTACCATTGATAGTGCTTTCGCGGACGCGGCAGCGCGGCGAGTTCGCGATGAACGGGATCTTCCACCGCGGGCTTCGACGGACGGTCGACCGTGTCGAACGGCAGCGCCGGTGGTCCGCCGAAGGGCGCGCTCATCATCGTGACCGAACGAAACACATCGGGCCGGATCAGTGCGCACCAGGCCGCGACCGGGCTGCCGAAATCGTGCCCGGCCAGATCGACCTGCCTGTAGCCGAACGCCGACACCAGGGCGAGCGCG
The DNA here is from genome assembly GCF_000296215.2 of Bradyrhizobium sp. CCGE-LA001. NCBI lineage: Bacteria > Pseudomonadati > Pseudomonadota > Alphaproteobacteria > Hyphomicrobiales > Nitrobacteraceae > Bradyrhizobium > Bradyrhizobium sp. CCGE-LA001. Next base: position 7,363,371 of record NZ_CP013949.1, on the reverse strand, counting down.
TCGCGGACCAGATTCAAGAGCGAGAAGGGGGTGAGATCGTCGTCATACTCGGCGCTCCATCCCGTCGTGCGGCCATAGCCGCGCTGGTCCGGCGCGATCACGTGATAGCCGGCGGCGGCGAGTGCGGGCATCACCTTGCGCCAGGAGAAGGCGAGCTCGGGAAAGCCGTGGAGCAACAGGATACAGGGCCGCTCTTTGGTTTCGAAGCCGGCCTCCAGCACATGCATCCGCAAGCCGTTGATGCCCTCGACGTAACGCGAGCGAATGCCGGCGGGCAGGGGGATTTCGGGGAGATCGGTCATGGTGTTCTCCACTCGGGCAGTATTGTAGGGTGGGCAAAGGCGCAAAGCGCCGTGCCCACCGATCTCCCACAACAGCCTGGTATGGTGGGCACGCTTCGCTTTGCCCACCCTACAGGTGCGGTGTCTTAGTCACACCGCCGCGCAGACGAATGCGTGGCCCTTGCGCTTGATCTTCCCGACCGACGGCGAGGGGAAATGCGCGGTGCAGCACAGCGTATCGGTGTCACAATAGCGCTCGAGAAAACTGCGGCGCGTTTTTGCTGCTGCGGGCGGATCGACGTCGAACTTGATCGACAGCTCCGGATAGAGCGTCTGAAGCGGCGAATGCATGAGATCGCCGGAGAACACCGCATCGTCCTTGCCACGGCCCATCGTGATGGCGATATGGCCCGGCGTGTGGCCGGGGGTCGGCAGGATGCGCACGTGATCGCCGATCTGGTGGTCGTTGCCGACGAGCTCATGGCGCTTGGCCTCGACCACCGGCAGCACGCTATCGGCGAAGGGTGGCACCTCCGCCTTCGCGTTTTGCGCGAACCAATGATCGAACTCCTGCTTGGCGAATAGATAGCGCGCCTTGGGGAAGGTCGGCACCCAGCGGCCGTTTTCCAGCCGCGTATTCCAGCCGACATGGTCGACATGCAGATGCGTACACATCACGAAGTCGATGTCATCGACCGAGAACCCTGCGGCCTTGAGGCCGGTTAAATAGGTGTCGTCGGTCTTCATGTTCCATTTCGGCCGCTGCGGTCGCGGCTTGTCGTTGCCGATGCAGCTGTCGATCAAAATGGTGTGGTGCGGCGTCTTCACCACGTAGGACTGGAAGCACAGCAGCAGCACGTCATGCTCATCCAGCGCCTTCGCCTCCCGCATCCAGGCCCGGTTCTCGGCCAGCACTTCGCTCGTCAGGCCCGGCAGCATCTCCAGTGCCGGGACGAACGAGGTTTCCTGCTCGATGACGCGATGGATGGTGAGATCGCCGACTGAGAACTTCAGGCTCATGGGGAACTCCGCTGCTATGCGGCTGGTGGCACCGAGATCTTCACCGAGGGCCGCTCCAGCATCTTCTGGTGGAAGGCGTCGAGCTTTGGATAGGCCTTGCGCCAGCCGCAATCGGCGAAGCGGAAGTCGGCATAGCCGAGCACGCAGACGAGTCCGATCTGCGAGATGTCGAACGGGCCGTTCAGCACCTCGGGCATGTTCTCGAAACGCGCCATGCCGGTCCAGGCCCTGTTCCAATGGTCGTCCGACCAGGCCTGCCATTGCAGGCCCTGCGGCCGCACCATCTTCTCGTAGCGACACAGCAGCATGGAATCGAGCATGCCGTTGATCAGCGAGTGGTTGGTCTTGGTCTTCCAGCGCCGCGGGCCGTAATCCGGCACTAGGCTGCCGCCGGCGAGCTCGTTGAGATATTCGACGATGACGTAGGAGTCCAAAATGACGTCGCCGTCATTGGTGATCAGCACCGGCAGCTTCTTCAGCGGCGTGATCTTCGAATAGTCCTCGTTGGCCGTGCCCGGCGCGACGGTCGCGGGGGTCAGCTCGATCTTATCGATCAGCCCGAGCTCGATCGCGGCAATGCGCACCTTGCGGGCAAAAGGCGAGGCGGGGGAGAAGGTGAGTTTCATTGAAGGTATCCTACGATGACTTAACGACAGCTCTCTCATCCGTCATGGCCGGGCTTGACCCGGCCATCCACGTCGTTCCGCAATCCGCACCGTAAGACGTGGATGCCCGGGTCAAGCCCGGGCATGACGACGGAGTGTGACGCGCGCGCCTTACGCCGCGATGATCTCCTGGCGCTGCTCGCCGAGACCTTCGATGCCGAGCGTGACGACGTCGCCGACATTGAGGAAGGTCGGCGGCTTCATGCCGAGGCCGACGCCGGGCGGGGTGCCCGTCGTGATGATGTCGCCCGGCAGCAGCGTCATAAACTGCGAGACGTAGGAGACGCACTTGGCCATGGAGAAGATCATGGTCTTGGTCGAGCCGGTTTGGCGACGCTGGCCGTTGACGTCGAGCCACATCGACAGATCCTGCACGTCCTTGATCTCGTCCTTGGTGGCGAGCCACGGCCCGAGCGGGCCGAACGTGTCGTGCGACTTGCCCTTGGTCCACTGGCCCAGGCGCTCGGTCTGGAAGTGGCGCTCGGACACGTCGTTGCAGACGCAATAGCCGGCGACGTAGTTCAGCGCGTCGGCCTCCGAGACATATTTGGCGCGCGTGCCGATGATCGCGGCGATCTCGACCTCCCAGTCGAGCTTGGTCGAGCCGCGCGGCTTCTCGACCGCGTCGTTCGGGCCGGACAACGAAGTGTTCGCCTTCATGAAGATGATCGGCTCGGTCGGAATCGCAGCGCCCGTCTCCTTGGCGTGGTCGCTGTAATTGAGGCCGATGGCGACGAATTTCGAGATACCCGTGACCGGAGCGCCGAGGCGCGGCTTGCCGGAAACGGCGGGCAGCGAGGCGGGATCGATGGCGGCAAGCTTCTTCAGGGTATCAGGCGAATAGGCTTCGCCGGTGAGGTCCTTCACATGCGCCGACAGGTCGCGCAACTGGCCGGATTTGTCGATCAGGCCGGGCTTTTCCGCACCCTTCTCGCCATAACGAACAAGCTTCATTCTGTTTCTCCCTGGGAATGGACCGATCGGTTAACAGCTTCATGGAACAGGGCGGCGGGAAATTCAACCGCCCAAAACGGGGATCACCCCAGCGCCACGAACCTGAACGCGTCGCCGTCGCGCTTGATATGCCCGGCCGAATAATGACCGCCGATCACCAGCGTCGGCGTGTCGGCGAACCGCGAGAACAACGCGTGCCGGCTTGCCGCCGATTGCGCGGGGTCGGTATCCACCGTCGAGCACCAGTCGAGATGCGCCATCTGGCAGGGATGATGGGCAACGTCGCCGGTCAGCAGCGCCTGCTCGCCATCGGACTCGATCAGGACGCTCATATGTCCCGGGCTGTGACCTGGGGTTGGGATCAGCTTGATCTCCTCGCAGAGCCGCTGGTCGCTCGGGACGAGCTCGGCTTGGTCGGCATCGACCACCGGCTTCACGGAATCATTGAACACCGCGACCTTGTCCGGCTCGGCCGTGTAATCACGCCAGTGCTCATATTCGATCTTGCCGAAGACGTAGCGCGCCTTTGGGAAGGTCGGCACCCATCGGCCGTCGACCAGTCGCGTATTCCAGCCGACATGGTCGACGTGAAGATGCGTGCACAGGACGGTGTCGATGCTGTCAAGCGGAAACCCCGCCGCGGTCATGGTCTCCAGGAACGGCGTGCTGCGGTTGTTCCAGGTGGGGACGCCGCGGCCCTGCTTGTCGTTGCCAAGACCGGTGTCCACCACGATCCGGCGCGAAGGTGTCTCCACCAGCAGCGAATGGATCGACATTTTCAGCCGGCCTTCTTCGGTGGCGAAATGCGGGATCAGCCAGGGCAGCTTCTGGATCTCGTCGTTGGTCGCGGCCGGCAGGATGAAACGGGTCGAGCCAACCGTCTCCATTTCGACAAATTTCGTGATCTTGACCTTGCCGACCTTCCACTGCATCCGGCGCCTCCCTGTGTTCTTGCTCTTGCGCTGGAACATGCACGCTTTCTGCCCGCGAGCGCAATGGATCATCTGCGGTGATGTGGCGTTATCGCGGGGAACCGGAAAAGAGTCGAAGAGGAAGCCATGCCAGAGCTTGCGATTTCCGCGGAGAAGGTCGCCTTCATCATCGAGAAGGCGCGTCAATTCGACGTCAAGGAGGGGGCGTCCGATCCCGATTCCGGCTCGAACGCGGCCGACGACGATATGATGGACGTCCTCGACGATGATGGCTCCGATCCCGTCGTCAACGAGCTCGGCAGCTTCATGATCGCGTTGAACGAGGACGAGCAGCTCGATCTCGTCGCGCTGACCTGGCTCGGTCGCGGTGAGGGCACGATCGACGATTGGAATGATCTGCGCGCCCGGGCCGTGGAGGCGAGGAGCGAGTATCGCAGCCCGCGCCGCGAGACCGTGCACTATCTGCTCGGCGAACCTATGCTAGGTGACCTGCTCGCCGACGGGCTCGAAGAATTCGGCATCGACTGGACCGACGAACGCACGACGGCCGATTCCTCCGCTCCGAGCCAGCAGGACGAAGACGAGCCGACGAAGCAGCGGTGAGTGCCGGGCCTCGCGGCGAGCTCGAATTCATCGCGCCCCGACACCTCCACATCGTCATGGCCGGGCTTGACCCGGCCATCCACGTCGTCCTGCACAGTCAAAAGAACATGGATGCCCGGGACAAGCCCGGGCATGACGATCTTCCGTAGATTGCGCAGTTGCGGATGCGCTGATGACTCACAACGTCCCGGGGAACGCGCCGCCATCCAGCAGGATGTTCTGCCCCGTGATGAAGCCGGCCTTGGCGCCGCATAGGAAGGCGCAGGCATAGCCGAACTCGTCGGGCTGGCCGAAGCGGCCGGCGGGGTTGAGCTTGGCGCGCTCGGTCAGGATCTGCTGCGGCGTGACGCCGCGTTTGTCCGCTTCGGCCTTGGCAGTGCCGGTCAGACGATCGGTCTCGAACGGGCCGGGCAAGAGGCCGTTGATGGTGACGTTGTTGATCACGGTCTTGCGCGACAGGCCGGCGATGAAGCCGGTGAGGCCGGCGCGCGCGCCGTTGGAAAGGCCGAGAATGTCGATCGGCGCCTTCACCGCCGCCGAGGTGATGTTGACGATGCGGCCGAACTTGCGCGCCATCATGCCGTCCACCGTGGACTTGATCAGCTCGATCGGGGTGAGCATGTTGGCGTCGATCGCCTTGATCCAGTCGTCGCGCGTCCAGTTGCGGAAATCGCCGGGCGGCGGGCCGCCGGCATTGTTGATGAGGATGTCGGGATCGGGGCAGGCCTTCAGCACGGCATCGCGCCCAGCGGGCGTCGTGATGTCGCCGACGATCTCGGTGACGGTAACGTCAGGGTAGGCCTTGCGGATCTCATCGGCCGTCTTCTTCAGGGCTTCGGCGCCGCGCGCAGTCAGCGTGACGTGAACGCCGGCCTCCGCCAGCGAGATGGCGCAGGCGCGCCCGAGGCCCTTGCTGGATGCGCAGACGATGGCGCGGCGACCTTTGATCCCAAGATCCACTGTTTCACTCCCGTAAATGTCAGGCAGGTTTTGGATGCAGCTACTCTAGCCAACATCGCGGCCGCTGGTAAGGGATGGGCTCGCACCAAAATGCATGCGCGTCCGCGCCGCGATGCAAATGAGCATGCATGATCCGGACCCGAAGGACGCGTAGCGAAAGTGCGCAGCGGTTTTCCGAAAAGATCATGCGAAAACATGAGGTGCGATCTCATCGCGCTCAGATGCGGCGCTCCCGCTTGAGGCGGTCGATGGCGGCCGCGGCGTCCGGCGGCAGCGACTTGAAGCCCCTCTGTCCCGCCGCGGAGAACAGCGGCCGCAGATGCGAGCCCGCCAGGAACGGCGGCTGGTGGTTGACCGGCACGATCTGATCGAACACCAGCACCAGCGTGGTGGCGACGAGGCCGACCCTGGCCGCGCCGAGCGCCGCGCCGCCGAGCCGGTCGCCGATGCCGGCCTCGCCAACGGTGTCGTTCAGCGCGACGCGGCCGATATGGCCGAGCAGCATGCCGACCACAACGAAGATGGCGAAGAACCAGATCCAGTTCTGCAGCAGCGGTGGATCCGGGTTGGCCGCGATCTGCGGCACGATCAGCGGCATCAACGTCACTGCCATCGGCGCGGCGAGGAGATAGGCGAGGATCGTCATGGCGCTGCGCAGCAGGCCAGTCCTGAAACCGAGGCCGACCGCGATGGCGAGTGCCGAATAGACCGCAAGATCGAAGCTGTTCATGGAAGCCCTGCCGCGACGGAACGAATGAACGCCGAACCGATCATTCCGGTTTCAGATCGCTAAAATCGTCTGTATTGATGGCTCCAAAGCTCAGGACACGCGCAAGGAATACGTCATGTCAGACCTATTCGACGTCAGTAAAGAAACCATCCTCGTCACCGGCGCGAGCCAGGGACTGGGGCGGCAATTTGCCCGGGTGCTGGCGGCCCATGGTGCATCCGTCGCGCTCGCCGCGCGCCAGACCGAGAAGCTGAAGGGCCTTGAAGAGGAAATCCGCGGCAAAGGCGGCCGCGCCGCCGCAATCGCGCTCGACGTCACCGACACCGCCTCGATCGCGAAGGCCGTCGATGCCGTGGAAGCCGCGCTCGGGCCGGTCACGGTGCTGATCAACAATGCCGGCATCGCCATCGAGAAGCTCGCGACCGAGCAGACCGAGGCTGATTGGGACGCCGTGATCGGCGCCAATCTCAAGGGCGCCTATTTCCTCGCGACGGAAGTGGCGCGGCGCATGATCGCGCGCAAGCAGGAAGGCAACATCGTCAACATCGCCTCCGTGCTCGGCACCGGCGTGCTCAAGGCGGTGTCGCCTTACGCGATCTCCAAGGCCGGCATCCTCCAGGCCACGAAAGCGATGGCGCTCGAGCTTGCGGGCCAGAACATCCGCATCAATGCGCTGGCGCCCGGCTACATCGACACCGAGATGAACCACGCCTTCTGGTCGACGCCCGCAGGCGAGCGCCTGGCCAAGCGCATCCCCCAGCGCCGCGTCGGCGCCGAATCCGATCTCGACGGCGCGATCCTGCTGCTGGCCTCGAACGCGTCGCGGTACATGACGGGGAGCGTGGTGACGGTGGACGGCGGGTTCTTGTTGAATTGATTTTCTCCCGCGCCCAACAGGCGGTTTTCACTCGACGTCGTCCCGGACAAGCGCGTCCAAAGTGCGCGCCGGTCCGGGATGACAGCGGAGAATGACGCGCCGGCCTTGCGCTACTGCAGAACGCGCGGCCATGGTGCGGAGGCATCCTCCAGCATTCCAAGCGGGGAGCGTGTCGAGGATTGGTCCAAGCTGCGACCCAGGGCAGGGTCCACGGCGATCCCCTCAATGGGCGTCCGCCCCTGGTTTTCTTGCGGCCCAGCGGCCCTTGGCGGAACTCCCCGCAAGTGCGCGCCAAGCGGACCCAAAATCGGTCCATCCGCCTGTCATAAAGTCGAAAAAAACGTGCCCGCAGCCCTTTCCAAAGGCAGCCCGCCTTGATACATACGCCCCGCACCCGACGGGCTTTGCCCCGGGGTTGCCTTCCAAGGAAGCCTTTGGGACGAATGAGGCAAGCCACGCCACAAGCGCGGGCCTCAATCCACCGTCCCCGGGATTTAACTGAAGGCATGCACGTGTTTAACGCGGGGTGGAGCAGCCCGGTAGCTCGTCAGGCTCATAACCTGAAGGTCATAGGTTCAAATCCTATCCCCGCAACCAAGTAACCTTCTGTAAATGAAGGAAAATTGGAAAAGGCCGCTTAGTTCGAGCGGCCTTTTCTTTTCAAGAATCGCCACCGAGTCGCCACTGCACCGTTTTGTCCCGGGTTGCTCCTGAAGTGTTTGGCGTTCGGACATCTTTGGGTTTGGCGGTTCGCTACCTGCCGCACCAGTTAGGCCGTTCCCTTTGAAGGCGAGAGCGACCAAACAGCGGGTCTCCCCGTTTCGGCCTACGTCCGGACCTGAGACCGATTAGCGCGATCCGGGTGCGCCGGTTAAATTAACGCGATGCGGGGCTTGCCTTCGCCTGAGGGTTGCGGAACACTTTTCGGAGCTGGGGCTCACCGGAGTGCGTATTTGGAATGGTGGTCCTTGGCGTTGCGCCTGCGTGGGCCGCGTCCATTGCCTTGTCGCCAATAGCGCAACTGGCGGCGGCAGGAGGAACTTTGATTGTCCATTCCTGACTATCAATCGTTGATGCGACCTCTTCTCGCTTTCGCTTCGGATGGATCCGAAAAGAACATAAATGATGCGATCAACCACATCGCTGGTCAGTTAAATCTGACCGACGACGAGCGGCATCAACTTCTACCAAGCGGTAAGCAAGCAATCTTTGCCAATCGAGTGCACTGGGCGCGAACCTACTTGGATAAGGCTGGCGCAATAAAGCGAACTCGGCGCTCTCATTTTCAAATGACCGATCGAGGTAAGCAGCTGCTTGCGGAAAACCCAACCCGCGTTGATGTGCAGGTTCTCAAGAAGTTCCCCGAATTTATAGCTTTTCAGACCCCAAAAGTCCCCGACGCTGCGGGAGAGAACGTTGCCCCTCTGCCGGCTGAGACTGAGATTCCGGAGTCTGCGGTCACACCCGAGGAGGCGGTCCAGCAAGCAGAATCTCAAATCTTCGAAAATTTGCGAAGTCAGCTCTTGATTCGGATTTTCGAGTCGTCGCCGAGTTTCTTTGAAGGATTGGTGGTCGATCTCGTTGTCGCAATGGGATACGGGGGATCAAGAGCGAGCGTTGTGCAAAGACTCGGCAAAAGTGGTGATGAAGGTATCGATGGTGTCGTTAACGAAGATCCGCTAGGTCTCGACGTCGTCTACATACAAGCAAAGCGCTACGCAGCCGACAATACAATTGGACGCGAGCGTATTCAGCAATTCGCTGGTGCCTTAGTAGGTCAAGGTGCTTCCAAAGGCGTTTTTGTAACGACAAGTTCGTTTTCGAGAGGCGCTATTGAGTACGCGATCAAGGTTCCGCAGCGCATCATCCTAATAGACGGTCAAGAGCTTGCCCGGCTCATGGTTCAATACGGCGTGGGTGTCCGAGTCGAAAGAACCGTAGAAATAAAACGAATCGATTTGGACTACTTTGATGAGGGCGACGATTAAGCAAGAGTGATCAAGAAGGGCGGCGCCCTTAAGAGGCGACCGTCGGGGCGGGATTTCTGTATTCATCCAGAGGGTATGGTCCACTCAAACTGGATGAAAGCTTGGGTAAATGCTACTCATCCGCGTGGGGGTGCAGTGACGGATGACCAAAACTGAGGCTCAGACACGGTCAGATTTGATTGACCGCCAACTCGCGTTGTCCGGCTGGAACGTCAAAGATCCCACGCAGGTTCTCGAAGAGTTCGATATCCTGATCGGCCATTCCAATGGCATGGCTGAGCCGAGCACCCCCTATGATGGCCGTCAATTCAGCGACTACGTCCTGTTGGGCAAGGACGGCAAGCCGCTTGCCGTCATCGAAGCGAAGAAATTCGGTCGGGATGCTGCCGTGGGCCGTGAGCAGGCCAAGCAGTATTGCTACAACATCCAGAAGCAGCTCGGCTGCGAGCTGCCATTCTGCTTCTACACGAATGGTCTAGAAATCTACTTCTGGGATCTTGAGAATGCCGCACCCAGGAAAGTCGTTGGCTTTCCTTCGCGCGACGATTTGGAACGGTTCGCCTACATCCGTCGAAACCGCAAGCCGCTAACGCAAGAGTTCATCAATACTTCAATTGCGGGGCGCGATTACCAGATCCGGGCCATTCGCTCAGTGCTCGAAGGTATCGAGCAGAAGAAGCGCGATTTCCTGCTAGTGATGGCCACCGGCACAGGCAAGACACGCACTTGCATTGCCATGGTCGATGCCTTGATGCGCGCGAGCCATGCAGAAAAGGTACTATTCCTGGTGGACCGCATTGCCCTGCGCGAACAGGCGCTCGCCGCCTTCAAGGAGCACATGCCGAACGAGCCTCGCTGGCCCAATGTCGGCGAAAAGCTCATCACCAAAGATCGCCGCATCTATGTGGCCACTTACCCGACGATGCTCAACATTATTAGAGACAACGCCCAGCACCTGTCCCCGCACTTTTTCGATTTCATCGTGGTGGATGAGAGTCACCGCTCTATCTATAACACGTATGGCGAAATCCTCGATTACTTCAAGACTATCACCCTGGGGCTGACGGCGACGCCAACAGACATTATCGACCACAACACATTCCAGCTTTTTCACTGCGATGATGGCCTTCCAACCTTTGCCTACACTTTTGAAGAAGCCGTCAATCGCGTGCCCCCATACCTGTGCAACTTCCAGGTTATGAAAATTCAGACCAAGTTTCAGATGGAAGGCATCAGCAAGCGCACCATTTCACTGGAAGACCAGAAGAAGCTAATCCTCAAAGGCGAGGACATCGAGGAAATCAACTTCGAAGGCACCCAGCTAGAAAAGCAGGTGATCAATAAGGGCACCAACGCCCTGATCATCAAGGAATTCATGGAGGAGAGCATCAAGGACGCCAATGGCGTGCTGCCGGGCAAGACCATCTTCTTCTGTTCGTCTAAAGCCCATGCTCGTCGCATCGAAGAGATCTTCGACAAGCTCTATCCCCAATACCATGGCGAGTTGGCTAAAGTACTGATATCGGATGACCCGCGCGTATACGGCAAGGGCGGCTTGCTCGACCAGTTCACCAACAACGACATGCCGCGCATTGCCATCAGCGTAGATATGCTCGACACCGGCATCGACGTGCGCGAAATCGTCAATCTTGTATTCGCCAAGCCGGTGTACTCCTATACCAAGTTCTGGCAGATGATCGGACGCGGTACACGTTTGTTGGAAACCAGCAAATCCAAGCCCTGGTGCACGGAGAAGGATGCCTTTCTGGTTCTCGACTGCTGGGATAATTTCGAGTACTTCAAACTGCAGCCCAAGGGTAAGGAACTGAAACCTCAGTTACCGCTGCCGGTGCGGTTAGTCGGCTTGCGGCTCGACAAGATCGAAAAAGCTATCGACAGTGGTCACGAAGACATTGCCGCGAACGAAGTCACCAAACTGCGCCAGCAGGTCGCCGCGTTACCTACGAATTCCGTAGTGATCAAGGAGGCGACCGTTGCACTGGCTCGTGTCGAAGACGAAAACTTCTGGATTAACCTCAATCACCAGAAGCTCGAATTCTTACGAACTGAGATCAAGCCGCTGTTTCGTACCGTCTCGGAGGCCGACTTCAAGGCGATGCGGTTCGAACGGGATGTGCTTGAGTACTCGCTGGCCGTGCTGAACGAAGACAAGGAGCAGGCAGGAACGCTCAAGGAAGGCATCGCTGAGCAGCTCAGCACGCTACCGCTCTCGGTCAGCTTCGTAAAGCAGGAGGAAGCGCTGATCCACGCCGCGCAGACCCACCATTACTGGGCGAATGCCGATGAGAACAAGTTCGACGAACTGGTGGCCAGGCTAGGCCCGCTGATGAAATTCCGCGAGCAGATGACCGGCTCCGGCCCGGTGCACCTGGACCTCACCGACGTGCTGCACAATAAGGAAATGGTCGAGTTCGGCCCGCAGCACGAGGCCGTGAGCATTAGCCGCTACCGCGAAATGGTTGAAGCATTGATTGCCGAACTTACAGAGCACAATTTAGTGCTGAAGAAGATCAAGAACGGCGAGGCGGTGAGTGCTGACGAGGCGAATCAGCTGGCCGAGCTTCTGCATGAGGAATACCCGCACATTACTGAAGACTTGTTGCGCCAGGTCTACAGGAACCGCAAGGCCCACCTTGTCCAGTTCATCCGCCACATCCTCGGCATTGAAGCTCTGAGGAGCTTCCCGGACGAGGTGAACGCCGCATTTGAGCAGTTCATCCGCACCCACACCACCTTGTCCAGCCGGCAGATGGAGTTCCTCAACTTGTTGAAGAATTTCGTCCTTGAACGCGAGAAGGTTGAGAAGAAAGACTTGATCAACGCTCCCTTCACGGTAATTCATCCGCAAGGCATTCGTGGCGTATTCAGTCCGAACGAAATCAACGAGATTTTGCAACTCACCGAGCAGTTGGCGGCGTAAAGAATAGGTTTAGCACGTGCTACAAAACAACCCCGAACTCAAAGGCAAGATCGACCTGCTCTGGAATAAGTTCTGGAGCGGCGGCATCAGTAACCCGCTCACCGCCATCGAGCAGATCACTTATCTGCTGTTCATGAAGCGGCTCGATGAACTGGACCTTAAGCACCAGTCCGACTCTGAATGGACCGGCGAGACATATGCATCCAAGTTTGAGGGCAGCTGGATTCCTCCCGAATATCGCGCGCGGCAAGACGCAAGAGATAACGATGCCAATTGGGCGAGGAAGTTAGATGACGAAAAGCGATACGCCATCGACAAACGTTCTTTGCGCTGGAGCGAATTCAAGCGCATGCAGGCGGAAGAAATGCTTCTGCATGTCCAAAGCAAAGTGTTCCCTTTCTTGAAGGATCTCAATGGCGCGGAATCCAATTTCAGTCACCATATGAAGAATGCGGTGTTCATCATCCCCAAGCCGGCGCTGCTGGTGGAAGCGGTGAAGACCATCGATGAAATCTTCGAGGTGATGGAAAAAGACTCGCAGGAAAAGGGCCAAGCCTTTCAGGACATCCAAGGCGACGTGTATGAGTTCCTGCTTTCTGAAATTGCAACTGCAGGCAAAAACGGCCAATTCCGCACTCCGCGTCATATCATCAAGCTAATGGCAGAATTGGTGCAGCCGCAGCTGGGTCACAAGATAGCCGATCCAGCTTGTGGCTCCGGCGGCTTCTTGCTCGGCGCCTACCAATACATTGTCACCCAGCTCGCCATAAAGGCGGGCTCCACAAACTTAACGCCAGACGAAGATGGCTTTGTACGCACCTCGGTGGCGGCAGCGCTCACCGAAAAAGCCCAAGCAATTCTGGCTAGCTCGCTTTGGGGTTACGACATCGACAGCACTATGGTGCGTCTCGGCTTGATGAACCTGATGATGCACGGTATCGACGAGCCACACATCGACTATAAGGACACGCTCTCTAAGAGCTATATTGAAGAAGCCGAATACGACATCGTAATGGCTAATCCGCCGTTCACCGGTAGCATCGACAAGGGCGACATCAACGAGAACCTCCAGTTGGCCACCACTAAGACCGAACTGCTGTTCGTCGAAAACATCTATCGCTTGCTAAAGAAGGGCGGGACCGCCTGCGTGATCGTACCGCAGGGCGTGCTGTTTAGTACCGGCGGCGCTTTCAAGATTCTGCGTCAGCTATTGATCGAGCGATGTGATCTCAAGGCCGTGATCACATTGCCCAGCGGCGTTTTCAAACCCTATGCCGGCGTCAGTACTGCAATCCTGCTATTTACGAAGGTCTGGGCGTCAAAGGAAAAGGTTACCAAGCCCGCCACCGAGTACGTGTGGTTTTACGACATGGCAGCCGACGGCTACAGTCTGGATGACAAGCGCGCCAAGCAGGAAGGCTTCGGAGATCTGCAGGATATCATTACCAAGTATCACGCCCGTAATGCTGAAACCGACACCGACCGCGCCAGCAAATACTTCATAGTATCTCGTGCTGAACTCGAGGCTGAAAGCTATGACCTCTCCATGTCTCGCTATAAGCAAGATGTACCCCAGGAAGTGCACTATGATGAGCCAAGTGCAATTCTGGATCGATTGATCCGGGCCGAGGTCGGAGACCTAAATGGGGCTGATCTTGCGAAGATGGAGAGTGGCATTGTGCGCGAGCTGCTGGAACTAAAGGGGATGGTGGGGTGAGCTATCCGCAGAAGCACCTCGGCGAGCTGTGCAACATTGTCATTGGGCGCACCCCTTCACGAGGCGAGCCATCGTATTGGGGGGGCGGAAATAAATGGGTTTCTATTTCGGATCTAATTAGCAAGATTGTCAGTGACACCAAAGAAGAGATTACAGACATCGCTGTCACTGCAGCGCGCTGTCGCCGTATAGCGAAAGGCACCTTGCTTTTTAGCTTTAAGCTGACGATAGGAAAAATGGCATTCGCCGGCTGCGATCTGTTCACAAACGAGGCGATAGCGGCTCTCGAAATCAAAGATAAAAATAGCCTTTCCAATGATTACCTGTATTACGCGCTTAAATCCGCTAGGATTGAGGGCTCTAATCAAGCCGTAATGGGTAAGACGCTGAATTCAAGGTCACTTGCCGAGATAGCAATCTCAGTCCCTGAACGCCTCGATGACCAGATCCGCATTGCTCGGCTCTTCGGTAAGGTCGAGGGACTGATCGCCGAGCGCAAACAACACCTGGAACAGCTCGACGTCCTGCTCAAGAGCGTCTTTCTGCACATGTTTGGTGATCCGGTGAGGAATGAAAAGGAGTGGAAGAAGAAAGCGTTTTCAACACTACTCAATGAAATCGAAAGTGGGAAAAGTCCAACTTGCGAGGCAAGACCGGCTTTGGCCCATGAGTGGGGAGTGCTGAAGCTCGGAGCGGTCACAAGCTGCTATTTCGACGAAAGAGAGAATAAAGCTCTCCCAAACGAAACACTTCCCTCGGATCGCTATGAAGTAAAAGCTGGCGACCTTCTCTTCAGTCGCAAGAATACATATGCGTTGGTTGCAGCTTGCGCGTACGTATTTTCAACCAGGCCAAAGCTGTTGATGCCAGACCTCGTTTTCCGGTTCGTATTTAGGGATGATGCTGAGGTCCATCCGATCTACATGTGGAAGCTGCTTACAGCAAAATCCCAACGAACGAAAATTCAATCACTTGCCGCTGGTGCCGCGGGCTCCATGCCGAACATTTCAAAGACGAATCTCAGAGAAGTTCAGCTTCCTATCCCTCCGCTCCCACTTCAGAGCAAGTTTGCGGACATCGTAACCAAGGTCGAAGGGCTCAAATCCAAGTACCAGAAAAGCCTCCGCGATCTGGAAGAACTCTACGGCGCACTTAGGCAGCGGGCATTCAGCGGCGAGCTAGATCTTTCGCGGGTGTCTCTGCCGGAGTCGCCGATGAACGGCGAACAAGCATTGGTCTCCGATGTTTTGCAAGCCATCGCCACTCCCGCTATCAATCTGCCCGATACTGACCTGCTGGTCGCGGCATTGGAAAACCGCGAACTCGTTAAGGATCTGCTGCATCTTTGGTTAGACTCCTATCATCGTCAGTTGAGTGGCGAAGCGTTTTCCCTGGAACGCTTTTTGGCCGCCGCACAAACCCGGCTAGCCGAGTTGCATCCGGACACCGACTTCGAGCTGGGCAATAGCGACTATGAGCATATTAAGAACTGGGCGTTCGACGCGCTGGCGTCCGGCAAGTTAATGCAAACCTACGACGAGACCAACAAGCTCGTGCAGCTGCAAGCCGGGTAAGTATGAAGCTGCTGCGGCTAAAGATCACCGATCCGTCAGGTTTTCGCAGCCTGCCATCCGGTTTTGAGCATCACTTCCGTACCGAATGGACACTGCAAGAGGAGTTAGACAAGGTCGAGGGTTTTGCTCCCTTCGTCTGCGCCGGGCCCAACGGCAGCGGTAAATCGAACTTGCTTGAAGCGCTAGCTGCCATCTTCTTTCAGCTGGAAATTCTGCGTGTGCGCCGCAGCTTTCTGCCAGAAGTGTTGCAGAACTCTGATCTTGATTTCTCTCCAGTCGGGTTTGAATTGGACTATCTAATTCGGATCCCGACCGAATACCGCCGCCCTGATGGCCCCATATGGGCAAAGGTCGGGGTTCGGAAGGTTCCTGGCGGGTCAGCTATTTTTCTTTGGGAGAACCAGAGTGACTTCGACATCGACGGATATGAAGTCACCCAAGGCGGCCATGCCATCCTATTGCCTCAGTATGTGCTGGGTTACTCGTCCGGCGAGAACGAAATTCTGAGTCTACCATTCTTTAAGCTGCGCTTCGTTCAATTCGATGAATACTGGAATGCCCTGACCCGGCAGTTACCCTATCCAGGACATCCAGAAGCACGGCTGGCTTATCTCGATAACGGCTTCAGTCAGGCCATCCTGCTTTGCAATCTGCTATTTCAGGACGAGCCGACACTACATCCATTCCGGACTGATGTCGGCATTGAGGCGCTAAAAGAATTTCGCATTATCCTCCGGCGCAGTATTCCTCTGCAGCCTGAGCAACTCACTGTCTTTGCGAACGAAGGCCAGAACCAAAGCCAGTCGCTCGACGATATTGTTGAAAGCAACCCCGCCTTGCGCGCTGAGACTAACGATCAAGGCACAACTAGTTACCGCTTAAACCTGGTCCAATTATTGGAGGGTGACCAAAAATCCTCACTGATGGTGACAGCATTGATGCGCTGCGCCACGCTGAGCTATCTGGATGAGGTCTCCGACACGCTGATCTTAGATTATTGGGTGAATGACGCCACCAAGAAGGCGTTCCGCGAGAACTTTGACAGCTCGCCGCTAGCGCTCTTCCAAGCCTTTCAGGTGTTGCTGACTTTGAACCTGTACTCAGTTGGCGCTTCGCTAAAGGCCGACCTGTACAAGTCCACGAGCCATTATGTGAGCGAAACGGTGCCAACTCTGGCATCGGACCAGCGCGTTATGCGCTTCAAGTTTGTACGCTTCAGTAAGCGGGATGTGGCCCAGCCGATGATGCTGAAGGAGTTGTCAGACGGCGAGCATCAATTGCTTCATAGCCTGGGTCTGTGTCTTCTGTTCCGAAATACCAACAGTC
Organism: Bradyrhizobium sp. CCGE-LA001; assembly: GCF_000296215.2. NCBI lineage: Bacteria > Pseudomonadati > Pseudomonadota > Alphaproteobacteria > Hyphomicrobiales > Nitrobacteraceae > Bradyrhizobium > Bradyrhizobium sp. CCGE-LA001. Next base: position 7,346,803 of record NZ_CP013949.1, on the reverse strand, counting down.
TTTTCCTACTCGACGAGCCGGAAACTCACTTTAACCCAAACTGGCGCGCCAATTTCATTAGTCGCCTGCGGCAGTGCCTACCCGGCAATGGCGATGTTGGACAGGAAATGTTGATTACCACCCACACGCCCTTTCTGATCAGCGATAGCAGGCCCGAGAATGTATTGGTTTTCAGTAAGGACCCATCCACTGGCAAGGCGAGTATCGAACGGCCCGACTACAACACCTTGGGTGCCTCGATAAACAAGATCACCATGAACACCTTTGGCAAGCGTGAGACCATCGGTGCTTACGCCCAGGCAATGCTGGACGATTTGCGCGGCCGCCTCGAGACGGGCGGCGAAGAGACCTCAGCATTGATCGATGAGGTCAACAGAGAGCTAGGCGACTCGGTGGAAAAGATCCTGCTAATGAAGGCAATGCTCGACAAAGCCGAAGGCGCGGCTGCGGAAGGACAAGGTTGATGCTGTTTTCCTACACTTACGTGCCGCATCAGATGGAGAAGATGCAGGAATTCATCGATTTCATCTTTTTCGAGGTGTGGTGCAAGGCGCCAGACAGTGAGCGTTTTAACCTGAGCTTGTTTGCAACCAAGCCTGAACTGCACGACGTGATGCAGGCCTTCTTCTACTCGGATGCTAATGGCGCAGATTTCTTCTATGGGCACGTCGAGCGAATCTACAATCTATTCTCGAAACTGGACGAGCCGCAGATCGAACAGTTCAAGCAATGGTACCGGGGCAATAACAATGTCGAGAAGGTTTGTGCCAACGATTCGATCACGCAGCTGGTGCGTTATGCCGACATTCCAGTCGCCCTCAAAGACCTGAGCGATCAGCTCTCGTCGTTTTTCAAAGGGCTGTACTCACAGTCACTACTAGATTTGACCACCTTGAGGAATAAGATCGGCGACATCGACAATCACTACCGCTCTTTCCTGAAAGCGAACAAGGCAGGCAAGTGCCCGTTTTGCGGCATCAGCGACTTGCATGGTCAATACCACACTAAGCGCGAGGCCTACGACCATTACCTACCCAAGGCGCTGTATCCCTTCAACTCGATCAATCTCCGGAATCTTGTCCCGGCCTGCCACAACTGCAACAGCAGCTATAAGACCAGTAAAGACCCGGCTCACCCCGTTAAGGATCCTGCAGGTGGTACCAAGCGGCGGAAAGTATTTTATCCATACTGTACGGACCCACAGCCCATCGAGATTGTGGTTAACATAGCAAAGCCGGACGTTTCGGCACTCACCCCGCAAGACATCAGCATACATTTCGGTCCGGCGACGTTGGTCGATGAGATTGATACTTGGCGTGACGTCTACGGCATTGACGAGCGCTACAAGGCCAAGGTGCTAGGCGAGAATGACGGCAAGTATTGGATCACCCAAGTCTTGGATGAGTGGCAAGAAGAGGGCAGATCGCCAGAGGCTTTCCTGCAGATCCTCGCTAAGCAAACGTTGAAGAGCCCATTTGCTGAAGCCAATTTCCTGAAAATGCCGTTTCTCGAAGCGTGCCGAGCCAAAGGAGTGTTCGATGCGGCCAATCCGTTGTGATTTGCGTAGCCTACCCTTTGCATCAATGGGTCGCGAGCTGCCTTAGGCATTCTGTAAGACATTGAGGAGGACGCCTAACGCCGCAGGGCAACTGACCTTTCGCTCGGTTTGTGGGAAGACCTCAGATGCGCGAATTCAAAGGGGATTGGCGCAGATGCTCCGAAGCCGAGCAACTGCCGTGGGCTGATAGTCAAATTTTGCTGGCATAACATGTTTTCGTACGAACGTCGTTCCAACCAGCTTTCTCGCCAAGCTACCTCCGAAATGAGTCTAATTATCAAGTGCTCATCTGCGCAGCGCGAGCGAGCTGCGGTTCAACAGAAGGATTGTCGTTATCGTTTATACGCTCCGACCAGTTTTCCACCCAGCAGCGTGGCGTGACTGAGGCCGAGCAGCCACAAGAACGTCGCGCCGACCGGCGGCATGCTCGAAAAGACCTGCCGCGCTTCGGCGACAGCTCCGGTTGCAGACAATCCGCCGATTCGTTCGGCCGCCTCTAGGGCCAGGCTCACATAGATTGCTGCGAGTACGCCGGTGATGACAATCGTTTGCACCCTTGTAGAATCGACAACTCCATCATCCTCCGCCGTCTCACCATAGACTAGGTCTGCAAGCGCGGCATCCTTCGGATCATCGTTTGTGAGGATGCGTGTCCTTCGCGGAGGAAGCACAGGCGTGGCACCGGCAGGGGAAGCGGACGTCGTGCCCGGCTGGGTTATGAAGCTCGACAGAATGGTTGTCCCACCGGAGATTCCGAGCAGAGCCCACAATGTCGATTCCATGCTGGGTGTAAATTCCAGCAAGCCTGATAACTTTGTCGCCCAAGGCTTCAGTTGCGAATCGTTGGCTGCACTGGTCGCGTACGCCACGCCTTCCTGGATTCGGCCCAAACTCTCCGCCCAAAAACCGACGTTGAACAGAGCGTAGGCCGCAAGCGGTCCCATCAGGATCACAAGCCAGATCGCGAATTGAACTTTGGTGAGGCTCATTCGGTTGCGCTTGTCGATGAACAGGCCAAGCGGCCGACCCATCACGCCGAGACCGGCCGCAAGCGCCACCATGATAATTGATGCCATCGTCAGAAGGATCGGCATTCGCAATGAGAACGCGTATCCTGAATCAGAGACGGTCCATTTTGCCAACCATACCTTGGTCCGCGACCACCAGTCGCGATTGGAAGCGTTCTGCGCATCGCTAACAGCCTTTAGCCACTCCGTCAGGCAGGCGCCGTCCTTTCCTGCGGTTCCTGGCAACCAGTCTTGCGGCGCGCCGAACAGTGTGGATGGCCGCTTATCGTCAAATTGGCTTGAGCACTTTGTCTCAGGTGTCGCAGGGGCCGCAACGGCCGCCGGAGCCGCAGCGGGGGCCGCAGGCGCCGCTGGAGCTGCGGGAGCTCCAGCGGCTGGGGCTGCAGGAGCGGCAGGGGCGGGCGCTGCAGCGGGCACAGTAGCCGCAAGTCTGGCCGCAAAGGCGTTCCGAGCTGCTCGCGTCACGTCGCCCACACTCATCGACCATAGACATGCCACGGCAAAGAGGGCAATCGAGGCGACGGCGAGCCAAAATGCCACCCGTGCGGTTTTCGCGTCGACCGGCTTGCGCCGAACCTCGCGCGGCACGTACACGGAGGTACCAGGCGGCAGGCCTGTCCCGGTCACCAGCGAGACGAAACGGGGCGCATCTTCATTCGGGCGAACCGCGCGCGAAAATGCCGACACTTCGTGGCCATCGACCGTGAAACGTCCAATCAGCTCCATTGTATCCGGTGTCGCGGTGTCCCATGGCGCGGGAAGGGCTTCATCCTTGGTCAGCGTCTTGCCGTCGGCGCTGGGCCACAGGATCACACGCATGTTCTTCAGCGCATCGGGTACTGCCGCCTCGGCCGCGGCGGCTGTGCAAGCGGCGACGTCCGCTCCATACAGATCATCGTCCTGGGCCGGGACGGACTCGAAGCGCGAAAAGCTCCTTTCGGCTTCGCTGGCGATTGCGGCCACCTGCTGCCGTAGCCTCGCCAGCGTCGTCGCATCTCCGCCGGCGGGCACCTGCAGGTCCTTCGTCTCGGCCCACACGATCTGAAATCTCGTCAATGCACTCATTTGTGCCCCCTGATCCACGTCCTCATGACGCTCCATTGTCAAATATCGGTCCGCGACGAATGCCCCCACCAGATCAATTGAGCGAGGCAAAGCGTTCGCAAGGTGCTACCTCCGTTTTCGGTGGCGCGAAAAAGTATTTCAAGCAAACCAGCAGCACCTCTGGCTGCGGGACGGCGGCACCGACCGGCGCTGCAATTTCGAGTTGGATTGAGGCACTCGCGGTCCCGGATTGAATGACCGACGGCGAGAGCGACAGCCTGACGTGATAAACGGGTCCGTAAGACTGATCGACAAGCGCAGCCTCGCAGGGTTGGCCGTTCACCTTGATTTCCAGGAGCGGCGGGAGGCTCGCTCCAGCCTCGGGCTTGAAGTAGACGTCGAGCTCTTCGACAACAACATTCTCGTTGTTCCGGCTCCAGGGAAACATGTCGCGATCGACCTGTACAGAGATACGGGTTGCGCTGCCTTCGCGCAGATTGGTCCACTGGGCCGGAAAGTCGTGCTGGATGTCCAGATACCGGTTCGCAGGATTTCCTTCCACGGGGAGATTTTGCCTGGCTGTGGTTCGCGCCTGTTCGCGCATCTCTGCGCCGCCCTCCATGGCGGTGTAGCGGAAGTGCAGCACCACGTCGGTCAAGGAGTCCGGGTCGAACTGAGTCGTCGTCGGGTCCATTTCGATTCGCCACCGGCTAATCATGCCGGCGCCTTCGAAGGGCAGATAGCGTTCGTCGCGCAGATTGGTCTCGAACAGGCCGGTATCGTTCTGGGCCGACGTTGTGACGATCGATTGATGTGCGGCGTAACGGCGCACGAACCGCGGATCACCTGCCAGCACGACCTGCTCCGGATACTGCGGGTCGACCTGAGGCGACAACCTCACCGCATCCGATAGCAGGGTCAACTTAGCGTTGACGGTATGATAGGGGCCTGTCGCGCAAAGCACGCTCAACGCCACGTTCTTGATCCGGCGCCGATAGTGTCCCGGCATTTCCAGATCTAGCATCCACTCCGGCAGATCGACCTCACAGGTGCCCGTCAGTCGCAGGCTGACGAGCGCGTCCGGCGCGCAGAGCCGCAGCGAAACACTCTTGCCGAGTTCGTATTCGCGCACGTTCTGCTGCAGGTAAGTCTGCTCCATGCGGCGAAGAGCCATCAGCAGGTGATCGCCCGCCGTCATGCCCTCGCGATAGTTGGTCCAGGATACCGACGCGAGAAAACCGGAGGATGCATAGTGTCGCTCGTAGCGGAAGGCGTTTTCGGCGTCCTTTGCTGCCGCAAGCGCGACGTCAAACATCTCGCGATAGAGCCCGGCGAGATTGTCCTGAAGCCAGCAGAAATGTTCAGCATTGGTGAACTTGCTCTGCTGGAAACGCTGGATTTCCTGCGCATTCAAGACGGTGTCCTGATGGATGTTCAACTCGCGTAACGCAATATCCTGCCGCCGGTCCGCAGCGAGAATCTGACGGCGCACCTGTTCGAGCTCGATCTTCACAACCTCCAGTTGGTGGCGCCATTCTTCCTCGCGGCGGGCAAACGACCCTCGCATCGAGTCGATGGAGGCGTCCATACTGTTGACCGAAGCCAGCATGTGCAACAAGCTGGCGCCAATCTTCGAGCTGGCTGAGTACTTCTGCCCACTGACGAACTTCACCATCGAGCAAACGCCGACATACACCTCGGGGACAAGGAGGAGTACCTGCGCGGCAATTTCGAACCCCTCGGTGGCGGCAGTGAGCATCTTCGCCACTTCCATGTGGGCGAAATACGACTGCTCGTCCGAAATAAGCCCGACCTGAATGAGGTGTTCGATATGCTGCTTCTTGATCTCCAGGATCTCGCGCGCCTTCTGTAGCGCCTGCTGTTGCCAGTCGGCCTCACGCCACTGCGAGCGTCGTACATCGAGTAGCAGTCGATTGATCTGCACCTCGTGCCTTGAGCGCAGCAGGGCTAGTTCTTCTGCATCGCCTCTCTCGAAGGCGGACATCAGCGCGGCACCGAAGCTGCGCGTTTCGGCGCACAGCTCGAGCGCCTTCTGCAGGACGACGTTGAACCGGTAATGCGGCGGCGGTACCAGCCATTCGTCACGATCGAGTTCGGTGCTGTCGTAGGCATGGCGCCACATCCAGCCATCGTGCAGCCGCATGTCGCCGTAGGCTGGCGTGGCCACGGGAGACCGTGACAGGGCGCGCTGTGTGCGATCATTTATGATCTGACGGCTGTTCTCGCAACGCTGGATGGCGGTAGCGAGACGGTCAGTGCGATCCCACAATAGGGCAAGACGCCGGTTCAGGGGCGGTGATTCGGGAACGAAGCTGCGAAGCTTGTCCGCGGTGTCGGGATCCTGGTGGCGCAGCCGTCGCGGCCGGTCACCGAGCACCTTGCGCGCGAGGGCGAACGTCTCGCGGGCAAGTTCGGTGGTCGAAAGACGCTGGCCGGCAAGCTGAGACTCGCCGATATCAAGGATGTTCTCCAGCCAGTTGAGAACCAGGACTCTGGCGTTCGGACGGCCGGCCAGTCCCTTGGGGTCGAGCCAGCCGTTGGAACACGCGAGCGGCTTGTGCAGGAACTCAAGCCACTCACGTGCCGCGTCGCCGCGGTCGTGCAGACGCAGATGCTTCTGCACAAGTAGGGCCGGCGCGTGGAATGTCGCCGGGCTCGCTGCGGCGCCGGGCGCCGCCGCCATGAAATGCGGAAACGAGGACAGTCCGCCGGCGGGCGGCGCGGTGCCGGCGTTCCAGGTCGTCTGCACCAGTACCCGTGCAATATTCTCGTCCGGGTCATAGACAAAACGCTGGTCGATTTTCGCCGCGCCGTCGACTTGGAACACCAGAAGGTCGACATCGCGTTTGTCGAACTTCAAGTTGCTGTCGCTCGCGGCAAGCGGGACGCCGTAATCCGAAACGCGGACATCGTCTGCGATGCCGTCGCGTATCCTGCACCACGCAAGCCGCACCTTCTTTCTCGTGTCCCAGCCAAGCAGGCTGGCGGGAATGCCGGTCACATAATCGTCGTGGTTGTAAGGATGCTCCCAATCCTGGCCGGCATCCTGCGTCGGCTTGTCGTAAGCTGCACCATCGACCAGCCAGAAGTAGAAATCGTCCTCTCTGTCGGTCGTGCTGCATTGCAGGCGGACGAACCTGCCGTCCAGCTCAAGCGGCGCATCGCGGAACATCCGCATCGAGTTGGTCTCGCGCCCATCCACCTTGTTCGTGACCTCGGCAGGGCTCAACGCGGTCCGGCTCAGCGCGCGGTCTCGTCTTGTCAGATTCTCATAACCATCCGGTTTCGTCGGAAGTGCCTCGGACAGCGATGGCAACCTGTCGATCCAGCGGACCAGCCCGGGAATCGCCGGCATCAGCGGTGGGGCGAGATCGTCCCAGTCCTGATCGGCCGTCAGGCTTTCCTGCTGAAGATGACGCTCAAGAAATGCGAAGCTTTCGGTGTGCGAGGCCGCATTGATCAGATAAGCCTCGCGATAATTCTCGGGGTAGACACTTCGATACTGCCACGCCTCCCACCTGCGATATTCCGCAAGGCGCAGGTCCCAGTCTTCAAGGAAGTCGCGGCTGATATCGTCGGTAGAGACTTCCTCAAGCCCCAGCCGCAGCCGCTGGACGTAGGTTCGCAACGCAGCACACGCTTCTTCAAAGCGAGGCGTTGCCGCGCATGTTCCCGTTTCAACGTCCAGCAGCAGCCGCTCGGAGAGATCGCGCGCGGAGCAAGCGAACGGAGGTCCGCCGTTCATTTGCGGCATCGTGCAGCGATCGAGCGAAGTGAGATATCCGACCAGCGCGAGGCGTGCCCTTTCGCGCAACGGCCCGTTCAGTTGCGCGAGGTTGGCATATCGGCGGACCGGGCCGTTTTCCAGATAGGCTTCGGTGATGTACTCGCGCAGCGACGGCACGTTCGGCTCGAACCTCGCCCATTCCCGACAGTTCGCCGGCGCAACGCCGCGCGCCGCTGCGAACCGTCGCTGCCGGGCGTATTGCCACTGCGCCGCCTGCCAGACGCGGATCGGCCACTCCTCGGTCTTGAGCGCGGTCTTCGCCAACTCCGGATAGTCGGGGCTGGCGTCGATCGTATAGAGCAGGGCGTCGGGCGCCACGCTCGCCTTCAGGCCGAGATGGTCGCACACCAGCCGTTGCGCGGTCGGCGGAGTTGCCGGATTGGCCGCGTCGCTGAACAGTTGCCACAGCGGCGTGGCGGCGGCGGAAACGTCCGAGCGAAGTTGCACATAGTCGTGAAAGCGCTCCCATTGGTCGAACAGCGGCCAGACGCGGTCCGGCATGTGCGCTTCCGGATACTGGCGCACATCCTCGCCGTCGGGGCGGTGCCGGAAGGCGTCGCCGACGCTCCACTGGTTGAAGTCGAAATTGAGCTTTCGCGACTCCCAATTCCCCGTCGTGGTCGCCCACGTGTGCGCGATACCCCGAAAGTCGGTGCCCTTGCTCAGAAGGAACGCAACCTCCTTCTCCACCAGCCGGAAGCGGTGGCAGAACAGCACGGCCTTGAAAGCACGCTGGTAGCTGCGACGGATGTCGCGGATCGAGCTGAAATAGTATGGCTCGGGATAGAAGAACGGCAGCGGCGGTGCGGCACCAGCGTATCCTGGAAAGTCTCGTGCTTCCTTGACTTCGATGAACAGCGACTGGGCCAGCACTTCGAAGAATTCTGTAGAAGTTGTGTCGCCGCCTCCCGGAGGATTCTTTGGAAAGCTTCGCGTCACCGCGATGTCGCTCAAACCATGCAGAGACGAGGCCTCCGGCGAATTCACGAAAACGCCGACCCATGCGACATGCCTGTCCTTGATGCCGCTCGGACCCTTGCTGATCTCATAGATGGAGGGATCGACCGAGTAGTCGACGAATGTCAATTTGACATCATAGTGGCGCGGCTCGAGATTTGTGAAGACCGGGGCGGTGTGGAACGCGCCGTCCGCGTCGTTGCCGAATAGGGCCAGCGAATCGGAAGCGCCGCCGGGCGCATGCAGCGGCACGATCTCCTTCGTCGCACCCGCGATTTCGATGCGCATGCCGTCGTCGGTCAGATTGGGAATGGTGGTGGTGCCGAGAGGTCCTTCTTCTCCGTCGGGGAGCTTGAAGGAGGTGACAAATCGGTGCTCACCTTTGATCGTGACCTGCAGTCGGCCATTCCACTCGATATAGTACGGAACCGCGCCGCCATAGCGTGCCTTGTCGGCCGGATCGGAGCGCAGCTGATAGCCGCTTCTCAGCTCAACTTGCTGCTGCGTTGGCGGTATCGGGTGCAAGAAGAGGTGGTCAACCGGTTCCGGTACACGCAGCGGCTTCGGAACATTGTAGAGCCAGTCGTTACTGTTCGGTCCGACGTTATCCCCGTACTTGTCGTTCGCATGATCAAGATAGTTCAGCGAGCCGGAAATCTCGCGCATCAGCGCGGTGGTTAGAGGCAGATTTGCGAACGGCGGAAATACCGGGAATGCTGGGGGTGTCTGCAACTGCCCGTAATTTGGATTGGGCAAGCCCGGGGCTCCGGGCACCTGCGCCACGTACCTGTCGAAGCGCTGATTGAAAACATCGGTGTAGGGGCCGGGTGGTTTGAACGACGAGAACGTCGTCCAGATGCCGGTGCCGCGCAGGCCGAGGATGCCGGCGATCGCCTTGGCGTTTGGATTAGCCGGGTACTGGAAGGCGCCGCTATTGTCCTTCCAGTTTTCGTCCGCCTCGATGTGATGCAGCAGTAAATAACGCGCCGTCGTGGACAGATTGTCGAGTTCGACGTCGGGATTCTTGACGGGTTCACGCTGTAAGACATGGGCTGCAAGGTGGTCGGCGACGACGAGCTGCTGACGAAAGAAGATGAAGAAATAGCGCACGAACACCTTCATGCGGTCGGCCGCCTTCTTGGGACGGAGCAGGCGGCGTGCGGCCTCGCGCTGGTCGGGGAGTATCAGGGAGAATTTGGCCAGCGTGCGCCGCGGCTGTTCGAACAGGTCGCGGATAGCCGTCACTTCGCCCGGCTTGCAAGGTGGAAAGGGGGTCGTATCTGTCGTATCGGTTTTCCTGAGACGCGTGGCTTCGGTCAGGATATCGACGGGATCCAGCAAGCCCGTACACGAAAGCTTGTTGGTCGCAGGGTCGAAGGCGAATATCGCAGAGAAGTCGTATTTCTTCGGTTGCGCGGGATTTTTTTGTGTGTACCGCGTGACATCGGCCTCAAGCAGGCCGGTCGTGAATTTCGGCTTGTCTTCGGTCAACAAGCTCTTCAACGCGTCGAGATCGGAATAGCCGAGCTTTTTCAGTTCGTCCGCAAGCCTGAGCCACAGCTTGTTCAGGTCGTCATTGTTTGGCGTGGGCGACCAGAGACCGTCGGGCTGGCGATCAGCTGCGAACACGCGATCGAGACGTTTGAAGTCGTCGTCGCTAAGCGCAAATTTGCCTTTCAGTTTGCTTTTTTCGCCGCCGTTCTGGTCCCATGTCGGCTTGTGGCCATCGCTAGCGTCGGGCCGATCCGATATCATCGACCCGTACGCCGCGCCGCGGAGCAGCCGCTGCAGGCGCAGCATCGATGCATCGGTGCAGTCGGAAAACTTGTCGGCAAACGGGTTTTCCCTGATGTTGTTCTCGACGGTCTCGACGCGGAACGGATCGTCCTCGAATGTCGTCAGGTGACGGTTGAGATAGAGGAAGGAAAGCTCACCGACGCTGAAGTCGGAATGCGCGATCTTGAAGCAGACTTCGACGAACCGCAGGGTATGCGTGGGTTGCAGGAATGCCGGGTAGTTGTCGTTGCCGGCATCCGAACGAAGGCTGGTCAGGTCGGCGATTTCGCCGAATTCCTCGGCGTGCAGGATACGTTTCTTTGGTTCCTTGCGGTAGCAGTTCGCCCGCTCCTGAATGACCGCGGCGAGGTCCTTCTTCGCCTGTTCGGTAACGGGAGTGTCGGCACCGCCCGCCGCCGGCAGCCAGAGCGGCAGCACGTCGATCAGACACAGCGCATAGTCGTCGCGCAGCATCTGCATGGCGGCAAGCTGCCTGATGAAATCGGCGTTGATGTTGGCGCCGTTGTAAAGGCCCAGCACGTCGCAGGTCTGCTTCAGCGCCAGAAAAGACTGATCTGTGGCGGCGAGCTTTTCCCACCAGCCGAGCAAATCCTCGATCTCGCCAAGCGGTCCGGCGAATGACCCGTCGCGCGGTTCGCCATTGATGAGGTCGATCAGGTCACGAAGGCGCTCGCGGGCTGCGGCAGCGCCAGGGAACGTTGCCGGAAGGGAATCGATCTTCACGCTGACAGGAGTGACGGTATCGCGGATTTCGTCCTGCAGCCGGTCTTCATTGAGGGCGGTCAGCAATTCCTCGCATTTATCGACCGTTGCCTGGGTCTTGAGTTGGTCCAGCGGCAGCCGGCCCAACTCCTTTGCAAATGCCTTTACGCGATTTGACGCGGCAGGAAGCAGGCCCAGCCGTCCGAGTTGCGCTTTCAATGCGGTTGTCAGCGCGTCGAGTTTTCCCTGAATGAAGGCGTTGTCGATCTCGATCGTTGACGGCCACCACACCGCGACGGCGTTGTCCATGTCCTGACCGGCGGCGGTGGCAGCGGCCTTCACATTCGGGACAGTCGCCATGCCGGGCAGAACGGCAGCAATCTGCGCCTTGGCGTTTCTGATGACGGGTGCGGCGCTGGCTGCAGGCAACAGGCCGTCGAGCATTGTCAGGGCGGCGGGGAGATCAGCAAGGGAGTCCAAGGCGTCAGACCCGTCGGCGAGGCTGACACGCAGTTCGCGCACCCGTTGCTTCAGCGCAGTTCGAACTTCACCGCTGGCGATGGCAACTGCAAGCCCTTCGGCCTGAGTCTCGATGTTTTCGATGCTTTTCCGCGCGACTTCCGACGCCGTAAGGCTCGCCTTGATGCGTCCGGCATGGGTCCTGATGTCGTCAGTGACCTGTGCGTTGGCTGAGCTTTCCAGGCGTTCGAGTCTCGTTTTCAGGGCGTCGATCGCAGCATCCGCTGCGGCGAGTTGAACGTACTGGTTCGGCAACGCTGCAAACGCCACCCTTACGGCATCGCTGGCCGCGTGCTGGTTCGCCGGATCGACCGGCGTTGTTCCCGCTTTCTCGAAAGCGGCGATGAAGGCACGCACGGCGGCTTCGATGGCGGCGATCGACGCCCGGGCGCCGTCCCAATTCCGCATCTGTTCGCGCGCCCTGCGCAGGCGCTGGAGGATGCCTTCGAAGGAATAGTCGGTGTGCGGGATTTTTCGCAGCAGGCGCCAGAGCCGCAGGAAAACCGCCAGCCGTTCGAGGGCGACGTCGGCGTTGAGCGGCGCAAAGTCGATCTCATACTCGCCGATATCGCAGGGCTCCTCCTCGGGCAGCCCCCGCGCCACCATGATCGGGACAAAGCCGCAAGCTACCAGATCGCGAAACTCGCGGTAGCTCAAGGCGCTGCGCAGCAGGAATTCCGACAGGCGCCGGACTCCGGCCGGCCGGGCATTCGCATCGGGCCGCATCACGACCCGATGCGTATCCAGCCAGTCGGCCCATTTCGGCGTGTCGTTGTGGCCGGTCCCGGGGGCCGACTCATAGCCCCAGAATTGCCAGAGCTTCTGCCGGGAATTGTTCAGCGTTTCGGTGAAGACTTCGCGGTGCTCTTCCACGCTCAGCTTGAGATATTCGCGGGCCGTATCGATGCGCACCGGGTAGCGACGCAGATGAGTCTGCGTGTCGAACTCGGGGGGCAAGTAGGGCGCGAACGCCTTCGCGTTGGCCATGTCCTGCGGCTGCTTGACGAATTCGTGGATGTCCTTGCGAAACGTCCGCATCGTGTCGTAGCGGCGCGACCCCATGTGTTCGAGGTAGCTGCGGGTTATATCGAGCGGCTGATGATACGGGCGCGTGAACGACGAAAAATCTTCACGCAGCCGGTCGTATGCAGCCTTTTGCCGCGTAAGGGCTGCGGCATCTGCAGGCGCCGACGGCGTGGAATGTTCGGGGACGGCGGTGAGTTCGTCAGCCGTCACGCCTATTGAGGTCTGGAAGATCGCGGGCGCAGCGACCGCTGGCAGCTCGCCGTTGGGGTGTGCGTCGATATCCGCTTCAGCGAGACCGACAAGGCTTTCAAGCGCCTCGTTGACCACGTCGACGGCGGGAACGGGCGTGAATGTGTTGGCAGCCGTGACATCGAGCGCGCCGAGGTCGCCGCGCCTGCCGGCAATTTCGGCGCCGAGCGAGGCAACCGTTGGATCGCGCTTCTTGTCCAGCAAGGCGCGCGCATAGCCAGCCGGCCCGAACGGCGACAGATGCTCGGCGGGCATGCAATCGGTGAGCAGGCCGTCATGATTGACCGGCCGAAACACCGACTCGACCGGGCTAGTGTTGTCGCGATCGTCCGGCGGTTCCGGAAACTCGTTGGTGAGTGTGACGGCACGTCCATGAATGCCGAGCGCGTCGGCATAGGCGAGGGTGCCCAGCAATGCCGCCTTGAATTGATCTTCCGACAGACGCGCGACTGGCCACGGATCGGTGAAGCCGCGGAAATAGAGGGCTTCCATCTTCAGAAGGCGGTCGTCTCCGGGACCGGCAGCGCGGTCGAGAAAATACAGGACGAGCAGTTGCCGTTTGACCGACTCGTCCGTGATTGGCAAAGCCTTGATGCTCGCGGCGGTGGTTGGCCGATCGCCGGGCATAGGATCGAAGCGGAAGGTCGGGTTGGCGTCGAAAAAGTCTTTCAACCCGGCGACGCTGGCCGGCCGGGCGCTGAACTTGGACGCCCCGGGCGGCGCAAAGGCCGCGGCCGGCCCCGGCGGCGTGGCGAGGTAGCGGCGCAAGCGCAGCAGCAGAGTTTGCCATTGCTGGCGGGCAGCCAGTTCGTCGATATCTCCCGCCCAGTATTGCTTGAATGCCTCCGCCCAGGCTCCCTCGTTCTCGGCTTTCAGGCCGTCGACGGTGGTAACGGCCGCAAAAACCGGATCGGTTTCGAGATACTCCGCGAAGCTCGGGCCAGCTACCCCGCCAACCGGGACGGGCTTGGCGACGCCGGCACACACGACCTGACGAATCAGCTGGAAATGCGTTGTCTGCGCGGACCCTGCAATGTTCTTCCAATATTCATCGTCGGGCCTGTCGGTGCCAAGCCAGTCATCGAACAGAGCCTTGCAATTGGCGTAGGAGAGCTTGACTGCGTCGCTATGGGTGCTGGGTTGCGGCCGGCCGTCGAGATCCAGCGGCGCAAGGCCCTGCAATCGACGGGCAGCCAGGCGATCGCTGAGGCTGGGGGATGCGGGATCGATGTTTGCCGCGTCCGTGATCGGAGAATGGGTCTGTCCGATCACTCTTCTGGTCTGCGCCTGCCGGAATTTGGCGCGGAGGCTGACTTCGGTGTTGCCGGCAGCCAGATTATAGCGCTCGAGTGCCAGAGTGCCGGCGTCGAGATCCTTCGATACCGCGTAGAAGTACGCTGCCGGTACCCGCAGCGTCAGCGGATCGATGTTGGTCACATCGACGCGGACGGTGGTGTTCGAATATGCCGGATTCCAAATAGCGGGATCGACAGGGACCAACCAGGAGAAGCGGCCGGCCGTCGCGGGGTCGGCGGTCCATTGCTGGCAGGTAAATCCCGTGGAGAGCGCTGCAACCAGCGCCGCGCGATCCCGCGCCGCCTGCTCGGATCCAATTTTGCGCTGCTGGACCTCCGCCTCGAGCGCAAGGCGAATGCCATGCGTCTTCAGGGCCGGCATGCTGTCCGAATCCGGATCGTAAAGCTTCTTGGCGGGCGTCGGCGGCGGCATGCCGATTACATCGAGGCCGCTAACCGATTGTGCCGCGATTTCCGCGATGGCAGTGTAGGAAAGGGCCGTCAGCGTAACGCCTTCGTCCTTCAGCACGTTGGCGGTCTCGCCGCGAACGCGTTCGTACTGGACGTCGGTGGAGGCGCTTGCGGCACCGGGCAGGCGTTCTTGCCCGGCGCTGGGGACGCCTATCCAGATAAGGCTTTCTTCGTCCATTGGGCTGAGGTCGGTAAGATCGTCCCGGCAGTTCCGAAACAGCTCGGAGCGCCCAATTTCCCGGACGGTGCCCTTGACGTCTCGCTTTACGACGATCTGAAAATCGAAGTTGCCCTGCAGCGGAATCGACCGCTGAACCTCGACACGTTTGCGTACGCGGGTGTGCTGGTTGGCTGGTAGTCCGACGTAGGGCTTGTACTCGGTCCAGACCTCGGCCCATGGCTTCCACTGTGCATCCAGGACACCCGGAGTGTTATTGGTTCCGCTCATGTCCGTGAGCGGGTCTTCACCGGTGAAGAGCTGGGTCGCGCCGGGTACCGGCAGGCTTGGGACGTAAGCTCCGTTCACGAGCACCAGCAGTTGCTCGTCGCTGCCGTCAATTTTCCGCTCGTAGAACTCGACGCTGACGGGGCCGAGTTCGTCCTTGCCGGTTTGCTGCGTCTGATCGAGCAGATAGATAAAAAATTGCAGAGAGGACATAAAAAGCCCCGGCACGCAGGGGGCAACAATAAGGACCGAGCCCCCACTCGGTTGAAACCCGCGGAAAATGCGGTGTATGGTTGAATTAGGCCAGACTATTCGACCGCGCGTCAAGCGGCTATGTCAAGTTGACGCAGATGTTTTTTGCACGACCGGCCTGGTTTGAGTTCAATGCCCCTTTGCCGGGACGCGCTCCAAAAGAGGATCGGTGCGCAAAAAGGGGCTTGAGCCAGCCAAGCTGCCCATGACACTCTTGGGCGCTTTTTCTGATCATCAACTCTTGAAGACTTGTGCCGAGTGCTAGCGGCTCCGGTACGCGCCGCTGGTTCAAAAGAAACAATAATCGCGAGCGACTAGTGGTGCTGCCGCCATTCAGCATACGCTTTACTGAGATAAGCCTCGCCATACGCCAGCGATTTCGTCACGTCATCAATTGCGGCATCAAATATCAACCCAGCCTGGCCCACATTTCGAGGCCTGATATCGTTGAATAGGGTCCGCAACCGTAACGATCCCTGCGCGTATCGTTGAAGGAATAGGCTATTCAACTTGGTCATTTGCTCGCCGGCACTTCGAGTCCACAGCGTTCCTTCGCGCAAGGTAAAATCAACTCCAATGTCTCCGAGTTTTGCCAGGGCCTTGGCTTGGCTCTCGATCGAGAGCAGGCCCCATTGTTTCCGAAAGAAGCCGGCAGTTGGATTAATACTCTTGATAAACCAATCTCCTTCGCGAAAGATACTCACGCCAGGCCCGGCCCATGGGCTCGATACGTGAGTTGCCTCTTTGACAAGTTTGGGTACCGCCGCTTCCGCAAGTTGAGGCGAGCTATGCAAGGAGAGCTGCGCCGCTTCGCGGCCTAACAGCTTCATGCCTCCGCGCCACAGAATCTTGCCTGCACCCGTGGCAAGTGACTTGACCAGAAAGACATCCGAGACGGCCAGCGCACCCCAAAGCGTACCCCTCCAATAATTCCCTTCCTGGAAATGATGATAAGACTCCTTCCCTGATCCCCAAATAGGGATGAGTGATTCTTTGAAGCCGGGCTCTTCCACTCGAGGCAGCGAGAAACCTCGGTCCGAACTCTTGGTGTTCAAGCTTCCCTGAACTTGCCGGGGCTGTTCCTGGCGATTGCGTGCTGAATCAGGTTTGCTTTCGAATAGACCAGTAGGATCCATGTGGGAAACAGGATTGCTGCCCACGTAGCAATAACGGTTAGGCCCATCCACCACGCCAGCCGGATCCGCCGATATCCATCGCCCAAGCCACGGCGCGTAGTAGCGTGCGCCGTGATAGCTCAACCCGGTCGACTCATCGCGCTCCTTTGCCGTGAAGCGATAGCGGCGCGCGGCTGCGCCCGATGTCGGGGCCTGATAACTGGTGCCGCCATAGGGATAGTATTCTTCTCGCGCGAGGAGTTCGCCGCTGGCTTGGTCGACCTCGATGCAACGCGAGCCGAGATGGTCCGGGATCTGCAACCGCACCTGCGCGTTGGCGCCGCCGGCATGGTCGACGATCGCCAGAATCCCGTTGCCGTCGCGGATCACCGAGGAATTTTTCGCCGAGCCGGCCGAGAAGAATTCGAACTGACCAAGATAATACCGCGTCCCGCGCGGCTCCGATTTGGCCACGCGCTCGCCGGCGGCGTCATAGGCAAAGCGGCTGTCGTCGCCGCCGCCCCGGGTCAGGACGAGGCGGTCGCGGTAGTCCCATCGTAGATCGGTGAGATGAGCCATGCGAACGACGTTGCCGTGGGCGTCGCAGTCGAGGGTTTCCAGCTCGGTGTTGCCGATCGTGACGCTGCGCAGGCGGTTGTTGACCACCTCGACGTTGAAGCTGCGTGTCCAACTGCCGGGGCCCGCGACGTGACGCTGGCGGACCATGTTGCCGACGGGATCATATTGATAGGTTTCGCGGTAGTTGCGGAACGCGTGCTGGTCGTGCGCATGGGCGCAAAGGTCGTAAGGGAAGCCTTTCGGCTGCTCGTTCCAGGTCCCCGACGTGCGACTGCAATGCTCGCGCCCGCGTGCGGTGACAAGCCGATAGAGCGAGTCGTAGTTGAACGTGCGAAGCGGATCGACACGCTGACCTGCATTGAACACGACCTCGATACTGCGGTCGAAGATGTGGGTGATGTTGCCGACAGGATCGAAGATGTGACGGATATTCTGGAAATCGCCGGCGCGCTGGCTGTGCAGCCGTCCCGTGAGCGGATCGAACACATATTGCAGGCCCGGTCCCGCGCCGCCATGCCGGAGCGACAGGCGCTGGCCGGACGCACGATAGGTGATGCCCGTGACAACCGCGCCGCCCGGAGAGGACGTCACTTCGATCAGTTGCCCCGAGACGGAATACTTCCGGGCAATCCTCGATCCATCGCTTACCGACTCGACCGGACGCGATTGCGCGTCGAACTCGTCCTGACGCGTCTCGGTCCTGGCGGGCTGGCCGGGCAGTACGGTTGTGCGTTCGGTTCGGGTGGGCGATCCATGCCAGTCGTAGCTTGCAATCGTCGATGATCCCCCCTCGTCGTCCTGTCGATACAGACGTCCTCTGAGGTAGTTGGCTGCGCCGTCGGCGACGCTCTCTCCGTAGGCGTAGGATTCGCGGGTGCGTTCGCTGCCTGCTTCGCGCACGGTGACCCTTAGCAGCCGTCGCAGGCTGTCGTATTCATGCACGATGCGACGCTGCATCGCGTCCCATTCGACCACGGTTTTGCCGTCAACGGCCGTGAGCAGTATTCGGCATCCGCTGTCCATGCTGTGGGAGCGCCAGGGCAACCCGATCATCGAGTAGTCCCAGCGCATCACCGCACGCTCCATGGTGTCGATAACGGCGCGCAAATTGCCCTCGACGTCGTATTCTGATCGCGTGCAGATGAATTCGTTCCGCGCTTCTGAATCGCGGCGATGATGCACCACGGAGAGGAACTGCCGGCCGAGCGGATCGAGGAACGTGCGCGAAGGGGTGGCCGCATGAACTGCAGTCTGCAAGGCGCACTCGCGTTCGTGGCGTTGCCTGGCCTCGTCGTCCGGCCACGACTCCTGGTTTAGATCCAGGTCAACGCGTTGCTGATACCAGGTCGGCAGCACCTCGCCGGCCGGTAGTTTGCGGAAGAACCCGTGAACATCCGCATCGTGAAGCGGATTCAGGAGCACGGTGTCGTTGGCGTCCCAGGTCTCTTCACCCCAGGGATGGTGAGTCTGCTTCTCGTAGCTGTGGCCGACTGGTGCGGTCGGCGCCACGGCGCCCGAGTCAAGGAATGTCCGGTGTGGCGCCAGCTTCGTGCGCACCCGCTGCAATGCGTCGTAGAATGTCGTGTGCGACGCGCCTTCGAGCCGGCCGGGCTCAAAGCCGTGGGTTGCCGTGAAGAAAGCCTCGTACTCGCGGACGATCTGGTTCTTGTTGTCGTGGATCTGCCAGCCTGAGCCGATCCAGCGTGTGACGCTTGTGTTCGCGGGATCGTGGACGGGATCGAGCGGACCGGCATTGGTCAGCTGCTTGGTCTGGGCGACTTCGCCAAAGCCGTTGGAGTAGGCAAAAACGATCTCGATCGTCGCGCCTTTATCTTGTGAGATGTGAAACTGCCGCGCAACTGTCGCGGCCCAAACCGGCTGCACGCGGGACACCGTTTGGCCGGCGGTGACCGCGATCGACCGCTGCAGATCGCAGGCGGCGAACATGTCATGGACAAAGCGCGAGGTGGCGCTTCCTATCGAGGAAGGTGCTCCGGAGCCGGGCTGCGCCAAAGCCACGGGCGTACCGAAGAATTTCGCGATGTCGGCCGCCGCTAGATTGACGCTGATGCCCCCCAGAGTATCGCCGGTCGGGCGATGCTGGTTGCCGCGCAGGGCTGTCGCAGCCACCATTCCGCGGAGGTCGAATCGCACTTCGGCCACCGAGCCGTTGGGATCGGTGATCTGCCGGGGTCGAAGCAGGCGGTAGTCGTTCCTGATGCGGGTCTCGTTTCCGGCGGGATCGACGATGCGCTCCGGCATCAGGACGCCGATGCCGAATTCCTGGATGGTCTTCTTGTAGAACGCATCGAAATGCGTAACGGGAACGAAAAATGCCTTGGGGTCGTATTGCTGAAACGGCGAGGGCGCCCACCAGCTTTCACTATCAGCGTCGTCCGGCCAGGCTGCGGCCGGAAACAGGGACGAGGACACCACGTCGCGGCGCCGCTGGTAGCCCGCGCCGAGCAGGCGATCGGCATCGACGGGCTCCCGGGCCTCGTCGGCCAGTCTCTGAATCATCTGTGGCGTAGATGCGAGCTTGAAACTCTGATGGGCGAGAGCCGGTAGCGCGAGGCCGCCGAGCGGCAAGGCCTTGTCTTGCGCTGCGTTCCAGTAGTGCAAGCGGTTGTGCTTGATCCGCCGGCGCGTCGCGGTGCCGTGTTTAACGGACTGGTAGGGCAAATCGACAATTGCGACCGTCGTATCGAGTGCGGTTGCGTCGACCGGCCGATAGAAGCCCTTCGGACCCGTGGGAGGAACGCCGGTGATCTCCCAGTCGATGCTTTCGGCGGGCAGTGCCGCCTGATGATCGAGCGGGTTGGCGAGCGGGTCGGCGACGCCGTTCGTGTAGCGTTTGCGTGAGTAGGTGAGGGACGTGCGGCTCTGGATCTTCCGTGCTTCGTCGTTGAGGAAAGCAAGATCCCGAACGAGGCCCGCCGTCCGCCGTCCGTAGGCGGCGTGCGCGGACTGCAACACGTTGCCCCACTCGTCCGTTTCCAGCGTGAACAGGTGTTGGACACGCGGATCATCCGGCCGCTGCTCGTAGCTGTAGTCGATCTGCTGCGCAGGATTGACCTGGAAGACGGCATGGCGATTGCCGGCCGTCGGCTGGCAGCGACGAACGGAATAGCTGTGTTCCGAAACGGTGTAGGGCCACGCACCGGGCAGTACCCCTCCATCCTCTTCACCGGAGTAGAGTTCCTGCCGCAGCACCGAACCGCGGAGTGCCAGGATCGCGTCGCGCGTCTCGGCCTCATTCAGTTCAGGCACGGCGGTGTCGGGCAGCAGAAGCGCCTCGGGATCGGCGGCGAAATATTCCATCGCCAGCCGTTCGTTCAGTGTCTCGTCCTTTAACGTCGCTCCGGTGTGAAACCACGTGCGGGTGACAGTCGGAGGAAGCTCGAAGGCGGCGTTTGCGCCGAACTTGGGTGATGGCGCGCGATCGGCGGTGGCTTCGTATCGCACCGCATCCCGCTGTTCGACATGCGCGAAGCCGCAGAACTCGCGTTCCTGTCCGTCGTAGTGACCGTGCCTATAACGATAGCTGTTGGTCAGGATCTTGCCGGTGACGAGATCATGATGTTCGACGCGTTCGATGACCTGCACGGGGAAGCCGAGCTTGGTGATCCACGGTCTGCTATTGTCTCGGTCCTCGATGCAGAACTGTGCCGACGTCGTATAGCGGAAATGCGTTTCGCCGCCGCGATTGTTGGTGTAGCGAACGAGCAGATGCGGCTTTTGCGATCCTCGTGTATCGGGGGAAACCGCGGGATCGGGCGACTGGCCTCCGACGAAATGCAGATAGCGAAGCGGCGCCGACGGATCGGGACTGCCCGGCGCGAACACCAGGCAAGAGGTGCCGTTGGCCAGCAAATCCACAACCGAGACCGCGCCGGGATCGTCGATCGGTGGGAAAGGAATCGTGACGGGGCGGCTGAAGCCATTGCCCGACTGGTTGCGCCAGCAGCGCAGTCCGTCGGCGCCCAGATAGGCAAGATCGGTCGAGCCCGAGCCATCGACATCGACCAGCCGGATACGGCTGGCGCTGAACAGTTCGGACCGGTCGAATATGACATGCTCGCCAGTTTCGTTCCCGTCCGCGTCGCGAATCGTAAGCGGGATGCGCGCTCCAAACCGTCCTGCGCCGAGATTGGGCCAGTAGCAGATCTCGCCATTACGTATCCGCACAAGGTCGGTCAGACCATCGCCTGACATATCCGCGAGATACACCATGTTGTTTCGATCCGCGAACAACAGGCGCGGCCCGTTCTTTTCCTCGCTAGTCCAGCTCAATCGCTCCGGGGGAGCGAAGCCGTTTTCGCCGAGCGAACGCTGCCAGACATAAGCTCCTTGTTCAGACGACACGAGGTCGGAAAGTCCGTCGCCGTCCAGGTCGAAGAGGCGCACGTTCGGATCGTCGGGATCGAGCGCCGGACTGTGGGCGAAGGGGACGAATTGATCCCACTTGTAGTCGGCCGTGCGTTCGCGAAAACCGGCGGCAGGCCGACCGAACTCAACGGCCTCGAGTTGGCCGTCACCGCCGAGGTCGAGCAGCGCAACCGAGCCGCTACTTCGTGACGTCATTGCGCCCGATAGCGGGGCTTGATAGCCGACCGGCTGCGGCGCGCTGAACCGCCCACCGCCGCTGTTGCGCGCGTATAGCCAGGCGCCGTCGGGCGACCGGAACAGGGCGCCCGGTGCTCCCTCGGCGTCCAGATCGATCCAGGAATAGTGGGGTCTGTCCAGCGCAGCGCGCAATGTCGGCAGGGCGTCGGGCGCGAGCCTTTCAACGCGCGCCTTAGCAAGGTCCGGCACGCCGGCATAGGCAAACTGTAGGGGTGGAAATGCCTTGCCAGTAACCCCGTCCCAGGCCACCTGGGTGACCGCCGCGAGCTTGCTGAGGTAAGGATTCTCTTCGTAGGTCAGCTCAAGCGAGCGAGTGAGCCCCTCATAGGCGTCTGACAGACGATGATATGAGAGAATTCGCCGGCACAGCCGGCGAGTCCGGATGGCAAATCCGCTTCGATAGGACGTAAAACTGTCCTGCCGGAAACGGCCTGCCGCCGGCAGGACGCAGCGGTCCTTGTCGACCGGCCGCTCCACGAGCGCGAGGATATCGGCGATGCTCTTCGAGGGATCGCCGATCGCATGGCCATAGTCGAACTTCAGTTCGAACAACCAGGCACTATGCTGCGAAACGGCAGGAAACGCCGCCGTCAACCAACCGTGACGATCGTAGGGCGTAGCGTTTCCGTATTTAACGGAGACGAGGTAGCACGGCGATGCAACGAGCGGACTGACATGTCCGTCGTCGTCGGCTGCGTATCCGTAGAGAACTGCGTTGCCGCGATCATCGAAAGAGCGCTCCAGCTGCCACTGAAATATTTTTGGCGTATCGTCGGCGACGCCAGGGGCGCGAAGCTGCGAGGCTGCTGAAAAGCCATACAGGCTGGTGACGTTCGACCGGCTGATGATCCGCCAGAAGCTATGCGGGCACGATCGCCTGCCGTTTTCACCGGGCACGATCCTGCGCCACCACTCGATGCGGCTGCGTATGTTGTCCACGCGCGGTATGTAGGGACGCACCTCGTAATATTCGGATGCAGGAGGTGACGAAATGAGTTCACCGTCGAGGGAGTGATACCGCAAGACCGCCTCACCTGCGCCATCGACTAGGCGAACAAGCTCGTCCGAACCTGCAGCCATGAAGCGGTCGGAGCCGATCTCGTCCTCGTAACGCGGAATTCCCTTGTCCGTCCTTCGGGAAATTGCGGGGGCTGCAACGTTCCAGCCGATGCCAAACGGACCATTGCCCGAGCCGGATTCGTAGTTCAGCGAGAGCTCTGGGACGACACCCCCGCGTACTGCATCGATGCCAAGAGGCACCGAAAGCCGTGCGGTACCGCGATAGACATCCACGCTGGCCTTTTCATCAATGCTACGAACAGCCCCGCCGCCCTTGGGAAGGTTGGCCGCAAAGCTCTGGCTTTGAGTTGCAGCCTCGGCAGATAGGGGAGTCGATCCGGAGGCTTGTCTTGCTCCGCTCGCAACGGGGTGAGGTGGGAACGCATTGGACATCGGCTGATACCTGAGCCGCGAGCGGCAATCTCTCATTCAATTCGTCTACGAAGCAATCAAGAACATCTGGAATCGTTATGAAGCCGCCAATCGAAGGATCTATTGAGTTTACGTGCTACTCTGCTTTCGGCAGAACTAGCCCCGTCATTTTTGTGCCGTCCACCGACCGAGCGGGCCGCGCTCAAACATTCTAATCCCATCAGGTTCTACCAAGGCGTGTACAAAAGCAATCCCTATTCGGACCGGCGTGGGCCCAAACCGTCGTGGCTATTGACTTCGTCAATGAGCAAGGGGCCACAAGCTACGTTTGTGGCGAGTGTCGATGCGGTCTCACCCTTCTATCGTCCTCCAAAGTTCGGTTCACCATCCGCGACACTGACCTAGGAAATATTGGAAGGTGTTGGTGAAGCAGGGAATTCCGGGCAACGATCCGGGTCAATCAACGACGGAGTGTCGCGGCACCTGGACCTGACCGGCGAGGGCGTTATAGAGCGTCGCAATTCGCCCAGCCTACAGCACATCTTACGCGAGTAAAAATTTTCAGTTACACTATCCCCCCTGCGCGGTTGAGGTTGAGGGGCGCCTAGCTTTTTTTCGCGTTGGCGCCGTGGGTGACAGAGTGGGGGCTTGATGACGGACATCGCAGCCGGGTCGCCGGTGCTGCCGCTAGGGCGGAAGTTCGTGATTTTCGCCGACGGCACCGGCAACGCATTCAGCGCTCAAGAATCGAACGTCTGGCGCCTCTATGAAGCGCTCGATCGCACCAAGACGGACCAGGTCGCGTACTACATCAAGGGCGTCGGCACCGCCGGTTGGAAACCGTTCGCCCTATTTGACGGCGTAACGGGCGTTGGCGTGCCGTCGAACGTGCGCACTCTCTACCGCTTTCTCTCCTGGAATTGGCAGCCGGGCGACCACGTCTACATCTTCGGTTTCAGTCGCGGCGCCTTCACCGCGCGCACGCTCGCCGGCATGATCGCCGCGCAGGGGCTGATGCCGGCTATGATAGACGGCAAGAGCGTCTCGCATGCCGACATGGCGCGCAACACGAAGGCCGCCTGGCGTGCCTATCGCAGCGCCAGCGTGACATGGCGCAACGTTTGGCCGACGGTCACTCTCGCCCGGGTCGTCCGCGACGTGTTGCTGTGGATATGGCAGGAGACCGGCGGCCGGCTGCTCGGCCACCAGCGGTACAGCGATGTGCTCGACAAACGGAAGGAGCAGGACGACAAGCTCACCGACAGCGGCGTCAATTCCGAGAGCCGGCGCGATAATGTTCACATCGAGTTTCTCGGCCTGTTCGACACGGTCGAGGCGTTTGGCGTGCCGATCGAGGAGCTGCGCGTCGCGATCGACTATGTGATCTGGCCAATCTCGTTCCGCAATGGCAAACCGAGCCCGAAGGTCAAGCGGGTTCGGCACGCGCTGTCGCTCGACGACGAGCGCGAGACCTTTCATCCACTGCGGTTCGAACGCGAGGTTATCAAGGACCCGGACGGCAAGGAGTCCATCAGCCCAGCAGAGCAGGAGCGCATCAAGGAGGTCTGGTTCGCCGGCGTACATTCCGACGTCGGCGGCGGCTACCCGGATGGCAATTTGTCGTATGTGCCGATGACGTGGATGGCAAGCCAGGTCGAGGGCCAGCTGCGCTTCCAGGACGGGCGCATCGATTATTTCCGCGCCTATCAGTCGGCGATCGGTCCGGTGCACGACTCGCGCGCGGGCGCCGCTGTGTTCTATCGCTACAGTCCGCGCGGCATCGCAAGCGACTTGAAAGATGGTGGGCCGCCGGTGCTGCATCACAGCGTGGTGCAGCGCATGCTCAAGGGCTGCGACAACTATGCGCCGGTGACGCTGCCGGCGAAGTCGCTGGTCTGGCTCCCGGGACCGACCGGCGCAACGGCGGAATTGATCTTGCCACCGGAGAAGCGCGCGCGGGTCCGCTGGCAGCCGGCGGCCAATGCGACGCAAGCGCGGCGCGACAATGCTGCGGCCGGCGAGGCCGCGATCGACCAGTTGCCGCCGCCCAGCGAGACGATCGTCGAACGGACTCTCGATACGGTGTGGTGGCGGCGCGTTTCCTATTTCTGGCTGCTCGCGCTCGCCGCGGTGGCCCTGGCCTGGCCGGTTCTCGCGCCGAAACTTGTGGCCGTACTGCGCGGCCTCGCCGTTCTGGCGGGACTTGGGGGGGTCTTTGAACAGCTCGAGGAGGGTAACGATCGGTCCGTTCGCGTTCTCGCGGTGCCCTTCGATCTGTTGCAGGCTTTCCTGCCTTCGGCAGCCGCCGCGTGGCTCGAGACAGCACGCACTTATCCGTTGCTCACGCTCTTGCTCGCCACCTTCATCTTTTTTGCCTATCAATGGTCGACGTCGCTGCGTGACAGGATCCGCGAGCGCGCGCGACTTGCTTGGTATCACCCGGAGCGCATTGTCGCAGGCAAAGAGCGCGAAACCTGCGAGGCGGCGCGGGAGCATGCCGGCAGACGCAGCTTCGCGCGCGAGATGCGCAACTGCCATCTCGCGAACGGGCTGGCGATGCTCGTATCGACCTGGGTCTTTCCGGGGGTGCTGCTCACCGCTCTTTTCGGCTCCGTATTCGTCGCTGGCAACCGCTCATTGTTCGACTGGTACGCCGGACGCAGCACCCCGATGTGCGTGACCGCGGGCGAGTTCGTAGTCGACGAAACGCCGAAGCAAGCCGGCAAACTGTTCGAAACGAGCGCGATGTGCTGGGGTAGCGGGCTTTGGATCGAGAAAGGCCGCCAGTACCGCCTATCGATGAAAGTCGTGGAGCCATGGTTCGACCGCACGACCATGTCGGGCACGAACGGCTTCACGACGTCGCTTTTCACCTCCCACGGCCTGGGCCTCGCTAGCCGGCGCTGGTATCACGCGGACTGGTTCCAACCGATCGCCCGTGTCGGCAAGTGGGGCACCTCCGAATGGCCGTTGGTTGCCAATAACAAGCGACCGGCCGACGAACTGCCGCGCAAGGCCGCGCCGGCGCTGATGCAGGAGCTGCCGTCCAGGTTTGCCTACGCACCTAGCCCCGAAACGGTCGCGAACAACGGCAACAAGGACTGCCGGCTGATCCCGACTGACAAGATCGATGCGTCAAAAATGGACGACGCGAAGCAGGAGTGGGACGCGCAGAACCTCGCGCGCGAGTTCGTTGCCGATTTCATCGCGCCGGAATCGGGCGAGCTTTTCCTCTACGTGAACGATGCGATCCAGATCGTGCCATTCCTGGGGCCCTACGGCTGCTACTACTCTAACAATCGCGGCACCGCGCAGGTCACACTGCAGCGCCTGCCGGCGTCGCCGGTTGCTCCGGCTCCACCGAACTGAGCATCGCGGGAACGGACACCATGATCGACGATATCAAGGACACCAGCGAAGTGTTGCTCGAGGAGCTGCAGTATGTCCGCTATCGCCGCTCGGGTGTCATCGGTCCAGAGCAGAATTCTCAGGCCAATACGGCAGCCAATATCGATCGCTATCACAGGCTGGTCGAGGATCTTGCGACGCCGCTTGCGGCGCTGTGCCTTTCGGGTGGCGGAATCCGCAGCGCTGCGTTCGCGCTCGGCATTGTGCAGGGACTGGCGAAGCGGCAAATTTTGGAAAAATTCGACTATCTGTCGACTGTGTCCGGCGGCGGCTATGTTGGCAGTTTCCTCGTCGCTTGGATCCAGCGGCATGGATTCGACGATGCGCAGGGGCAGCTCAGCGGCAATGAACCAATGCGCACGAATTCACCACTACGGCACCTGCGCAACTACAGCAACTACCTGACGCCGCGGACCGGGCTGTTCTCCGCTGACCGGTTAACGATGGGCGTGATCTATGTTCGCAATCTGCTGCTTAACTGGCTAGTGCTGCTGCCAGTCGTCGTGCTGGTCGTCGCAGCGGTAAAGCTGATTGCGGTCGGCGCTTGGAACGCTCCACCGGAATGGCGTGCCATGCTCGCGATTATCGCGGTCGCTTTCATGGGTATGTCGTTCGTGGATTCTATCGGGCAGCGGCCGGGGCCCCACGGAGACGTGGCTGATTCCGGCCTGTTCAATTTCTATGTATTCGAGATCATTCCGATGCTGATCGGCGCGACGCTGATCACGGTCGCTACCATCGGCTTCGTCCTTCCGCCGGACATCACGATCACGGACGTCGGCTTCGTCTTTCCGCCTGACAACATCGCCGGATATCAAAATTCTCCCCTCTCGATCAGCATCACCTTCTTTTTTGCCAGCGTCAGCGCCGTTACCGGCCTACTCGCCTGCCTTGTCGCGCTCTATTTTTCGAGTTTCGCACGCCCGCCCAGCGACGCGTCTCTGATCGCGCCGCGGAAACTTGCAACTGTCGCTGGCGCTATCGTGGTGAGCTGGGCGGTGGGGGCGGCATTGGTTGGTCTTGCGATTTATGGCGGTGACCGGTTGCACGACCTGCCGGCACCGCTGACGCCGCGGCATACTTTCATCATTGCAGGACCGCCGGTTGTCATGCTCACCCTGTTCCTCGGCGAAGTCATCTATGTGGCGCTGACGCACATGACAGACTGGAGCGACGGCGAGCGCGAGTGGTTGGCGCGCGCGGCCGGGCATCATCTACTGGCGGCAACAGCCTGGCTCCTTCTGTTTGGTCTAGTGCTGCTCGGGTCGCTAATCGTCTTCGATTTGATGAGCCATCCAACGAGGCTGCAGTTGGCGGGCTTCGCCGGCGTGGGCAGCCTCGCCG
Source organism: Bradyrhizobium sp. CCGE-LA001 (assembly GCF_000296215.2). Lineage (NCBI taxonomy): Bacteria > Pseudomonadati > Pseudomonadota > Alphaproteobacteria > Hyphomicrobiales > Nitrobacteraceae > Bradyrhizobium > Bradyrhizobium sp. CCGE-LA001. The sequence continues at coordinate 7,319,149 of NZ_CP013949.1, read as the reverse complement.
GCGCAACAACGGCGCTGCTCGGCTGGGCAAAATCGACAACAGCGACGATCAAGGAAAACGTCAGGTCGTGGATGGAGCTGCCGCGCGATCTGGTGATGGCTGTGGCGACGATGGTGTTCACGGTCAGTCTGATCGTGCTGACGTCGGTCGTGCTCGACTGGCATATCCACGGCACGGCACTGCTTCCTGCCCACACCGACACTGGACTGACCTGGGCGGTAGCCGCCGCAGCTATGACGATCGCCCTTGCAACGTCGTATTTTGTCGACATCAATCGCTTCTCGATGCACGGAGTCTATCGCAATCGCCTGATCCGAACATTCCTCGGCGCCTCGCATCATCCGCGCGAGGCCAACGAACTGACCGACTTCGACCGCAACGACGATCTCGGCCTTGCAACGATCTGGCCGGGGACAAGGGTGAGGGAGCCGGCGCCGGCAAACAAACCGGGCCAGCGCCCGCCTTTGCTCGTAGTAAACATGGCGCTGAACGTCGTCGGCAGCTCGCAACTCGCCTGGCAGGAGCGCAAGGCGGTATCGTTCACGGCAACGCCGCTCGCGATCGGCACCGGCGATCTGCCATCGATGGGGCAATCGGGGGGCCTGCCGGCCGGCTATTTCCGCAATACTGGGGACTATGGTGGCGGCATCACGCTCGGGAGTGCGATGACGGTTTCCGGCGCCGCCGTCAGCCCGAATATGGGCTACAGTTCGTCGCCCGCCTACAGCATCCTGATGACGCTGTTCAACGTTCGTCTCGGTGCGTGGTACGGAAATCCGGGGCCGAAAGGACACAAGAGCCACAAGAGTTCGGGGCCGCTGTTCTCCGCAATCCCTCTAATCTCCGAAGCGCTCGGGATCACCACCGCGGATCGACACTATGTCTACTTGTCGGACGGCGGCCACTTCGACAATCTGGGCATCTACGAAATGTTACGCCGGCGGTGCCGGCTCATCGTCGTCAGCGACGGAGGTGAGGACTGCAAGATGACTTTCGAGGACCTCGGCAACGCGCTGCGGCGGGCGGAGATCGACCTCGGCGTCACCGTGCAGTTCGAGTCGTTCGACATCGCCGCCAGGCTGACCGATGCCTCCTCGCCTTGCGCCGTCGCCACCATTACCTATCACCTGCCTGAGCGCAGCACCGGCAAACTGCTCTACATGAAGCCGTGCCGCGACGATAGCGCCCCCCTGTCCGTGCGCAGCTACGCGCTCATGCACGAGAAGTTTCCGCATGAGCCAACGACAGACCAGTTTTTCGGGGAGACCCAGTTCGAGGCCTACCGCGCGCTCGGCGAGCACGTCATCGACACGATCGCTCCGACTGCCACTGACAGCGGCGTCGGCAGTTTCATCGCTGCGGTCGAGAAGGCGGTGAAACAGCGCGTGGCGAAGCAGAAGAGGGCGGGAAAGCAGTGAACGTTGGTAGATGCTGAGGGGCATCCTTCTATTATTGTCAGGCGCTAATGTGCGTTAGCGAACTTTGTGGTTGATCGAGATCGGGGGCCGTTCGACATGAATTTTGTTCATCTATTGCCGATACCGATGTTCGTGGCGTGGCTCGGGACCCTTGCTCCGGCGGCTGCACAGGTCCCCAATTGGAACGACGACCAGGCCGTCTGTACCGGACTCGGCGCTGCGCGCGGCCTGTTCCTGCTTTATCCGGCCCACATTGCTGCCGCGCCGGGCGAAGCTGGCAGCCTCGGGGACGGCCGCCGCTATTATCGCGTCAACGGCGTAGCCCTGACATATCACCCCGAAGCGCGCTTGTTCATGATCGGCGGCAGGGTCCTGGCGGGCCGGGAAGAAGTCTGGAGTGTGCGCACCGAAACGATTGAGGAGCCCGGGGTGGATATCGGGAGCCGGATCGAGGCAGACAAGGTCAAACTCTGGCGGCCGGGCATTGCAACGGAGTGCTCGGGCGGCAAGGCGTTACTGCAGTTTGGTGGTGGTCGTTGGCTCAACAGCCGCTGGGTCAGCATGCGCGAATATGCCCAGAATCACGCCGATGACATTTCGCGCAACCCGCTGGGAACGAACATAGGCGATCGTCTGCATCTCGATCTGAAGGACGGCGGCACCGACTGCGTCGGAAGTAACAGCGATCTTGTTACCCGCGGACAGCGCTGGAAGACTTACGGCTTCGAGAGGTTGCCCGACGACATGGAGGTGCTGCGGACCGTGTTCGGCGCTGACGCCGAGCGTAGGCGTCAGAAGAAGGACGCGGAGACTCGCGGCTCCTATACCACTGAATTCGCTATCGTTTCGGCAGGTGACAGCGCGGCACCGGCTTGCTTCGGCTTCAGTGTTCCGACCCAGGATTCCTGGTCGTTCAGGACTTGGCAACCCTATCGGACCATGATCAGACTGTGGCGCGCGAGCAAGAATGGCGATCGCACGCCCTTAGTACGGACCGTCACGTGGAAGACTTCCTCGGGCCGCTAAACGGGAGCTATCGATGCCGACCAGCAGTATGTCCGCAGCCGTGCTTGCCAGCGAGGCGATCGAGGCGGAGGCCGAGCCGTCCAGCATGCTAACCCTGACGCGCTTTCCTGGTCGCGCGATGCTCGGTAATCGCCGCATCGAACGCGGACTAGCCGCGCTGATCTGGCTGTCGCTGCCGTTCCTGCTGCATCTGATGCGCGTGCACCCCGGCGGATACGGCAAGCTACTCGGAGAATATCCAGAATATTTCTTTCTTGCCGCCGTCGCCGCTCTCTTGGCCGTCTTCGGACTGTTTGTTCTGACTCGAATGTTCGTGAGCTGCGGGTATGACAAATCGCCGCTGCAATCCTTGGCGCACCGAGTGATGATGACATCGATCGTGTCAGCGTTTTCCGTCACGGTGATCCTGTTGTCGCTGTCGTTTCTGCTTGCTGAGAAGCTCCAGTCCGGCCAGCGCGAGAACCATGCGATCGATTCAATCAGTCTGCTATTGCGGAGCCTTGACTTGAAGGGAGACCAGTACGAGATCGCCGCCAGCGCTGCGCATGCCCTGGTTGCGGCACTGCTCATCAACCTTGGCGTCAGCGCGCTGGCCCGATGGCTGAAAACGAAGCCGGCACAGACAAGTTACACCTCGGGTCGCAATAGCGGCAAGGTAGCCGTCGCAAAGGCGCCTGAACCACTTCTCGCTTTCGTCGTACCATTCGCCTGGCTGACGCTAGTCGTCATCCTCTGGCTCACGACGCTGTCGTCGGGCTGGCTGCTGTCCTGGGCGCAGCGCTGATACCGCCAAATGCGCACTTTCTCATCCGTCGGACCATCCTGATCGATGTCGCGCAATGGAAATGAATTGTCTTAATGATCGCTTGTTGTCGACTGTCAACGTGTCAACCTTGTCAACCCAGCTTCCGCCCTCTGCGGCTGGTGATTTTCTGGGGCGCGTTTGTGCCGTAGGGGGTGGCGTCCTCGGAGGGACCCGCATCCTCCCTCAAACCGCTTCGGTTCGGGCTAACAAGCGCAGGTCCTGAACTCAATCCGCAGTCTGCTAATCGCCAGAAAGCAGATTCTTTGCGAGGCCAATCACGCACCAATTGCGGACTCATTTTCCGCACATTCAGGCTTTCCGCCTGAGTTTCTGAACGCCTCAATGATCGCGGGTCGGCGGGCGTTGTGCCGCCGCAGCCCTTCGCCTGCGCGCCGTTGCGCAATCCACCGGCTCTTCGCGACGCCGGTGTGTAGCACAGGTCACGATTGTGAATTAGATTACATGCATCCGACCGTTGAGGCGTCGCCGCGGGCGCGGTTTCACCTGCCTCGACCTTGAATGCCGGCACGAGGGCGATGCAATGCAAGAACTCGCAAGTAACCTGCATGACCAGATAGCGAACCTTGAACGGGAGATCGCAGCGCTCGAGGCTGCCCGAAATAAGCCGTATGTGACATCCGTCTCATCAAGCGCGTCGCCGTCCGAGGAGCCTGGATGGTCCAAGACGTCGCGGCAGATCGAATTGGAAAGTCAACTTTCAGAATTGCGTCGGAGGGTCGATCGACGCCCAGGAAAGGCGAAGAACGAGAGCGAATCCGATTTCGACGAACAAGCGGGCAGTAGAGAGCAGCAGGCTGCTGGTGAAGAACCAGATACGCTGCAGGGGACCGGCACGATCGGTCAGAACGGTATCGCTCCTCTGGCGGATCCGCTGGCGCCGGCACGAGACCGTGGCGCTGCTCTACAGGACATTCTCGCGTTCACCTGGCCTGAGAGCGCCGTGCCCTATGTTTCGGCAAACCTTGGACGGCTGCTTCGGATTGCTGCGACCCGGCTCGACCACGATCGGATTTTGCGGCCACGTCAGGTTTTCGATGCGCTGCTGCACCGGCAGATTGGGCAAGGTATGGCGAGTAGGCCGAGCGTATTCCTGCCGAGGATAGTGCGCGAATATTCCAGTGCAACGCCCACTCAGCTTGGGCAGTTCGATTTCCCGTCCGAAACGACAATTGATGCGAGTGCGAGCAACGTGATCGTTGGTCCGGAACTCGTAGCCATTCTTCTTCGTATGTCCTTGCTGCGCGAAAAGACAAATGTCTCGTACCTTGAAGGCGGCGTGCGGCACTTCCTCGCCGGACTCGTCCTTGAAGAGATAGGGCGTGTAGCCAGCGATGCCGCTGGACTGAACTTTATCAGCTGGCGCGATACATTGACGCGGATTGTTCAGGACGAAATTAAGAATTACGTAAACCTGGGCGACAAGCTCGAGTCCTGGGGCCCGATCTTAGACGAGATGCGGCAGGTAAGCCTGCCCCCCGCGCCGCTGGCGAAACCCATGCGTTTGCGAATGATCGGACCGAGGCCGACTTGCTCAACACCGGGAGCGATGCGGCGGCGCTTGCTGATCTGTTACTGCTCGATGACCTCAAGCCGCCGGTCGCGGTTGGAGTGTTCGGTCCTTGGGGTTCGGGAAAGAGTACGCTTATCCGCCTGCTAAAGGATCAAATTGCCGCGCGCACGTCGCCGGAACCGAGTGTGCCGGCGGCGCCGAAGGTGGTGCAGATTAACTTCGATGCTTGGAGTCATGCCGATGCCGAAAACCTCTGGGCTTCCCTTACAGCAGAGCTGTTCGATCAGCTTGCCGATGCCATCGACGGCCGCGCACCGGACGGTAAGCTTAGGACCGGCCTGATCACAGAGATCGCCAAGCGACTGCGCAGGGACGCCGAAGCTTCGCCGCTGGTAGAAGGCGCTATCGAACTTCAGCGCGAGGCTATACAGGCGGCCGAGACAAAGCTCGTAGGCCTCGAGCACGAGCCAGTGGCAGCGACCGTGGCAGGCGAGATGGCCAAAGAACTCATCACAAAAGCAACCCCGAAGGAACTCAGCGATAAAGACAAAAAGGACCCGAACAAGAGGCGCGAAGTCGAAAAGGCCGAAGCCCACAAGAAGCGTCTCGACGAGTTGTTGCAGGCGTGCGGTGTACCGACCGGCGAGCGCGATCCGGAAAAGCTTGCGTCGCTCCTGTCGGGGTTGTTCGATCTGCCGAGCCGCGCCGGGCTGCTCTTCGTGCTGCTGCGCCGCAGTCTCAGCCGGGGCATCATCTATGGGCTCACTGCAGCCCTCGCCGTTCTTACCATCGGAGTCGGCGGGGCCGTCTGGTATCTCGGTTGGGGACGTGTCCCGGAGATTTGGTCCTACATCGTTAGTGCCTTTCCTTCCGTTGCTGTGCTCGGAACGCTGATCGGCACGGCTGCGATCGCGATCGGCACCGCGACGCCGATCCTCTCGCTAGCCGCCGAATTCCTCGCCCGCAAGGAGAAGCGAGCTGCCGAGCTAAACAATGAGCGGCGCGAAGCCTCTGAGTTGGTCAAGAAGGAACGCGAGAAGCTCGACGCCATGATCGCCGAGCAGAAGAAGGCAACGGAGTTCGCGGCCTCTTACAGCCTCGCGGCCGAGGGGCGATCTCGCGAAGGTCTGCTGCGCTACTTCATTACCTACTCGCCGGAGCTTGCCGAGGTGCGCAAGAAGCTTGGGCTTCTCGCGACGGTCAGGCGGTGCTTCGTAACCCTCGAGCAGATCATGCACGAGAAGCGTGCGGCAGCGCCGGCGGAGGTCAAACCCGCCGAAGGCAACTCCAAGCCCGCAGCAGACAAAGTAGCCGATCTCACCCACGTTCCCGAGGTGCGACGCATCATCGTCTATATCGACGATCTTGACCGCTGCTCCGAGCAGCACGTTGTGCAGGTCCTGCAGGCAATCCACCTTCTCCTTGCCTTTGACCTTTTCGTCGTAGTCGTTGCCGTCGATGCCCGCTGGCTGCATCGCGCTGTCGGCAAGGTCTACAGCGGCCAGCTTGCGGTGCCCGGGCAACCGGGTGATGCCGACCAACCGGTACAGCCCGCTGGCGCAACTGTCGCCGATTACCTTGAAAAGATTTTCCAGCTGCCGATCTGGATGCAGCCCATCAGCAATCCCGGAATGGTCGAGACATTCGTCAGCGGCATCGATAAACAGGAGGAAGAGCCCGCAGACTCTCCGGGGCAGGCCGCCGGTGACAAAGGCGGGCAGCAGGGCCAGGACAACATGGTGCCGATCGACGTGGCGCCCGATCCCACGCTATTTCAAACCGCGGCGCAACGACGAGCCACGATGTCAAAATTCGAGCGGCGAGCGCTGGCGGCCATGGCGCCGCTTGCAGGAAAGTCACCGCGCGGGCTGAAGCGCCTGGTCAATACCTACCGCCTAATCCGCGTGATGCGTGGGCCCACGGGCATTGCGGACTTGGAGGCGGGCGGCGTCGGCAAGACACCGCTCTATCCGTATTTGCTTTTTGCTCTCGCCTGCGAGGTCGGGCTCACCACGGAAACCGCGGCGCTGGTCGCCGAAATCGCTGGACAGAACCTGCCGACCGATGGCCTCCATCCGCTCGTGGCTTGTCTCCTTCCTAACAAAGAACCCGTCGCGGAAGGTCGAGATGATGCCCAGATCCGGTTACGTGAACGCCTCAACGACGAAGGCATGCGAGCCGCCGTCCTCACCGCATTGCGCGCCGTATACGTCGCCGCCGCCGGCCGCGACCCGTCGGAGACGCGCGCGACTGACACCGGCCCGGATATTTCCGCGAATGCGCTTCAAAGAGAGGATGAAATCTTTGTGGACCGCAAGACCGGCAGCGAGCGCTTCGCTCAGGCTTTCGCCGAAGCGGCCCGCTTTACGTTCCGTCCACGCAATCGCTGACCTGTCCGAGGTGACGGGCTAACAACTGTTCTCGGTGACGATGTGACCCGCAAGCGGGATGACCAGCTTCTTCCCCACGGGGACATTCTGTGATGGCCTTACCTAGAATTTAGAGATGAGAAGCAGTCCCCCCATTCGCCCTCGGCCTCGATTGGCATCGACAAGGAAGCCTCCCGCGTCTCTGCGCCGACATCGCGGCCGTGGGATACATTAAAAACCCTCCCGCAGCACGAGAGACAACTAAAATGGTACCGGTCCATCCCAGAGCTTCCCGAGCCAGACATCATGTCCGCCGACGAATATCTCAACGCATTTGTACACTGCGATCGCAAGAATGATCTCGCGCGGAATCAAGATGCGGTCGCTACGAAAAATCCGAGACCGCAACTGACTGATCGTGATGGCCCCTTTGTCAAACTCGCCATTCGTCAATAATCTCTCCACCCATGTGATAGCGATGCGGCAGCTCCTTTCGCGAAGTTGCGATGCGGCGGGTTCGGGCGGCTGCGCCGCATCGGCTGGCTTTGGAAAGACATAGACCTCTGCGCTCAAACGCGGGTAGTAATATCGCGCCGCGTCGAGCGCTCTCGACAATATCTCGTCAAATTCTGTCATTCTTCGGTCCTATTGATTTTGCGCCACGGTCAGCTCAGCAGCGGCAATGTCGACGCGTGACAAGGTTCCATTTTTCGCCCGCCGGCAAAGCTGTTCGACGGCGCGGGGGTCGATCTCGTTCAGCTTTTCAAGCACGTCGATCATGCCCGGTCCAAATCGCCCAATGATCTCAGCTTCGAATTTGCCTTGATCGGCGAACCGAGTTCCTTGCCTTCCTCCGCCAAGCCGACTTGAGAAGGTTTTAAGGGATTTAGTTAAGTAGGATTGGCGGACAGTTTTGTCCCCTCCGGTGAGACGTTCTTGTCTCTCCACGAGGACAGTTTTGTCTGCATCATTGCCTTCGGTTGGCCTGGGCGCCGGGGCTCGTCCAGGCGGCCATCTCAAGCGATATCGGTTAGAACGCTCCCTTCTTCGCTCCACCTCAAGCCATCCCAGTCTTTCCAGCTGCCCGACCGCCCGCTGAATCGATTTATTCGATAGGCAGACTTTCCCGGCCAGCCGAGCGAGGGATGGCCAAGCGAATCCAGCCACTGAATTTTGATGATCGGCAATAAGATAAGCGACCCGAAAGGCGGTAGAGTTGACCTCGCACTCAAGACTGATGGCATTGAGCCACTGCATCTTCTCGCGGTTAAAGGCTCGTACGTCCATTGGCCCAACCTTACGCGGCGGAGCCGCTGTCAGACGTCGAGCGTCGCCGGCGAGAGCCCATCCACGCGTTCAGGTCGAGCGCAGAATAGCGAACGGACCGCCCAATCTTGATGGCCGGTGGTCCGTCGCCAGAGACAAACAGCTTTGCAAGCGTGCTCTCACCGAGTCGCAAGTAGGCGGCGGCTTCTTTCCGAGTCAGCCATTTGGACGACTCGGTTGCTTTTTCGATCATCAAGTTTTTCCCCTTTGAATTGCCGACGCGCTGCCGGCAACCCAGTCCTACAAGGGGAAAGCAGAGAGCTGTTCAGACAAGTGCGGACATGTCTTGCTTTGTCTCATTGTCCGTGCTTGCTGAATTCCTTGTAGTGGCGTTGAAGCCCCTTCCGGACCGAACTGTCGACGGAGTTGAGCTGCCCCGTCCGTTCCAAATACTCAATGAGTAGACCAAAGACGTGGTCGAACCCGACCGGCGCGGGACTGTGGAGGTACTTTTCGCCCTCAATTTCCTTTAGGAACCTGGGGTACTTTTTATCGAGCGGCGGGTCTTCTTTAGTTTGAACGATTTCCGTAGGAAATACTCGCCGCAGATCGCATTCGAGAAAGACAATTTGGTCCATTACCCTGTGAAACCCAGGTTCATTTTCATTCAGGCCTGGCAGGAGCTTGGAGGCCGGCTGGCTCAAGTCTTTAAGCGCCTCCGCGCGGTAGGCTTTGAGGGAGCGGACTATGAACTGGGGAATATAATCCACCTTTTTTTCGATGCGCCGGCCATCGCGATCAGCGGGGAGAAACTCAAACTCGGTCCACGTCCATTGTTGGATGAGCTGCACAGGCCCGGCATCCAGGGAGCCGTATCCCTGAAGTGTGCCATTGAGCAAAGCGGCTTCAAGCCGATTTGCGCTCTCAAGTGTTGATGTCCAACCGTCTCGCTTGGCTTCTTCAATCTGCTTGAACTCGATCCACCATAGCGCTTCATCTAGTTGGGCAAACGGTGGCTGGACGAGGTGAAAGTCGGAATCATCCATATCAGTGAACTCACTCACTTTGTTGTTTAAGGACACGTCGACACCCGGAGTCAGTCGCCCATGGCTTCCGCTAGTGCCTTTGCGATTTGGTTGGATGCTCGCCGCAACGGATCATTGTCCAGATGCGCATACCGGGCGGTGGTCGCGGGCTGCGAATGGCCAAGCAACTTCCCGATAATGGGCAGCCCAAAGCCTGCGCCTGCGCCATAGCTGGCGTGGGTATGTCTCAGGTCATGGATTCTTACGCCTTCGAGGCCTGATCGCGTGCTCACGAGCTTCCAAGGCTTATTCAGGTCGTGCCGAGGCTGGCCCTTGATATCGCTGGCGATCACGTAGCAATCGACGTTGGGAATCTTGCCAAGGATGTCGAGAGCCGGTGCATTGAGAATGATGGCCTTCTGTCCCGTCTTGCTGTCAGGGAGCAGGAGCAGGCCGCGCTGGAGGTCAACATACTCCCACTTGAGCTCGAGGATTTCGCGCAGTCGGGCGCCAGTGAGGATCAAGAGGCGCAATGCAGCCGCTACGTGAGGCCCGATTTTCGTGCGACCGTTTTTCGGGATGTGCTTCGCGTTCGGCTGGTCTTTGTCCACAGCCCACGGAATGCCCACCGTTTCCGCTTCGCGAATGGCGTCTCCCAGGCGGCCTAGTTCCGGTGAGCTCAGGAACCGTTCGCGGCGCTGCTCGCGGAATGCTTGGACATGACTCGCGGGATTGTGCCCCTTGGTAACGAGGCCGCAGACGGCAGCGTACCGGAAGACGGATCCGATGAACTCGACGACCCGATTCGCGGTCATCGGCGTCTCCTTGCCGATCTTCCGGTGCATCTTCGAGATGGCGGCACTATCGAGCGCATCGAGCTTGCGGGTGCCCAGGAGGGGGGCGGCGTGCTTACGCAGGTAGATACGGTAGTTGACGACCGTTCGCGGCTTTAGTTTTGCCGCGGCCTCCTCCCTGAGATAGCGCTCGCCAAACTCGGCAAAGGTTGGCATGGCACGTTCGGTCGAGCGCTTGCGGGCGGGATCCTGTCCGAGAGCCACAGCAGCGAGGGTTGATTTGGCCCTAGCGCGCGCCTGGTCGGGCGTCATGCTCGAGGCGGACCCAAGGACCATCCGCGTCTTGCCGACGCTCCGCCCGCCGGCGCCGCTACGGTATTCGACGCACCACCTCTGGACGCCGGAGGGAAGGACCTTGAGGCAAAAACCGGTCAATTCGCTGTCGTAAAAGATGGTCTGCTTGTCGACGGGTTCGATTGCGTCGATCGTTCTCCGCGTCAGCTTCAGTACCGGCACATTGACCTCCAGAATCGCCACCGAGTCGCCACCGTAACGGGAATGGCAGGATATCTCGGGAAATCGCGATGCTAGATTTCACTAGTATTTTAAGTGGCTTAGGTAAAGCAAGAGGTCTTGGGATAACTCCAGAAAACTGTGAAATTCATACTCATAACCTGAAGGTCATAGGTTCAAATCCTATCCCCGCAACCAAATTCGGATTGACCGGATCCGATACGAAAATGGCCCGCTTGATGCGGGCCATTTTTGTTTTGGGATGAGGCGCCGAGCTGATGCGGCCTCGCGCGACAATGTTGTCGCGCTGTGCAGGATTAAGTTGCATCTTCCAAGTGCGACAACCTGACGCATTTCATATAAGTATCAATAACTTAGGTCGGCTTCGACTCCGAAACGTCGAACTTGTTGTATGCGCGCAACGGCTTTTCATCTGCTCTTCCGGTAACATTTTCTTGTTCTGGAATTGGAATTGGAATTGGGGGGTTGGGGTGAAAAAGCTGACATCACTGACGGGCGCTTCATTGGCTGGCGCCTCGATCATGGTTTCTGCCGGAGCTCTAGCCGCCGACCTGACTGTGAAGGCGCCACCCCGACCGGCCTGGGTCAACAGCTGGGCCGGGCCCTATATCGGCGCTTATTTCGGTGCGGGCGCCGGACATGCGACGGACTCCTCGACTGGCAGTTTCGCCAACAGCTCACTCTCGACCAACGCCGGCGTGGTGACGTCGAACTCGACCTTGGTCGGGACGACTGCGAGCATTCTTTCGGGCGACGTGACCGGTTCGATGGTCGACCTGTTCGCGGGGTATAATTGGCAAGCCGGGAATATCGTGGCCGGCGGGCAGGTTGAAGGCACGGTCTTTTCCGATGTCGCGTTGAAGCCGTTCGGCAACCAGACGTTCAACAGTGTCAGCACCAACGTGCTGCTCGGTGTGGTGACCTCGACGACTGCCGGCTCGGCGACCGTGCAGAGCAACCAGCAGCTGCGCTCGCGAGTCGGGCTGATCGGCCGGCTCGGTTTTCTCGCGCGTCCGGACCTGCTGCTGTATGGCCTCGGCGGCCTCGAGCTCGGTCACTTCACCTTTGCCGACAGCGCCGATCCTTTCGGTGGCGGCAACAACAAATGGGTGGCCGGCTACACGGTCGGCGCCGGCGGCGAGTTGAAGCTGACCGGAAATTGGTCGCTGCGCGGCGAATACCGGTACCTGAATTTCGGCTTCAACAGGAGCGCAGCCACCAACTCAACGGCCAGCTCGGCGACGGGCGCAACCACGTTTGTCTCGACCAGCAGCGAATCTTCCTCGACACGGACGAATGCCGATTTCCACCTGGCAAAGATCGGTCTGGTGTACCAATTCGGTGATTCCGGACCGCTGTCCGCGATGGCGGCGATACCGCCGGCGGGACGCGGGGCTTCATTCGCTAGCGCCTGGGGTGACAGCTGGGCCGGACCCTATATTGGTGCTTACTTCGGTGCCGGCGCCGGGCGCGCAAGACAGACCTCCACGAGAATCGACGACGAAGGCAGTGTCAGCACTGTCGGCGGGACGTCGGCGTTCACGCAATCGGGATTCGGCAATCTCGCCGGCGATATGACCGGTTCGATGGTCGATTTGTTCGCCGGCTACAACTGGCGAACCGGCAATGTCGTGGCCGGCGGGCAGATCGAAGGCACCTTGTTCAGCGACGTCACCACGAAGACGGTCGGCAACGAGGCATACAGCTCGGTTTCGACCAACAACGGCGTCGTCACCTCGACAAGCTCAGGGACGAACAGGATCGAGGACCGGCAGCAGTTGCGCTCGAACGTCGGCGTGATCGGCCGGGCCGGTTATCTGGTGACGCCGAGTGTACTGCTGTATGGCCTGGGCGGCCTCGCGCTGGGGCATCTGACCTATCCCGACGGCTATCCCGACTCGGAAGTCCGCGTCGGCGGCAAGAACGGCAAATGGGTGGCTGGTTACGTCGCGGGCGCGGGCGGCGAGGTCAAGCTGACGGACAGCTGGTCGCTGCGCGGTGAATACCGCTACATGCATTTCGGATATGACGGCAACGAGCCGACGGGCAGCTCGCAGACATCCGTGTCAGGTGGCGGCACCACCACGTCCACCAACAGCACCGTCAACGGGCGGCATATCGACGCCGATTTCCACGTCGGCAAGATCGGACTGGTTTATCAATTCGGCGCGTCAGGAACGCGGTCGGCGATGGCGGCACTGCCGAGCCCGGCCTGGAACGACGGCTGGGCGGGACCTTATATCGGCGCCTATTTCGGTGCCGGCGCCGGACGTGCCGCGGAAACCATCGCGACGAACAACACCAGCACCAGCACGATCACCATCGTCGGGACCACGACGTCCACCAGCACCCAATCGACGAACGGCCGTCCCGTCGGCGACGTGACGGGTTCGATGGTCGATCTCTTCGCCGGCTACAATTGGCGCGCCGGAAGTGTCGTGGCCGGCGGGCAGATCGAAGGCTCGGTCTTTTCCGACGTGACGTTCAAGACCATCGGCCCTCACACATTCACCTCGGTTGACACCTCGAACGGAGCCGTCACCTCGACGTCTTCAGGCTCGCAAACGGCCGGCAACCGGACCCAGCAGCAACTGCGTTCGAACGTCGGCGTCATCGGCCGGGCCGGATATCTGGTGACGCCGAACGTGCTGCTCTACGGCCTCGGTGGCCTGGCGCTGGGACATTTCACTTACGCTGACGGGGACTTCAGCAGCGGCGGCGCCAACGGCAAGTGGGTGGCCGGCTACACGTTGGGCGCCGGCGGCGAGGTGAAGCTGACAGGCAACTGGTCGCTGCGCGGCGAATATCGCTATACGCACTACGGCTTTGGCCGCAACGAAGGCAGCAACTTCGCATCGAGCACGCAATCGACCGGATCTTCCAGCACCTCTCTCTCCACCGACAGCACCACTCGCCAGATCAACGCCGACTTCCACACCGGAAAGATCGGCATGGTCTATAGGTTCGGTGAAGGAGGACCGCGATCAGCCATGGCGGCGCTGCCTGGCGCCCCCAGCGACCATTGGGCAGGCCCCTATCTCGGCGCCTATTTCGCTGCCGGCGCGGGCCGTGCCCGACAGATCCTGGCCTCGACTGCCGACTCTGCCCAGCAGAATTTCAACGGTGCGGTGCAGACGACTGATTTCGTCGGCAATACGACGACCCGGGGCAGTGCCGCCGGCGACACCACGGGCTCGATGGTCGATCTGTTCGCAGGCTACAACTGGCGAGCCGGCAATATCGTGGCCGGCGGTCAGATCGAAGGCACGCTCTTCTCGGATGTTGCCTTCAAGATGAACGGCGAGCAGACGAGCAATACCCGTCAAGTTCTCAACGGTGTCGTGACCACGAGTGTCAATCCGACGGCGATGCAGGCCAGTGAGCAATTGCGCTCGAACGTCGGCGTGTTCGGCCGGGCCGGCTATCTCGTCACCCCGAAGCTGATGCTCTACGGTGTCGGCGGCTTGGCGCTCGGCCATTTCACCTTTCCCGACCCCGGCGGCGTCAACGGGCCCAACGGCAAGTGGGTGGCGGGCTATACGGCTGGCGCGGGCGGCGAGTTCAAGCTGACCCAGCGATGGTCGCTGCGCGGCGAATATCGCTACCTGCATTTCGACATCGACCGCGCCGAGACGCGCACCAGCTCGAGCACGCAGATCCAGGGCGCCACGACCATTCTCAGGGCCAACGCGGACAGCACGTCGCGAAAGACCAGCGCAGACCTCCACATTGCCAAGATCGGCGCAGTCTACGCGTTCTGCTATTGCGACTAAGGTGCGACGAGAGCGGGATGAATCATCATCCGGAAAAGTGCATTGCATTTTTCCGGATCACTGCTCCGGGACGGGGCTCCCTCAAAACTCCCTGATCGCCTTCCCGTCCGCCCCCGAACCGGATCATCTTCATGCGACGGGTCGGTGACGGGAGGTGGACACCGGCGGCCCGCCACAGTCCCGGCATATCACCCGCGTGCGACGATGATGTCCGCACAAGCCAGAACGCTTCTAATCACGATCTGTGCGGACAGACCATCGTCAGATGGAGCAGTGTCGGCTTGTCCGAGCCCTTCTTGTATTCCCATTCCAGCCGGATCTCGTGCCGGTGGGCATAGGCGTCGTTCGGCGCATGGACGATGATGTTGGTCTTCATCGGGATCGGCGGCTCGGAGTTGAAGCACTTCCGGACGCAGGCATCGAGCAGGTCGCATCGCGTCAGGGGGATCACGCCGGGCTCGTCCCGCGATAGGGGGACCGTGTTCGGTTGGGTGCTGAGGTCGAGGCGAGCCCGGCCCTTCTCCTTGTGCCAGTACTTGGCACTTCCCTGCGGCCATTTCGATGGCGGCGTCAGGATCAGGTGGTACTGGCCATATTCAAGGGTCGGCAGATCGATGTCGTCCGACGCTTTGAGCTTGGCCACGCTCCTCTTCATGTTCGCCAGGGGGTAGTAATTGCAGTTCATCAAATCCCTGAACGCCTTGCCGCTATATGTCTTGCCGCCCATCGCCTTGCCCTTCGATATGTTCTAATCAATCGGGGTGACGTGCAGCCCAGCAAAGCTCGTCGGCCAGAAGAAAAGCCGCGGCGCCCCTAGAACGCGCGGCCCCATATTTCGCGCGTGCAATTGCTATCACTCGAAATTGTGCTTCGTCCAGAGAGCTGCGGATCGGTGATGGCGCCGTACGGCGTGCAAGTTCGATTGCCATGACTCTTTCGATGGGTAATCTTGCGCCGGGCTCCTTGCGAGCGCCGGTCGACAAGCGACGGCGCTGCAGCTTTTGAAGGCACGGAAATGCAGTGTGTCGCGTGTCAGTCGGCGATCGACCCAGGCGATAGCTGGTGCTCCAATTGCGGGGTGGCCGTGCGCCGTTCCGAGCCGGACAACGAACGCCGGTTCGTGACGATTCTCCGTGCCGACGTCGTCGATTCCACCGGACTTGTCGCCGATCTCGATCCGGAGGAGGCGGTCTCGCGCCTGGAGCCGGCGCTGGCCGCTATGAGAGGCGCGGTGCGTCAGTTCGGAGGCATCGTCAGCAAGGAGCTGGGCGACGGCGTTTCTGCGGTGTTCGGCGCTCCGATCGCGGACGACAATCATGCCCCCCTGGCCTGCCATGCGGCCATCGAATTGGTCCGGCGTGTCGTCGGCTTGGGCGATCCCGGGCTTCAGGTCCGGGTTGGTCTGCACTCGGGTCATGTCGTCGCCTACATGGTCTCCAGCGAGTTTTCCAAGGTCTACGAAATCGGCGGTGCCGCCCAGCATCTGGCCGCCCGCCTGGAATCTGCGGCGGAGGCGAATCAGATTTACGTGTCGAAAGCGTGCCAGGAGCTTGCCGAAGGGCATGTCCGATTCGAGTATCTCGGCGGCAAGCCGCTGCGCGGCTTCAATCAGGCCGTGCCGGTCTACCGCATCGTGGGGGCGAGCGATTTGTCGAGCTGGCGGGTGCGGCGTGCCCGCAGCGTCTCGCGGTTCGTCGATCGTACGACGGAGCGGGCATTGCTGGCCCGTGCCGTCGAGAGCGCCAGAACGGGCCGGCGGACGGTCCTGCTGCTCGGCGACGCGGGCATCGGCAAATCGCGGCTCGCGCACGAATTCGTCCAGGAGCTCAGATCCCGTGGTTGGCGCCTGATCAACGCCGAGTGCAGCCCGAACCTCAAGGGGGCCCCGTTCAGCACCCTCAAGCGTGTTCTGCTGTCCGCCCTGGAGGCCGCCGCAAAGGATTCCGACAGCCCGTCGGATCCGCGGAAGGATCTCGGAGAGATTGCGCAATGCGCCCTCGACGCGGTGCTCGATCTGCCGACGACGAATCCTCGCTGGTCCCAGCTCGAGCCTCACGCCCGGGGACGCGCGATCTCCGATGCAAGCTGCGCCGTCATCGAGAGCATCGCGCGTCGTCAACGAACCATCCTTCTGCTCGAGGATCTGCACTGGATCGATCGGGCCAGCGATGCGGTCATGGCCACGATAGCGTCGCTTCAGGCTCCAGGTCTTCTCGTCCTCCTCACCTCCAGGCCCAACGGCATGCCGGTGTGGATTGCGCGCTGCCATGCCGAGGTCGTCGCGATGCAACCGCTCGA
Organism: Bradyrhizobium sp. CCGE-LA001; assembly: GCF_000296215.2. NCBI lineage: Bacteria > Pseudomonadati > Pseudomonadota > Alphaproteobacteria > Hyphomicrobiales > Nitrobacteraceae > Bradyrhizobium > Bradyrhizobium sp. CCGE-LA001. The sequence continues at coordinate 7,302,310 of NZ_CP013949.1, read as the reverse complement.
CCACGACTCGGGGCTAGCCATGCTCGCCGACATGCTCGGACCCTCCGCGGCCAACGACGATCTGAAGAATCGCATCATCTCGCACACGGCAAATGTCCCTCTGTTCATCGAGGAGGTGTGCCGGGGTTTGCGGGACAGCGGAACGCTCCACGGCCAGTGGGGCGATCTCGCGCTGATGCGTCCGATCGACGAGCTGGGCATTCCCTCGAGCATCCAGGGCGTGATCGCGGCGCGCCTCGATCGCGTGTCGCGCCAGGAGCGCGCCATCCTGCAGATCGCGGCAGCGCTGGGACGGCGATCGAGCGTCGCCACGCTGCGAGACCTCGCCGAGCTGCCCGAAAGCGTCCTTCAGGATTGCCTTGCGGCGCTCGATCGCGCCGAGCTGCTGGTGAGGATCGACAGCGAACTGGACGATGTGCTCGAGTTTCGGCACGAGATGGTCCGCCAGGTGACCTATGACTCGATGGTCGAGAAGGTGCGCGAAGCCATCCACGCGCGCATTCTTGCGAGGCTGGAGGGCGATGGAGCAGGCGCGGATCAACCCGATACGCTGTGCTATCACGCCGTGCGGGCCCGCGATTGGTACAAGGCGTTCAGTCACGGCAAGAGCGCAGGGCGAAAATGCCTGAGCCGGTCGGCGTTTTCCGACGCGGCCAGCTATTTCGAGATTGCGATGGGCTCGCTCGACAAGACGCCGATGACGCCTTCGCGGGAGGCCGATGCCATCGATCTGCGGATGGAGGCCCGCGCGGCGTTCATCGCGTCCGGCCAGGTCGCCGAGTGGCTCGACCTTGGAATGGATGCCGAACGGCGGGCGGATGGGATCGACGATATCGGACGCAAGGTCGCCGCGATGACGGTTCGAGCCGGCGCGCAAAACTTCTACGGAGCGCCGGTCGAAGCCGTCGCTGTCTCGGAAGAGGTGGTCCGCCTCGCTCAGGAATGGGACAATCCGGGTTGGCTCAATCTAGCCCGGTACGGTCTCGGGCAGGCCTATTTCCTCGCCGGCCGCTACCCCGAAGCCGAACGGACATTGGCGCTGGCGCGCACCCAGCTGGCGGGTCCGCAAGCCCGCGCTCCGATCGGGACGACGCCGAGCTATCTGCTGCTGCTCTGCTGCATGATGAAGAGCTTCACCCACACCGTCATGGGTGAGCTCGATGCGGCCGAGGGGCTCCAGCAACAGGCCGCCGCGATCGCGGAGGAGACCGGCCGTCCCTATGACCGCGTCGCCGCCGCCTATAGTGGCGGCTGGCTGAAGCTCGGGCAGAACAATCCGGCCGCCGCTGCGTCCATCCTCGAAGACGGGTTCGTGCTCGCGCAGAAGCACGGCATCCGCCTGTTCGTGCCGGTGCTCGCCTGCCATCTCGGCATCGCCTATCTGGAGCAGGGACTGTTCGACCGGGCGCGGGGCATGCTGACGGAGGCGCGCGAAGAGGCCAAGGCGGTCGGATATACCTCGGCGGTGCTGCGCAGCTCGATCTATCTGGCGCTGGCCGCCCACCGGTCCGGCGACGTCAGGGCCGCTCAGAACATGCTGCGCGAGGCCCGCAATACGGCGCGGCAGCAGGGGTTTTCGGGCCTCGAGGCCGAGGCCCTGTTCGGCGAAGCCGTGGTGACGCCGCCCTCCGATGCCGAAAGCAAGGCGGCCATCCGCGCTTCCCTGCGTGCCGCCATCGCGATCGCCTCCGAAAACGGCGCGCGGCCGCTTCAGCACAAGGCCGAGGCGATGCTGAACGAGATGCTCGCGAGCGGTGACGAGGTGACCTGACGGTCGGCTGGAGCCACTCGGCTGCGGGCAGTTCAGGCGCGCGCGGCCGTGCCGCGCGCGCCTGTGAGCCTCACTTCACCAGCGGACAGCCGCCGTCCTTCAGCGGGCGGAACGCCTGGTCGCCGGGTACTTCCGCGAGCAGCTTGTAATAATCCCACGGTCCTTTCGACTCCTCCGGCTTCTTCACCTGGAACAGGTACATGCTGTGCACCATGCGGCCGTCCTCACGCAGGACGCCATTGTCGGTGAAGGCATCGCGCACCGGCAGCTCGCGCATCTTGGCCATCACGGTCTTGGTGTCCTTGGTGCCGGCGGCCTGCACGGCTTTGAGATAATGCAGCGTTGCACTGTAGGTCGCGGCCTGGTTCATCGTGGGCATCCGCTTGACCCGCTCCATGAAGCGCTTGCCGAAGGCGCGGGTCCTGTCGTTGAGGTCCCAGTAATAGGCTTCGGTGACGATCAGCCCTTGCGCAAGCTTGAGGCCCAGGCTGTGCACGTCGGAGATGAACATCACGATCGCGGCGAGGTTCTGGCCGCCGGCGACGATGCCGAACTCGCCGGCCTGCTTTATCGCGTTGATGGTGTCGCCGCCGCCATTGGCGAGCCCGATGATCTTGGCCTTGGAAGCCTGGGCCTGGAGCAGGAACGACGAGAAGTCGGCCGTATTGAGCGGATGCTTGACGCTGCCGAGCACCTTGCCGCCCGCCTTCTTCACCACGTCGCCGGTGTCGCGCTCGATGGAATGGCCGAACACGTAGTCCGCGGTGAGGAAATACCAGCTATCGCCGCCATTCTTGACGATGGCGCTGCCGACAGTCTGCGCATTAGAGTAGGTGTCGTAGGTCCAATGCGCGGTGTAGGGCGAGCAGGATTTTCCGGTGATGTCGGAGCTCGCCGCATCCGTCACGATCATGATCTTCTCGTACTGCTTCGACAGCTCCATCACCGCGAGCGCGGTCGCCGAGGTCGGAAGGTCGATGATCATGTCGACGCCCTCGGTCTCCCACCATTTGCGCGCGATGGTGGAGGCGACATCGGGCTTGTTGAGCACGTCGGCACTGATCATGTCGATCGGCTTGCCGAACATCTGCCCGCCGAAATCCTCGATCGCCATTTTCGTGGCCTCAACATTCCCCATGCCGCCGATGTCGGAATAGACGGAGGAGAAATCGGAGAGCACGCCGATCTTGAGCGGTGCCTGCTGGGCGAAGACGGGAGAGATCAGGGCAGCCGACAGCAGGCCGGCCGCAGACATGAGTGTCGCGATAGGTCTCATAAGTACGTTTCCTCTTGCATGGGACTATCCTGTCCCTTTGTCCGACAAAGTTAGAAGCAGCTATCCGCGGAGTCAATTTATCCAGGATGCAGCTTGCGTGATGTAGTTTGACGCACCCTTGGCGACCCAATATAGTTTGTCCGACAATCGACATTGGAGGCCGTCTTGCCTGTCGCGCCGCTGTTTCGTCCGATCGATGTCGCGCCGGCCTATCAGAAGGTCGCCGACGCCATCGAACGCGAGATCGTCAATGGCCGCATCAAGCCGGGCGACCCCATCGGCACCGAGCACGATCTCGTCCGCCAGTTCGGCGTCAACCGCTCGACCATCCGCGAGGGCATCCGCGTGCTGGAGGAAGGCGGTCTGATCCGCCGCGATTCTTCACGCCGACTGCATGCCTGCCTGCCGCGCTACAGCAAGCTGGCGAGCCGGCTCAGCCGCGCCCTGGTCCTGCATGAGGTCACCTTTCGCGAGCTCTACGAGGCCTCGATGACGCTCGAAGTCGCGAGCATCGAAGGCGCGGTGGAGCGCGCGACGGAGGAAAACATCGCCGAGCTCGCGGCCAATCTCGCGCGTAGCGAGGCGGTGGTCGGCGATCCCGCGATGCTCGCCGAATGCGACGCCGAATTCCACGTGCTGGTCGCAAAAGCCTCGCAGAACCGTGTGCTCCAGCTCGCGCGCGAGCCGGCCGCGCAATTGTTCTATCCGACCACCGAGATGATCGTGAGCGGCGTTGCCGAAGGTGGCCCGCGCCTCGTCGCGGCGCACCGCCATCTGATCGATGCGATCCGCCGCCGCGACCGCGAGGCCGGCGTGCTGTGGACGCGCCGGCACTTGCAGGACTGGCGGCGCGGCTTCGAGAAGATCGCCTCGCTCGATCGCTCGGTCGAGCACATGTACATGGAGCACGCCCAGGCGGCCCGGCGCAGATAGCGCAAAAACAAGACGCAAGATTTCGATCAAGAAATCCCGCAAACAAAGACGTTAGACGGAGGAACACATGACCGGCGACACCGCAGCCATCATTGCGAAGGCACGCGAGCATTCCATCGGCGATCTCTTGCGCCGTTCGGCGGCGCGTGAGCCGAACAAGCTTGCGGTGAGCTGCGGCGGTGTGAGCTGGAGCTTTGCCGAGATGGACGCGATCTGCAATCGCCTCGGTCGCGGTCTCCTCGGCCTCGGTGTCAAGAAGGGCGACCGTCTCGCGGTGCTGTCGCGCAACTCGCATGCCTTCGCGGCACTGCGTTTCGCGCTGGCGCGAATCGGCGCGGTCCTGGTGCCGATCAACTTCATGCTCAATCCGGACGAGATCAATTTCATCCTGAAGAGCTCCGGCGCAAAGCTGCTCGCGACCGGCCCCGATTTCGTCGAGCCGGCGCGCGCGGCCAGCGCCAAGGATTGCGCCGTCGAGAAGATGATCTGGCTGCCGGGCGAGGATCCGGCGACGGCGCCTGCGGGCCTCACCACCTTCGACGATCTCCTGCATGCCGACGGCTCGTTCCTTGAGGCGTCGGTCGACAGCCGAGATCTCGCGCAGATCGTCTATACCAGTGGCACGGAGTCGCTGCCCAAGGGCGCGATGCTGACCCATGAAGCCGTGATGTGGCAGTATGTCAGCTGCATCATTGACGGCGGCATGAGCGTGGAGGACAAATTCCTGCACGCGCTGCCGCTGTATCATTGCGCCCAGCTCGACGTGTTCCTGGGGCCGCAGGTTTATCTCGGCGCCTCCGGCGTCATCACGGGCAAGCCGACCGCGGACAACATCCTGGCGTTGATCCAGGCCCACAAGATCACCTCGTTCTTCGCGCCGCCGACGATCTGGATCGCGATGCTGCGCTCGCCGAACTTCGACAAGACCGATCTATCGACACTCCAGAAGGGCTATTACGGCGCTTCGATCATGCCGGTGGAGGTGCTGCTCGAGCTCCAGCGCCGCCTGCCCAACGTCAAGTTCTGGAATTTCTACGGCCAGACCGAGATCGCGCCGCTCGCGACCGTGCTGCGGCCCGAAGACCAGCTGCGCAAGGCCGGCTCCGCCGGCAAGCCGGTGCTCAATGTCGAGACGCGGGTGGTCAATACGTCCATGGAAGACGTGAAGGTCGGCGAGGTCGGCGAGATCGTGCACCGCTCGCCGCATCTGTTGTCCGGCTACTACAACGATTCCGTGAAGACGGCGGCGGCGTTTGCCGGCGGCTGGTTTCATTCCGGCGATCTCGCCACGGTCGATGACGAGGGCCACATCACCGTGGTCGACCGCGTCAAGGACATGATCAAGACCGGCGGCGAGAACGTCGCCAGCCGCGAAGTCGAGGAGATGGTCTACCGCATCCCCGCCGTCTCCGAGGTCGCAGTCGTGGGCCTGCCTGATCCGCGCTGGATCGAGGCGGTGACCGCGATCGTCGTGATCAAGAGCGGCGAGGCGCTGGACGAAGAAACAGTCATCAAGCATTGCGCCGGTCAGATGGCACATTTCAAGGTGCCGAAGCGCGTCATCTTCGTCGATAGCCTGCCGAAGAATCCGAGCGGCAAGCTCCTCAAGCGCGAGCTGCGCCAGCGCTTCGTCGGCGGCGAGACGCTCGACAAGGCGATCCAGACAAATTTTGGTACCTGAAACGGAGCGATTGCCATGAAAGCCTGGCAGGTGGCGCGTGACTGGTCGATCGAAGGGATGGAGCTGGCCGATCTGCCGGAGCCGACGCCTGCCCCGGGCCAGGTCTCCGTGCGGATGAAGGCAGCATCGCTGAACTACCGCGACCTGCTGACCGTGCAGGGCAAGGGCGGTGTTTCCAGGTTGCCGCTCATTCCGTTCTCGGATGGCGCGGGTGAAGTGATTGCCGTGGGTGAGGGCGTAACCCGTGTTGCCGTCGGCGACCGCGTCTGTCCGATGTTCTTCCAATCCTGGATCGATGGGGAAGTTTCGGCAGCCGCTCGCCGCTACGCGCTCGGCGGCACGCGGCCGGGCGTCCTGCAGGAGGTGATGGTGCTCGACACCGAGGGCGTCAGCCACATTCCGTCGCATCTGTCGTTCCAGGAGGCCGCAACGCTACCCTGCGCCGGCCTCACGGCCTGGCGTGCGTTGTTCGAACACGCAAAGGTACAGCCCGGCGACACCGTGCTGGTGCAGGGCACAGGCGGCGTGTCGATCTTCGCTCTGCAATTTGCAAAGCTCGCCGGCGCAAGCGTGATCGTGACCTCGTCGAGCGACGAGAAGCTCGAACGCGCCAGGGCGTTAGGTGCCGACCACACCATCAATTATCGGTCGGTTCCGGAGTGGGGCAAGGCCGCGGCGGCGTGGACCGGCAGCGGCGTCGATCATATCGTCGAGGTCGGCGGCAAGGACACGTTCGCGCAATCACTGGAGGCAGCGCGCGTCGGCGGTACCATCTTGGTGATCGGCATCCTCACGGGCGTCTCGCAGCAGATCGCGATCTCGAGCCTGTTCGCCAAGAACCTGCACGTCATCGGACTCTCTGTCGGCAGCCGCCGCATGTTCGAGGCCATGACCGCTGCGATCGGGCGCAACGCGATGAGGCCCGTGATCGACCGCGCCTTCGGCTTCGACGCCGTGCCGGATGCATTGCGCCTGATGCAGAACGGTGGCCATTTCGGGAAGATCGTGGTCGAGTTTGGCTAGCCGGCGTCGCCGGCCAGCTTCCGGATGTCATCAGGCGTCTGCCCGAAGCGGCGGCGAAACACACGGTGGAAGTAGGACACGTCGTGGAAGCCCGCCAGATGCGCGATCTCGATGATCTTGCGCGTGCGCATGGCGGGATTTCGAAGCAGACGCTCGGCGCGCAGCAGGCGTTGCTCCAGCACGAAGCCGCTATAGGTGATGCCGGCCTGCTCGAACAGCAATTGGATGGTGCGCGGGCTGATCCGATGTGCGGCGGCAAGATCGGTGAGCGACAGTGCGGGACTGTCCAGCTGCGCCAGAATGTCTGATTTCAGCGTTTGGAAACGCGCCGCCGCAAGGCCGCGCAGCCGCGCCTCGTCGGCGACATCGCCGCGCGCCCCGATCATCAGCACGGCGAGGTCGAACAGATGTTGCGAGACGGCATCGAGCTCTGCGGGCGCGAGCTTGTCCGCATGAGCATGCGCGAGATCGTAATATCGCAGGAACATCGACGTGATCGCATTGGCTCCGGGGATCGACTGCGCGATCAGGTCCTCGGCATTCGGGCACGCGCGCAGCAGCGCCTTGCGCGGCAGCAGCGCGGTCTGGAAATTGCCGTGCTTGATCTGGGTGATGCAGGCGCCCTTGATCGAGGGATCGCCGATGGTGATGTCGCCGGCGGCGACCTCCAGCGGACGTTTGCCCATGGCCCCGCTCAAGGCCGAATTGGGCGACATCGTAATGATCAATTCGTCGTTCGTCCCCAGCGACACGAAAGACATCGGCGTGCCGAACGAGGCCGAAAGCCTGATGCGAGGAATAATGGCCGGCGCAATGGTCCGGTGAACGCGCCCTTCGCCGACCGGCACGAAATCAACGTTCGCCACCCGACGGCAGAACTGCTCGCGCCATTCTTCATAGGCCGGACCGTTCGGATCGCCATCGAATGAAAGTTGCGGCTGGGTCATCGATCGCTGGAAAACATGCGCTGGCGATTTGGTGCGGGTTGCATCCTCGTCGTCGCACCGCGGTGCGGCAACCAGAAAAACGCGGGATTGCGCGAAAAGCCACTCGCAACTACGCGCTGAGCCAGTGACCAGGTGCCGCAGCCAGGCTTCGGCGTAGTGTGCCCGGATCGCAACAAACGATAGCCGATTTGGCGGTTTTCACGTCAGTCCATCCAACGCTTCGCCGCTCCCCACGATCCGCGACTGCCTCCTTGCCTATTGTCCCGCTCGCAATGACTGGCCGATTGGAAGGAAATGACTCGATGACACGCCGTGCGAGGGGTTTGCTGGCTATTCTGGCACTTGGCTGTGGGGCGGCGACCGCCGCCCCTGCGACGGCCGGCGATACCGCTCCCGTCTTCAGCTGGGTCGGTTTCTACGCGGGTGTTCATGCCGGTTATGGCACCGGCGATGGCAATGCTGCGTCCGTCGACCCCGGCGCACTTCTGGCGCTGTTTCCCGGCGTCAACAATGCGACGTCGACGGCATCTGCACCGTTCACGCTCGGTGTCGATCAGTCCGGTGGGTTGGGCGGATTGCAGGCCGGCTACAATTGGCAGGCCGGCCATCTGGTCGCCGGTGTCGAAGCCGACGTCAGCGTCTCCGGGATTGGCGGGCGGGCATCGGGCTCTTATGCGCTGCGACCCGTTTTCCTCGTCGGCGATTTCGACAATTACACCGGCACCGTGACGGTGACCCAGGACATCGATTATCTCGGCACGCTGCGCGGCCGCCTGGGTTATGCCAGCGACAATTGGCTGCTCTATGCGACGGGCGGTCTCGCCTGGGCGCACGTCAAGGCGAGCCTCGACAGCAGCCATGCACGCCTGACCAACAACCTGATCATCGCGGGATTTCCCGGCGCATTGGACGGCCGCGCCTCGGCAAGCGGCTACAATGTCGGATATGCGGTCGGCGGCGGCGCTGAATGGTCGTTCGTGCCGCGCTGGTCGCTCAAGGCGGAGTATCTGTATCTCAACCTCGGGCGCCAGCTCTCTCTGTCCATGCCCGGGACCCGCCTGCCGGCCGGCGACATCGAGCTGCACACGTTCAGGATCGGCCTGAACCGGCAATTTGCGCCGTGACGCGGGCGCCCGCGGTGAAGCTCAATACTTCTTCACCGTCGCTCCGAAGGCCAGCCACAGCGCCATGGAGGCGAGCCCGAAGCCGCCGAGCAGCAGGAAGGTCGGGCCATAGCCGATCCATTGTGCGATCCAGCCGCCGAGCGCAGGGCTGAGGCTCGCGCCGACGCCTTGCACCGTGATCACGGCCCCCTGGCCGAGGTTGATGCGTCCGGTGCCGTTGAGCGAGCGAGCGACCATGCCGGGGACGGCGACCGTCTGAAGCCCGGTGCCGATGCCGTCGAGCACCTGCATCGGCACGACGCCCCACCATCCCGTGACGAAGAAGGCGAGCACGCCGCGGATGGGCAGGAACATGAAGGAGACCAGGATGATCGGCCAGTAGTTGCGCTTGCTGGCGGCCTTCATCGCGATCAGTGAGGTCACGACCATTACGCCCTGCGCGATCACCACGGTGGTCGCGACGAAGGTCGGTCCGTTGGCCTGTCCCTCGGCCACTGCGGCAAGTCCGTAGAGTGGCACGATCGCGGCGTTGCCAAGATGGAATAGCGCCAGTGCCAGCGCCAGAACCAGGAGCGCGCGATGTTTGAGCAGCATCGAGAAGGCGTCGGGCGCGCTGTCGGGATCGTCCTCCTTGCAGCCACGCGCGGCGCGGTCGTCGATCGCCTTGGCGGGAATCATCAGCACGCAAGCGATCGCGATGGCGCCGAACAGGGCCGCCAGCGCGAACACGGCAAAATAGCCATACTTGTAGCCGAGATAGCCCGAGAGCGCGGCGCCCACCATGTTGCCGGCGTGGTTATACGCCTGGTTGCGGCCGTTGAGCGCGTTGAAGCCCTTCTGCTTGGCAATGCCAAGCGTGATGCCCGTGACTGCCGGCACGATCGCGGCGCTCGCCAGCGACTGCGCGACTTGCGAGAACGTCACCGCCCAGAAATTTTGCGAGATCAGGATGATCGCGGAGGCCGAGACCACGCAGATGCCGGGAATGACGACCCACATCCGCTTGTTGCGGCTGGAATCGATGAAGCCCCCGATCGGCGTGGTCACCAGCATGCCGGCGACATTGCCGATCGTCATCGCAGTGCCGATCAGACCGGGCGCCCAGCCGCGCTCCTGGAGGAAGACGCCGATGAAAGGCCCGATGCCCGACTGCATGTCGGCCATGAAGAAGTTGAGCGCAAACAGGGGCCAGATACGAGACGTTGAAGGGCGCGATGTCATCGAGACGCTGAACTTGGTGCTGCCGATCGAATTGGATCTCGCATGAGGCGGGGAGTGCGGGCCAATGGGCCTGCGGCGGACCAGAACTTAACCTGTGCTCATCGCGTTGGTTCCGATCGCGCTTGTGATCGCATGGCGCGCGACGTCATGTCATACTCGCGATGTTTCAACCAGGATCATGGCCATGCCACTCTGGATCTGCGAAACCTGCGGCGCACAATTTCCGGACAGCGGACATCCGCCCGCATCCTGTCCGATTTGCGAGGACGAGCGGCAGTATGTAGGTTGGAATGGGCAGATTTTCCTGACGCGTGCGACGCTGGCCGAAGGTCACCGCGTCGTTTGGCGCGACGATCTCGGCCTCACCGGCCTCTCGCTCGAGCCGAGCTTCGCCATCGGCCAGCGCGCGCTGCTGGTGCCGCTCGGCGATGGTTGCTTGATGTGGGACTGCGTGCCGCTGGCGACGGCGGAGGCGATCGCGCATGTGCGTTCGCTCGGCGGACTGAAGGCCATCGCAATCTCGCATCCGCACTATTATGGCGCGCTCGCCGATTGGAGCGACGCCTTCGGCGGCGTGCCGGTCTATCTGCACGCCGACGATCGCCAATGGGTGACACGGCCGCATGCGTCGATCGTGCATTGGACCGGCGAGAGCCAGCGCATCTCCGACGAGGTGCTGCTCCTGCGCACCGGCGGTCATTTCGCGGGCGCCACCATGCTGCACTGGTCGCGCGGCGCGGAGGGCAGGGGCGCGTTGCTCACCGGCGATATCGCGCAGGTGACTATGGACCGCCGCTTCGTCAGCTTCATGTATTCCTACCCTAACTACATGGCGCTCAACGCCGTCGCGGTGCGGCGGATCGCAGCCGCGGTGGAGCCGCACGCCTTCGATCGGATCTATGGCGCCTGGTGGGGTCGCAACATCGCAGGCGGAGCCAAGGCCGCGTTCGCGGCGTCGGTGGAGCGATATATCGCGGCCATCGCGTGAGGCGGCGCGTCGCCGCTCATCTTGCGTTCGCCAAATAAATGTACTAATGGTACAATATATGACGAGGGCGCAACGATGCGTTTGCTGGTCCGGCACGATCGATGCATTCGTTTGTTTGGACGGGCGCGTTCTGCGGCCGTGTGAGCGGAAGATGGACGCATGAGCGGGCCGAGCAACTACGAGATTTTCGAGGCCGGAGACGTCACGCTCCAGTCCGGCACCGTCTTTCCGTCGCTGAAGCTCGCCTATAAGACCTATGGCACGCTGAGCCCTGCCAGGGACAATGTCATCCTCTACCCGACCTCCTTCAGCGCCCAGCATTTCGACACCGAATGGTTGATCCGGCCCGACGGCGTGCTCGATCCCTCGCGCTACTTCATCATCATTCCGAATCTGTTCGGCAACGGCCTGTCGTCGTCGCCGTCGAACACCGCCGCGCCGTTCCCGAAGCTGACCTATCACGATGCGATCGCGGTCCAGCACCGGCTGCTCACCGAAGGTTTCGGCATTTCGAAGCTCGCGCTGGTCTATGGCTGGTCGATGGGCGGCATGCAGGCCTACCATTGGGCGGCGCTGCATCCTGACATGGTCGCGCGCGCGGCGATCGTCTGCGGCAGCGCGCGCTGCGCGCCTTATAACCATGTCTTCCTCGAAAGCGTGAAGGCCGCTCTGACCGCCGATCCCGCTTTCCGTGAGGGCCGCTTCGTCGACAAACCTATTGCTGGCTACCGAGCGATGGGGCGGGTCTATGCCGGCTGGGCCATGTCGCATGGTTTCTATCGCGATGAGCTCTGGCGCGAAGCCGGCTTCGCCGCGCTGGAGGATTATCTCGTTCGCACCTGGGATACGACCTTCGCGCGGCGCGACGCCAACGATCTCCTGGCGCAGATCGACATCTGGCAAGGCGGGGACATCAGTGGCTGCCCGGCTTTCGCAGGCGATCTCGATCGCGCGCTGGCGGCGATCAAGGCGGACATGCTGCTGATGCCGGGCGCAACCGATCGCTATTTCGACGTCCGCGACAACGAGGACGAACTCGGGCGGCTGACCCACGCGAAATCGGCCGTGCTGCATCCGATCCCGTCGCTGCACGGCCATCGTGCCGGCAATCCCGTTGGCAATGCGCGCGATGAGGCCTTCATCAAGGCCGAGATCGCGGCGCTTCTCAGCAAATAGGTGGGCTTCCGATCATGACTGACGCAACCGTCTCAGAGCCTGGTCATCGCCTGAAGCCCCTGACGCCGGCAATGCTGCGCGAGCTGTCGGTTCGCTCCAATCTCAGGGGCGCCGTGCAGAGCCTCGGCCATTACGGTGCGATCCTGTTGATGGGGACGCTGATCTGGATCGTCAGCTCGCGCCATGGCGTGCTCTGGGCGCTGCCGCTGATGGCCATGCAGGGCTATGTCGTCGCCTTCCTGTTCATGGCGGTGCACGAGACCGCGCACAAGACGGCGTTCAAAAGCCGCAGCCTCAATCTGATCGTGGGCAATCTCTCGGCTTTCCTGATCGGATTGCCTTACGAATATTACTGCCTGTTTCACTGGGACCATCATCGCTACACGCAGGATCCGGAAAAGGACCCGGAGCTGATCGTCGGCGTGAAGCCGACATCCGACACCCAGCTTGCGATCGCCTATAGCGGCCTGCTCCAGGTCGCCGTTCGTCTCCGGCTGATGCTCGGCCACGCCGTCACCGGAAGGGTCGCCGCCCCCTGGATTCCCGAGAACAAGCGCGCCGTCATCGTACGCGAGGCGCGCGCCTATCTCGCGCTTTATGCGCTGCTCTTCGCGCTGTCGCTGTGGTTGTCCTCGGCCCTGCTGCTCTGGGTCTGGGTCGTGCCGCTCGTCATCGGGCAATTCTTCCTGCGGCCCTATCTCTATGCCGAGCACACCGGCTGCGACCGTACCCGCAGCGCCTTCGAGAATACCCGCACCACCTATACCGGTGCGATCGTCAAATGGTTCGCGTGGAACATGCCCTACCATGTCGAGCATCACGCCTATCCCTCGATCCCCTTTCACGCGCTGCCGAAGCTGAACGAGATCGTCGACGGCGAGATCATCCATCGCGGTCGCGGCTACATCAGAACGACGCGCGAGACCTGGGCCTGGTTTCGCCGGCAGCGGCAGACGGGATAGCTGAACGCAAAACTCCGGTCGCAGCGCGACCGGAGCTTTGTCGTGACGGTGAGATATCAGTAGATGCCGTAGGCGCAGACATTCACGACGCGAACGCGCAGGCCGTGACGGGTCTGGACGAGGCGTTCGCGATAGCAGCTGCTGACGCCGGTGTTGAGGTAGATACCGCCGACGCCCCAGCCGGGACCCCAGTGGTGATGACCGTGATGATGGTGATGGAAGCCGCCGGCCGAAGCCGCGGTGGGCGCGAGGGCGGCAACGCCGAGCGAACCGGCGGCGATCAGACCAAGTGCAAGCTTACGAAACATCTTCATTCTCCATGTGGCGCAGGGCCATTGTTGTGTCCCTGCATCTCGGTCGGGTCGAAACGGGAATGCGTTCACGCCGTTGGCTGAGAATCGTGTTTCAGGACTGTTTCGTCGCCCTCGGTGATTTACGCCACCGCCCGGCTTTCGGCGCCGTGCGATAGCGCGCGGCCATGGCCTGCGTCAGCTCGGCCAACTTGTCGCGGAGATCGGCAGGCTCCAGCACTTCGGCCTCGGGGCCCAGCCGCAGCAATTCGGACGCCGCATGCCATGACGTCTTGCCCACCGGCACTTTCGCAATGCGCCAGCCATCGGCATCAACTGTCTCCTCGATCTGCGTGCGCGCCTTGACGTAAGGCTGGCTCAGCGCGTCGAGCAGCTTGACGCCGAACGGCGACAGGCGAACGATTGCGACATTGGGATGCATCTCGGTTTCGAGACGAAGTGTCGCAGTCTGCCAATACGCAGCAAGAGCGAAATCGGCGGGGCGATCGAAGCGCTCGTCGAGCGCCGTGCAGTCGAGCACGCGTGCGATGCGATAGGTGCGCACGCTGCGGTCGACCTGCCCTGCGAGATACCAGCTGCCGCCCTTCAGCACGAGGCCGAGCGGTGCGACCCGGCGCTGCTTCTCCGAGCGCCAGCTCTGATAGCGGATCTTGATCAGCGTCCCCCGTAGAGCCGCGCCGGCAATGGTGCGCAGATGTTTGGGATCCTCGGCCTCGCCGAACCAGCCCGGCGCGTCCAGGTAAAAGCGTTCCTGCATCCGCCCGGCGTCCTCGCGCAGATTCGCGGGCAATGCCGCCATCAGCTTGTTCTGGGCGGCGATCATCGCAGCGTCGAGCCCGAGCGCCGCGGCCGGCCCCGGCAGTCCCGCCAGGAACAGCGCGCCAGCCTCGCTTTGCGACAGGCCATTCAGCCGCACGCGGTAGCCGTCGAGCAAGCGATAGCCACCCTCCGCGCCGCGGTCGGCATAAACGGGAACGCCTGACGCTGCGAGCGCATCGATGTCGCGATAGATCGTGCGCACCGACACCTCGCAGGCCTCCGCAAGCTCGGGCGCGGTGACTTGGCCCCTGGCCTGGAGGGTGGCGAGGATCGACAACATCCGGCTCGCGCGCATGATGCCTTAAACCATACCTGACACAGGATGTCAGGTATGGTCCGCTACAAGCTGCGCCATCGCCAAACGCCAGATGGGATCCCCGCCATGACCGACCGCATCACGCTGTATTACTCGCCGCAGAGCCGGGCCACAGGCACGCGGGTGCTGCTGGAGGAGCTGGGCGCGCCTTACGATCTGCACGTCCTCAACATGAAGGCCGGCGAGCAGCGCCAGCCCGCCTATCTCGCCATCAATCCGCTCGGCAAGGTGCCGGCGGTCCGCTACGGCGAAGCGCTGGTGACCGAGCAGGTTGCGATCACCATCTATCTTGCCGATCTGTTTCCGCAGGCCGGGCTGACGCCCGCCCTGAACGATCCGCTGCGCGGGCCTTATCTGCGCTGGATCGCCTATTACGGCTCGTCGTTCGAGCCGGCCATGATCGACAAGTTCATGCAGCGCGAGCCGGCGCCAATCACGCAATCGCCCTATGCCGATTACGACACCATGCTGGGCGCGCTCGAGGCGCAGCTGTCGAAAGGGCCGTACCTACTCGGCGAGCGCATGACCGCAGCAGACGTGCTCTGGGGCGTGGCGCTCAGCTGGACCATGATGTTCGGCATCGTGCCGAAGAAGGACGTCTTCGTCCGTTATGCCGAGCGCATGACCTCGCGGCCTGCGTTCCAGCGCATCAATGCGGCCGATGATGAGATGGCCGCACAGCATGCCAAGGCGGTTGGGGGATAGCTGTCGTCCCCACCTGCGCCGTCGTCCCGGGGCGCGCAAAGCGCGAGCCCGGGACCCATAACCACAGGATTTGGTTTGGCGAAGACTTGGAGTTACCAGCCCTTTCCATAACCACACCCTGTGGCTATGGGTCCCGGATCGGCGCTCCGCTTCGCTGCGCTTGTCCGGGACGACAGCGGAACATGAGGCGCTTCCTGGTACTCCCTTGCCGGCCCCTCAAAACCGCGGCGCCCGCTTCTCCGCGAACGCCTTGATGCCTTCCTTGATCTCGTCGCTGCGCATGCTGTCGCGGTGACGCTGGTCGGCGGCGGCTTCGTCGAGCTCGCCGCGGGCGAACTCGTTGATGGCGCGTTTCATGCCGCGCATCGCCTGCGGCGCGTTGCCGGCGAGGACGGCCGCGAGCTTCTCCACCTCCTCGTCCAGCAATTCTATCGGCACCATCGCCGTGAGATAGCCGATACGCAGCATCTCCGGCGCACCGATCTTTTGCGCGGTCAGGAACAGCTTCTTCGCATTGTCGAGGCCGAGCCTGGTCACGTAGCGCTTGATGCCGCTCGGGTAATAATGCAGCCCGAGCCGGGCCGCCGGCATGAACATCTCGGCGGTGTCGATGCCGATGCGGAAATCGCAGGCCAGCGCGAGGTCGGTCGAGCCGCCATAGACGCCGCCGTTGAGCCGGCAGATCGTGGGAACGCCGAGATCCTCGAGGCGGTTGACGACCACCTCGAACGCCGAGCCCGCGCTCTGCTGCTCATGGGCGCTGACGGCGCGCTCCGCCACCGAATTGAGATCGTAGCCCGCGGAGAAGGCGCGCCCGGTGCCGGTCAGCACCAGCACGCGAATGGCGGGATCAGTCTCGATCCGGTCGAACAGTCTCACCAGCTCGCCCAGATCCTCTGCCTGGAGCCTGTTGAGATGCTTGGGACGGTTGAGGCGGATGGTGGCGCGTGCGCCATCGATTTCGAGCACGGGGCCGGATGCTGCGTCGGCTGTATCCGACATTCTTGTCTCCACTATTGTTTTCGAGCGCGGGCGTTTTGCATCGTTGCGGCCGGCCGTGGC
Source organism: Bradyrhizobium sp. CCGE-LA001 (assembly GCF_000296215.2). Classification (NCBI taxonomy): domain Bacteria; kingdom Pseudomonadati; phylum Pseudomonadota; class Alphaproteobacteria; order Hyphomicrobiales; family Nitrobacteraceae; genus Bradyrhizobium; species Bradyrhizobium sp. CCGE-LA001. Next base: position 7,285,995 of record NZ_CP013949.1, on the reverse strand, counting down.
AACCGCAAACAGGGCCAAGGCAGAGATCAGCGAAGTGAGACATGCAGGACGGCGGCTCGGTTGGTCTGGGTCCAAGGTTGGACCTCTCGCTGCAAAGTGCCCGCCTGGGCCGAGGCCGTCAATGACAGCGCCGGCAGCGTGGCCGGCATCGGCGCCCGCCAGTGGATGTTCTCCGTTTCTCGGAACTACCTGAAATGCGGCGGTTCGTCATAGCCCCGGCGACTGCTGAAGAACAGCAGCACCATCAGGCCGATGCCGACGACGACGGAAAATCCCGCCCCCAGCGCGAGGGCCCAATAGCCTTCCGTCGGGATCGGCTCGCCTTCGACCGCCATGGCGGAATAAGCGAAATAGCCAACCGCCGCCAGCATTCCCAGCAGGAAGATGATGAGGAGCGTACGCATGCTGCGTTCTCCGGTTGCAATCCCGGAGCCAACGGTTGCAGATGGGGACGGTTCCTGGGTTCCGACCTTCAGTCCACCGTCAGGATGCCGGCCTGACCCGAGGGCATCAAGCCGGCCGATCAGGCGCTCTGCGCAGTTTTGACCACCACGACGTTGCTGTCGTCGTGCTGAGCGGGGCCCGCATCGCGCGCGGCCTTTTCCGTCTCGCTGGCATGACGTTTCAGATAGTCCCGGCGCATGCCGATCTCGTCGCGGACGAATTCGTAGCCGAGCTTGAAGGTGTCGAGCCCGTCGGTGCTGATCGTGCCGTCTCTGAGGCCGATGACCGCCCCGCGCAAAATGCCTTCCAGCTCGTCCTGAAGGCATTCGAGCTGGTCGAGCGAATGGGCGTGCTCGATCCGCTCGCCGACGTCGAGGATGGCGGTGGAGAGCTCGCTGGCCTTCTCCGGCGCGATCCGCGTGACCTTGGCGTAGATCGCGGCGAAGATCGAGCCGATGATGCTGAGTGCGGCGGCGCCCACATACATCAAGTCGCTGTACTTATCCAGGAACGACTTGGTGTCGTCGTTGATGTAGTCGGCGGCGCCCCGATGCGCGATCACGAAGGCGTCCTTCTCGACCGAGGCCGGCTCGATCCGGGTGGCAAAGCCGTTGTCGAGCCCGAGCGCGGACTTGTTCTCGTAGACGATGCGCGCGAGCTCGCCCGCGGTGCTCGGTGACATCCTGGATTGCGCGACCAGCAGCCATTCGAGCCCGATCGTGTCGAGGTCGTCGTCGGGAATTTGCGGGGACGTCGACACCGTGCCCGCCGTCAGCGTCTCGTCGGAAATGCCGGGGAATTTGCGCGCCAGCGCCTTGGCTTCCTCGATCGCGTTCAGCGTGAAGCCGCCGCGCTTGGCGGCTTGCTCATAGGACTTGTCCCGCACCGCCTTCGAGGCATGGACGACGGCGATCACGGCGCCGAAGCCGTTTGCCGGGGCAAACAGCTTGTCGAGCGTTGCGCCCTGCGGCGCCATCTGGATCTTCGCGGCATCAGGGCCGTCGGAGACGTCGAGGATGCTGCGGACGAAGGCGAGAGAGGATTCGCTCTCGGCGATCACCGCGACTTTCTTCTTCTTCAGCTCGGCGAGCGACTTGATCTTCTTGTTGCCGGGACCGAGCAGGAGCACGAGATCGTGCTCGAGGACCGCAAGCGCGCGCGCCCGCAGCGGCACCTTGGCGTCCGTGCGCAGCACGGCGAGGTCGGCCTGCTTGCGGTCGAATTGTGCGATGGCCTTGGTGTTATCAGCGTTGTTGACGATATTGATCCGGAAGCGGGATGCGTTGTTTTTCAGGAGCGTGGCGAGCTTGGCCGCGAACAGCGCCTCGTCGCTGTTGGCAGCACCGACGGCAAAGGTCAGCGTTTCCGAATTGTGCAACAGCGTGCGGCCGGCCCAGACGGTGGCGAACGACAGCAGCAGGGTCAGCACGACGTAGAGGAAAACCTGCTGCTGGTTGGTCTTGATCACCTTGGGACGCCGAGGCGCCGGCTCGGTCGGCGATGGGCCTTCAGCACTCATGGCAGCACTCCGGCCTTATTCTTTGGTGGCGGCGCGCGGCATGGAAAGCGCAGCGAGCGCCCTGTAATTCGTAAGCGTCTGAAAAAAGAACGAAATTCTCTGCCGTCGATGATAGCGCCAAGGCAGCGGAATGCAAATTTCGAGCCGGGGGTAACCTTACCCCGCGCCACCGCGGCGATTGGTCATCCTATCACCAGTTAGCCACACTTGGCGATTTTCCGGTTCCCCCGGCTGCATTCCGCCGCGGGAGATGTCATAAATCGCACGTCCCGGCGATTTGACCGGTCCAAGAAGAAGTTGCGCTGAACGCTCCAATTTTTTCTTGTCCACGTCAATGAGGGCGTCAGCTTGTCGTTTCCATCCATGTCATCGGCGGTTCCGGTTGGCGCGCTCATTGGCTGGATGCTGCTGCTCACCTTCAAGCACATCATCGCCGATTTCGTCCTGCAGACCGCCTGGATGGCCCATGGCAAGGACCAGAAGCACGGCTGGGCCCTGCCGCTTCTGGTGCATTGCTTCGTTCACCTCTTAGTTGCGCTGCCGCTGATCCTGATCGTGGCGCCGAGATTCTGGTTCGTGGCGTTCATCGACTTCGTGATCCACATCACGATCGACCGCGCCAAGGGTTTCGTCTCGGCCAATTTCGGTGTCGACCTCGCCCATCCCTGGTTTTGGACCTTGATCGGCGTCGACCAGGCGCTGCACCACCTCACCGGCTTCGGCCTCTCCATCTTCATGGCGGCGAACTGAAGGTCGCCTTTAGGCCTCCGGGTAAAGGCAATCGCCATCAGCACGAGGGATCGTCATGCCCGGGCTTGTCCCGCCTGCGCGGCCGAAGCCGCTTCGGCGAGGCGAAGGCCCGGGCATCCACGTTCTTCGTGCCTCTTGGCTTTCCGTGGATGGCCGGGACATAGGCGAGCGGAAGCGACGCCGTCCTTTGGACGGCTATGCCCGGCCATGACGCCGTGGATGCTTTTGAAAACCCTATCAAGTCGCCTCCGATTCGCGGCCAGGGCGCAACCACCCCGGGTGACTACCGGGCAGCGTGGTTAACCTTTCATTAGAGAATTGCGCTGCATCTTCCGTACACGAGGGAGAACTGCAATGTTTTCAAACCGCGACGCATTTGAAAGCGATTTCTGCCCGGTTCGCGACGAGCTCCTTGGCGAGATGTATCGCGCCAGCGAGAGTGGCCTGCCGAGGCTGGTTGAGAGTGTTTCCCCTGACGCGCGCGCCAGGCTGGCGCTATTCTGCTATCGCCGCAGCCATCTGCATTCGCTGGCGATCGCGATCGCTGCAAGCTGCAGCGAGCGTGACCTGATCGAGAACGGCGGCCGCGTCGGTTCGACGCTCTACGCGCTGTCGCGCGAAGGGGCGGCGAAATCCTCGCCGTCGCTGTCGGGCGGGCGCAAGCCGATCACGCTGTCGACCAAGCCGCTCTCGGTGCTGGCACCGCTGGATGACGAGCTCGACGACGAGATCAGCGAAGCGGTCCCGGCCTAAGCGGCGTCGATCACCGGCAGTCCGAACTTCCGCCGCGCCATCGCGCATTCGGCGTCACCGGGCATGCAGGTGCGGCACACCTCCGGCCGCACCGCATAGATGCCGCATGAGGTCTCTTTCCCGATTTCTCCCTGCAAGGCCGCGCAGCGATCGCCCTCGCAGCGCATGCCCGATTGACGCGCATTGACGAGCGCCTCCGGGATCGCGGCAAGCTCCTCGTCGCTCTCGACCGAGAAGCGCGGCCAGTTCTGCGAATAGCCGCAGCAGGCGCCGCAACTCTGGCAACAGCTCGACAGGTCGATCGGCGAAGTTTGCTCCATCCTCGTCACGTGTCCTTCGGGGGACCCCAGACCAGGCTCTGCCGCCACCTTGCGCGCAGCACGTCGCGCCGTTCCGGATATTTTTCGTCGAGATAGGTCGCCTCGACTACGCGGTCGGTGCGGAAGCTGCGGAAATCGCTGCGCAGCTCGCACCAGGCGGCGAGCAGGCGCACGGCTTCGAGATAGCCGACCGAGATCGGCCAGATCATGCGCTCGCTGGCGCGGCCCTGCTCGTCGCGATAGCGCAGCATGATCTTCTTGCCTTCGTGGATCTGGGTGCGCGTGCGCACCATGTCCAGACGGTCCGGCTCCCTGTTCCAGCTCGGCCGCGCCCGGCTCGCCGGCTCCAGCACGAAAGGACGCAGGCGCTCGGGCACGGTGTCGGCGATCTTGGCCATCAGATCTTCGGCGGCGCGCGCCAGCGCGGAATCGGCGTGGCCCGCGACCCATTGTGCACCCAGCACCGCCGCTTCGATCTCGTCGGGCGTCAGCATCAGCGGCGGCAGGTCGAAACCCTTTTCCAGGATATAGCCCATGCCGGCTTCGCCGCGGATCGGTACGCGCTGGCCGATCAGGGTGGCGATATCGCGATAGATGGTGCGCTTCGACGTCTCGAGCTCGGCCGCAATCGCGTCCGCCGTCAGCGGCTTACGCGTGCGCCTCAGCACCTGGATGATCTGAAACAGCCGGTCGGCGCGTCTCATGACTGGTCTCTTATTGCTACTTTTTCTCGGTGGTCTTTTCAGAAGGCGACGCGCGGCTGCTGACAGGATGTTGGCAGCAGGGGAGTTCTATACCGGGACAACACATCGACTGAAGAGGATTTGTCCATGATCATTCCAACTCATTTCGGCCCGGCGGGTCAGCTGTGGCACGCCCAGATGTGGCAGGCGAGGGCGTTCAGCCGCCTCGTTTCGCTCGATCTCATGGCCGTCGATCTCCGTTTCGCAGTTGCAGGCGTGGTGACACGCTCGCTGGTCCGGGCTGCGGACGCGCTGGTCCACCATGTCGTTCGCAGTGTCATGGGCCGTGCCTTTCAGGGCGCCCGCTTTGCAGAAGATATCACGGCTGCTGCCACCATGGTGGCAGCAGCCGGCCGTTAAGTTCCGCTGGCTTTCGGCAGGTTCAGGAGAGGTTTCATGATCACGCTCTACGGCTTCGGCGCCGGCTTCGGCCTGCCGGAAATCAGCCCCTTCGTCACCAAGACGGAGGTGCAGCTCAAGATGGCGGAGTTGCCCTATCGGAAGGAGCGGGCGATGCCGCCAGCCTCACCCAAGGGGCAGCTGCCCTTCATCGACGATGGCGGTGAGGCGGTGGCCGATTCCACCTTCATCCGCGCCCATATCGAACGCCGCTACGGCTTCGATTTCGACGCCGGGCTCTCCTTGCAGGAGCGTGCGCAAGCCTGGGCGTTCGAGCGGATGATCGAGCATCACGTCTACTGGGCTCTGGTTGGCGCGCGCTGGGTCGATCCGGTCAATTTCGCCAAAGGCCCGGCGCATTTCTTCGACGGCGCGCCCGAGCACAACCGCGAGAAGCTGCGCGAGGATGCGCAATTCCGCGTCGCCGAGAATTATCTGCTTTCCGGCCTTGGCCGCCATGCGCCCGATGACGACGTCGATCTCGCGGTGCGTTCGCTGTTCGCACTCTCGGTGCAGCTCGGCGACAAGCCCTATCTGATGGGCAACAAGCCCTGCGGCGTCGACGCCACCGCCTTCGGCGCGCTCGCCGGCATCCTGACGCCGTTCTTCGAATCGGCCTTGCGCCAGCGCGCCGAAGCATTTCCGAACCTCACCGCCTATGTCGATCGCATGATGGACGCGTATTATCCGGAGTTCGCCTGGATGCCGCTGCGGCAGGCGGCATAGCGCTCGTCTGTTGGCAGCGAGGAGCGCTGAACCTTCCACACCGTCATGGCCGGGCTTGTCCCGGCCATCCACGTAATTCCGCTCGGTTCAAAGAACGTGGATGCCCGGGACAAGCCCGGGCATGACGACCTGAGAATCCGGAACGAAACAAAAGAGCCGGCCCGATGGGCCGGCTCTCGTCGCCTCAGAATTCTCGTTCTGCCTACTTCACCAGCGTGTATTTGCCGTCCTTCACTGTGAGCAGGATGCGCGAGCGGTCGTCGAGGCCGTAGCGATCCTTTTCGGTGAAGTTGTAGACGCCCTGGCTCGCCGCAAGCTCCTTCTCCGTCAGCAGCGCCTGGCGAATGGCTTCGCGGAATTCAGGCGTGCCGGGCTTGGCCGTTTTCAAGGCCGCCGGAATGACGCGCTTGAGGATCTCGAACGCATCGTAGGCATGGCCGGCGAACTGGCTGCGGCTGTTCGGGCCGTACTTGGCTTCATAGGCCGAGTTCAGCGCGAGGCCCGGCTTCTTGGTCAGCGCGCTATCCGGCTGTTCCTCCGGGGCCATCACTGGACCGGAGGCCATCAGCACGCCTTCCGCCGCTTTGCCGGCGATGCGGATGAAGTCCATGCTGGCCGCCCCGTGAGTTTGGTAGATCAGGCCCTTGTAACCGCGTTCGCGCAGCTCGGTCTGCGGCAGCGCCGCCGCGGTACCGGAGGCGCCGACCAGGATCGCGTCGGGATTGGCGGCAACGAGCTTGAGCACCTGTCCGGTCACCGAGGTGTCGGGACGCGCGAACCGCTCCTCGTCGACGATGGTCATGCCCATCGGCACGGCCTGGGCCTTGAGGTCGTTGAACCAGAGGTCGCCATAAGAGTCGGAATAGCCGATATAGCCGAGGGTCTTCGCGCCTTTGGACTTCATGTGGTCGTACAGTACCTTGCCCACGATCGGGATCGGCTGCGGCATCGCCACCGACCACTTCATGCGCTCCGGCGTGATCGGGAACGGCGCGAGGCCGAAATGCGGGATGCCGGCCTCGTTGGCGACGTTGGAGACCGCGATGGTCGGCGGCGTCAGCGCCGAGCCCATGATGATGTCGGCCTTGGATTCGGTCACGAAGCGGCGGGCGTTCGTGGTCGCGGTGGTGGGATCGCCGCCGTCGTCGAGCACGATCACCTTCAGCGGCACGCCGCCGATCTCCTTCGGCACGAACTCCAGCGCATTGCGCTCGGGAATGCCGAGGGCTGCGCCCGGGCCTGTCGTGGTGGTGGTGATGCCGATGGTGACTTCGTTGGTCTGGGCCAGCGCAGGCAATGCCGGCAGCGCCAGCGCGGCCGCGGTGATGGCAGCGGTCCAATAAAAGCGTTTCATCTATTCCTCCCTTGACGTGATGCTTTGAAAGCAGAAATCGGGGGGTAATTCAGCCCCCTCTTTTGGTGATGCGGCGATTTAGCTCCTAGCTTGGCTCCCCGTGAATTTGGCCACCATCTCCGCTGGGAATGGTGCCGATTTCAGCTTGTCGGGATTGTCAGGGTCGCGGCCGACCAGCACGCGGGTCTCGAACCCCTCGATCGCCAGCGCCTCGCCCTTGTAGACGTTGTGCTTCACCTCGAAGCTGGAGCGCTTGATGCTCTCGATCTTCGTTTCGATGGTGATCCAGTCGCCATAGGTCGATGGGATGTAGAACTTGGCCCGCGTGTCGACCATGGGAATGCCCACGAGGCCGTATTTGCGGACCAGGTCCTGCTTGGAGAAGCCGGCGACCTCGAACAGGGTCGAGGTCGAATCGTCGAACATCGCGAAATAGCGCGGGTAGTAGACGATGTTGGCGGGGTCGCAATCGCCCCACTGGATCTGAACGTCGCGCCGGTTCACGAACATATGCGGCGCCTTATTTCGGCGCCATACGCAGCGAGCCGTCGAGGCGCACCACTTCGCCGTTCAGATACGCATTCTCCACCATATGCAGCGCGAGCGCGGCAAATTCGTCGGCTTGGCCGAGCCGGCGGGGGAAGGGGATCGCTGCGGCAAGCGAGTCCTGGGCCTCCTGCGGCAGGTTGGCGAGCAGCGGCGTCAGGAACAGGCCGGGCGCAATCGTCAGCACGCGGACGCCGAACTGCGCCAGCTCGCGCGCTATCGGCAGCGTCATGCCGACGATGCCGCCCTTGGAGGCCGAATAGGCCGACTGGCCGATCTGGCCGTCATAGGCGGCAACGGAGGCGGTGTTGATGATGACGCCGCGCTCGCCGGTCGCCTGCGGCTCGAGCTTGGACATCTCGGTGGCGGCGAGGCGCAGCATGTTGAAGGTGCCGATCAGATTGACCTTGATCACCTTGTCGAAATCGGCAAGCGCCATCGGGCCGTCACGACCGACCACGCGCTTGGCAACGCCGATGCCGGCGCAATTGACCAGCACGCGCGCTGGCCCGTGGGCCTTGGTTGCCTGCGCGATCGCAGCTTCCGCGGACGCGGCATCGGAGACGTCGCAGGTCACGGCCACGCCCTTGATCTCGGCCGCAACGGTTTCGGCCAGCTTGGCATTGAGATCGCACACAGCGACCTTGGCGCCCTGCGCCGCGAGCTTTCGCGCGGTGGCCGCGCCCAGTCCCGATGCACCGCCGGTGACGATGGCTGCCTGATCCTTCAACAACATGGCGTTCTCCTATAGCTTTGATTTCTTATCCGACCGATATCACACGGCTCGATGGATTGGCAGCGTAGAGCTCCTCGATCAGCTCGCCGCGATGCTCCAGCACCGCGCGCTGGTTGATCGAGCCCTTGTCGGTGACTTCGCCCTTGTCGATCGAGAGCGGGGCGTCCAGCAGGATCGCGCGCGTGACGCGCGTCGAGGAGCCGGTGGCCTGGCTGAGGAAGCCAATCAGCCGCTCGCGGAAGGCTTCCCGCACCAGCCGGTCGCGAGCGGTGACGGTGAGATCGTCGGCGGGCAGCGTCGGGTTGATCAGCCGGCAGCCGTCGAGATCGAGCAGCACGATCGCGGAGATCTCGTCGCGGTTGATGCCGGCGATGACGACGTCGCGCACCAGGGGCGCGCAGGCCGCAACGAAGCGCGCGCGCAAGGGACCGACGCTGACCCAGGTACCGCTGGCGAGCTTGAAATCCTCGCTGACGCGGCCGTCGAAATCGAACCCGGAGTTGAGATCATCGGGATCGGCGGGCTTCAGCGCGTCGCCCATCTTGTAGAAACCCTCCTCATCGAAGGATTTCGCGGTGATATCGGGCTGGCGCCAGTAACCAGGCATCACGTTCGGGCCCTTGGCGCGCACTTCCATCTTGCCGTTGTTGGGCACCAGTTTCGCGTCATTGCCCGAGACCGGCAGGCCGACATGGCCGGAGCGGCTGGTGCGCGGATTGACCGACATGAAGAAGGGCGCGGTCTCGGTCGCACCCAAGCCGGTGAGCATTGGCACGCGGTAACCCTTTTCCTTCACCGCAAGCGCGTCGAGGCTGTCCCAGACGAACGGCGACAGCGCCGCGCCCGAGAAGAACATCGCATGCAGCCGGTCGAAGAACTTCGCGCGCAGGCCCTGGTCATCGCGCAAGTAAGGCAGCAGCGACTCATAGCCCTTGGGCACGTTGAAATAGACCGTCGGCGAGATCTCCTGGAGATTGCGTACTGTCTCCTCGATGCCGCCGGGCATCGGCTTGCCGGCGTCCAGATACATCGAGCCGCCATTGTAGAGCGTCAGCCCGATATTGTGGTTGCCGCCAAAAGTGTGATTCCAGGGCAGCCAGTCGATGATGACGGGCGGCTCGTCCTTGAGGAAGGCGAGCGTCTCGCGCAGCATCACCTGGTTGGCGCAGATCATGCGCTGGGTATTGATGACGGCCTTGGGATTGCCGGTCGAACCGGAGGTCAGCAGGAATTTCGCGATCGTATCAGGGCCGATCTTGCCGTGGACGTCGTCGAGATCGGCGCGGATCGGCGTCGCCATGAGATCGGCGAGCAAGGTGACGTCGCGTCCAGCGACGTGGCCATAGGATGCCGCGATCTCGGTGCCGAGCGAGACATTGGCGGCGAGCGCATCGGCGAACTTGTCGGCATCCTCCGCGAAGACGAGGCCCGGCGTCAGCAGCTTCATCAGATAGGACAGCTTGCCGTAATCCTTCGACACCAGCGAATAGGCCGGCGACACCGGGCAGAACGGGATGCCGGCATAGAACGCGCCGAACGCGAGTAGGGCGTGGTCGATCGAATTGCCGGAGAGGATGACGACCGGCCGCTCCGCCGATAGGCCGCGCGCGATCAGGCCGGATGCGATGTGCCGGCTCGCAGTGAGCAACTCGGCGTAAGTGATCTTGCGCCAGCCGCGGCCGCCTTCGCGCTCCGCCATGAAGATGCGGTCGGGCGTGGTGGTCGCCCAATGATGCAGGCGGTCGGTGATGCGGACAGGATAGTCGCCGAGCGGCTGCTTCGGTCGCAGGTAGATCGTGCCGTCGTCGCGGCGCTCGATGTTGACGACGGGATCGCCGAATGAGATGGGCCGCAGCGGGAAAGTGCTCGCGCCGCGCTCCATGCTGGAAGAGGACGGCTGCGCGCTCATGACTTCGGCTTCACCTTTGCGGTCTTGTGTTCGAGGAATTCACGGATCCGCCGCTTGGCTTCCTTGTCGCTCTGCGCGACGGTCGCCATCAGCGACTCCATCAGGAGGCCCGTTTGCGGGTTGGCCTCCGCGATCATCGGCAGCGCCTGGAGCACGGCGAAGTTCGTTAGCGGCGCGTTGGACGCGACCTTGGTCGCGAGCTCCATCGCCTTGGCAAGCCCATTGCCGGCTTCCGTCACATATTGCGCGAAGCCGTAGGAGGCGCCTTCGGTCGCGCTGTAGACGCGGCCGGTCAGCATCATGTCCATCATCCGGGCAACGCCGATCAACCGCGGCAGCCGCACCGAGCCGCCACCGCCGACGAAGATGCCGCGCTGCCCCTCCGGCAGCGCGAAATAGGTCGAGGGCTCGGCGACGCGGATATGTGCGGCACAGGCAAGCTCCAGCCCGCCGCCGATCACGGCGCCCCTCAGCGCGGCGATGACGGGCACGCGGCTGTACTGGATGCGGTCGAACACCCGGTGCCACATCTGGGAATGCAGCAGGCCGCCGGTGGCGTCGTGCTCGGTCAATTCGGAGAGGTCGAGACCACTGGAGAAATGGTCGCCGATGCCGTGGATCACCACCGCGCCGATGTCCTCGGGCAGGGACGCAAAACACGCGCCGATTTCCAGGATGATGCCGTCATTGAGCGCATTGCGCTTGGCCGGCCGGTTCAGACCCACGGTCAGAACCCGGTCCGCCCGCTCGATCCTCAACAGCCCGGAGGCGCCCGCGGCAGCGGTCTCGGCGTTTCCCTGTGTCATTTGCGTCCTTGTCAGAATAGTTATGTTGTATAACGAATTCTGGGGGAGTCAAGGAGGGGAGCCCTCGCCAGGCGGCGGGGCGGCTGCGCGCGCCTCGGCTCCCCCAAGGAACGGGTAACCGCCCGCTGTCATCAGCCCATCGCGACCTGGTCGCCCTTGACGCCGTGCTCGCGTTGGTCGAGCCACATCGTGCCGAGCGCGAACGCCAGCCACGCGAATTGTAGGCAAAGCCCATGATCAGGATGACCCAGCCGGGAATCGGTCCGACCGCAGCGCGATCGATAAGCTCCGTCAAGGTCACCGCGGGCGTAGGATGGATTGCAATCTTGCCGTAATAGGCAGTCGCTTGGATGGCCAGAATCCAAACGTAGTTCCGACGCAACCGCCGCCCCGCAGCGCGGACAAGCGAGATGTGATGGCGGGGTGCAGTGTAGTCGCGCGCCAGGATGGCCTTCCAGCTGTCGTCGTGCGCTTCACCCGTGAAAATTGGCGCATAGAAATTCTTCTCCAGCCAACGAGCCCGGGCACGCCAGACATTGAAATAGCGATAGCGCCGCGCCTCCATCCCGAGGAACACGGCAAGGAGTAGTCCCACGAGTACGAGTGGCAGAGGCGAAGCCTCCGGGCTCGAAAAGGTCGTCGACAGCGCGATGCCCATCGTGACGATCGACCAATTGGTCGTGTTGTCGAGCCGCGTTCGCCAGATCGTCGAACGATAGACCTCGCCGCGGTAGAGATGAGCGATGGCGCCCATTTCGGCGGAATCGAAGGTATGTTGGGGGCTTGGTTCGCTGGAAGCCATAAGAGACATGGTGGGACTCCCGTGGTCTACACGACTTTGCGCAGATCACATCCTGAACCAGGTCCGTCCCCGGGCAAAGACAGATTCCTCACATCACCTGGTGCACGTCGATCACCACGCGGTCCGCATGCCTCGCGGCTGACCCCACGAAGATGTGTTCCATCAACCAGCGATACTTCTCATGCCCGGTCTCGAATTTCGGCACGGTGCGGAAATAGATGAGCTTGGGATCGACCGGCTCGCCGCGCTTGAGCTTCTGCAGCAGCTCGACCGGGCCGAAGCGCATACCCTTGTTCTCGACATAGACGGTGGCGCCGTCGTCGGTCTCGAAGGCGTATTTCGCCTCCAGGTCGATCAGCTCGTTGGGGCGGATGGTCTGGAAGTCGGCGCCGAACGGCAGCACCCTGCCGGTGATCGCGCCCGTCACGTCGCCGCCGATGATCGGGATGATGCGGCGGACGCCGATCCCGGTCTCGCCGGCGGTGACGACGTCACCGATGCGCGCGGTGATGGTGAATGCGTATTTCGTCGCTAGCATCGGCGTGGTCATCGCCTATCTCCAATCTATCGCTCTTTCTTCCTTCTCCCCTTGAGAAGGTGGCGCGAAGCGCCGGATGAGGGGTATCTCTCCTTGCGTCCAAACAAGAGTTGGACTCGCGGAGAGATACCCCTCACCCGTCTCGCCGCTGCGCGGCGAGCCACTCTCTCCCACAAGGGGAGAGGGGAAGAGAGCTCTCCGCGTCGGGCCTAGTGCGCCATCATTCGCGTCGGCAGCCAGGTCGCCAGCAACGGAAACGCGATCAGGATCACCAGCCGTACCAAGTCTGTCGCCACGAACGGGATCACGCCCTTGAAGATGGTGGAGAAGGAGACGTCCTTCACCACACTCTTGATCACGAAGACGTTCATGCCGACCGGCGGATGGATCAGGCCGAGCTCGACGGTCATGACGATGATGATGCCGAACCAGATCGGGTCGAAGCCGAGATGCATGATCACCGGGAAGATGATCGGCACGGTGAGGATGATCATCGCCATGGCGTCCATCAGGCAGCCGAGCACGAGATACATCACCATGATCAGCGCCAGCACGCCGTAGGGCCCGAGACCGAGCCCGGTGAGGAGTTCCGTCACCTTCTGCGGAGTCTGCGTCACCGTGAGGAAATAGCCGAAGATGAGCGCGCCGATCAGCACGGTGAACACCGCGGCCGCGGTGCGCGTTGCCTGCAGCAGCGAGGCCAGCACCTTCTCGCGGTCGAGCCGGCCGGTGAGCACGCCGATGATGAAGGCGCCGGTGGCGCCGACGCCGCCGGCTTCCGTCGGGGTGAAGCGCGGCAGGAAGGGCAGGCCGTAGAGGCCGCCGATGACGAAGACGAACAGCAGCACAGGCGCCCAGATCTCCTTCAACCCGGCAAAGCGCTCGCGCCACGGCGTCACCTTTCCCTTGGGCAGGAAGTCGGGGCGGAAATAACCGATCAGGAAGATCGTGATCATGTACATGGTCATCGCGAGCAGGCCCGGGATGATGCCGGCAATGAACAGCTTGCCGATGTCCTGCTCGGTGATGATGCCGTACACCGCGAGCACGGTGGAAGGCGGCAGCATCGCGCCCAGCGTACCGCCGGCCGCGATCACGCCGGTAGCAAAGGATTGCGGGTAGCCGAAGCGCCGCATCTCGGGATAGGCGACGGCGGAGAAGGTCGCGGCGGTCGCGACCGAGGAGCCGCAGATCGCGGCGAAGCCGCCGCAGGCGCCGACGGTCGCGATGCCGAGCCCGCCCCGCAAGTGTCCGACGAAGCCGTTGGCGGCGCGGAATAGCTCGCGGCTCATGCCGGAATTGGATACGAACGAGCCCATCAGCAGGAACATCGGGATGACGCCAAAGGTGTAGTCGGTCACCGTCCGCATGGTGACCTGGCCGACCATCTTCAGGGCCGGTGTCGAGCCCACGAGATAGCTGAAGCCGCACACGCCGACGAGGCCCATGGCCATGCCGACCGGCACGCGCAGCAGCATCAGGGCGAACAGGGAGACGAAGCCGATGACGGCGACGGCGTCGGTACTCATGGTCACTCCGTCACCTTGATCTTGGGTTCATGCATGTCTTCGGGATGGAAGATCAGCCGGTACGTGCGGATCGCGATCAGCAGCACGGCGCAGACGTCGCCGATCCAGGCGACGAGGAAGAATGGCCATGTCGGCATGTGCAGGTCGAAGGTCTGGACGTTGTCGTTGTAGGTCAGCCGGACCTTGTCGAACAGCGTCCAGGTCTGCACGGTGACGACGAACAGCAGCACCAGCGTCGCGAACACGTCGATCATGCGCTGGTGGCGCGGCCCGACATTGCCCCAGACCAGATCGACCGTGATGTGGGTGCCGCGATAGGAGGTTGCCGCGATGCCCCAGAAGATGAGGATGCCGAGCAGCATCCGGCCGATGTCGAAGCTGTCCGGAATCGAATAGTTCAGCGTGTTGCGCAGCAGCACCGACAGGAAGATGTCGAGCGCGACGATGCCGACGAAGCCGGCCGCGATCCATTCGATCGAGTCGATCACGCGATCCATCCAGGAGCGCTTCATGGGGGAATCCTGTTCAAGGTCAGCGAAGTTGGATGCAGTCGCTTCCGCGAGGAAGGTGCGCTCCCTCCCCCGCTAGGCGAGGGACGGTTGGGGAGAGGGTGCTTCCACAATCGAGAGCCCCCAAGGGGAGAGAACCCTCACCCGCGCCTTCGGCGCGACCTCTCCCGCGAGCGGGAGAGGTGCAGCCAGTGCGCGGCCACAGCTTCGCCTCACTCCGCCAGCGCGTTGTACTTCTTCAGCGATGCCTTCAGATCGGCGAGCGCGGCGTCCGGATCGGCACCGGCTTTCTTGGCGCCATCACTCCAGGTTTTGACCAGCGGCTCGGCCGCCTTCTTCCAGGCGGCGGTCTGTTCAGGCGTCAGCTTGTAGACCTCGTGGCTGGATTCCGCTTTCACCTTGGCGATGCCGGCGTCCTCGAACTTGCCCCAATGCTCGCCGACTGCGCCCGCCGTCTCGACCGTGCAGTTCTTGTCGATCGCGGCCTTCTGCTTGTCGGACATCGCGTTGTACTTGTCCTTGTTGATCACGAACACGAAGGTCGTGGTGTAGAGCGGCGCTTCCATGTCGTATTTGGTCACCTTGTCGATGCCGAACAGCACCAGGGAACCCCAGGGGAAGGTGACGCCGTCGGCGACGCCGCGCTCGATGATGTCGCGCACTTCCGGAGCCGATGACTGCACATTGGTGCCGCCGAGCGAGGTGACGAAATTCGCCATGGTGGCGTGGGCGGGGCGGATCTTCAGGCCCTTCACGTCCTCCGGCGTCACGATCTTCTTGGTCTTGGAATGGAAGGACGAAGGCGAGTGCACGAAGGCGAGGCAGTATTTGACGTCCTTCATCTCCTTCTCGGCATATTTGCGATACCAGGCGTCCAGCCCCATCGAGCCGCCCTTGGCGTCCGAGATCAGGAACGGCAATTCGCCGGCGCCGATGATCGGGAAGCGGCCGGGCTGGTAGCCGGGATTGACGTAGGTGACGTCGGCGATGCCGTCGCGCGCCATGTCGTAATGGTCGAAGGCCTTGCCGAGCTGCTGGGCCGGAAACACCTTGCCCTTGATGGTGCCGCCGGAATCCTTCTCGACGGCGGCCGCCCAGTCCTCCAGCGATTTTTGCAGCGGATGCGAGGCCGGCACCCAATGTGAGATCTTCAGATCGAAGGTCTTGTCCTGCGCGAACGCTGGGCTCACGCTTGCTGCCAGCAGCAAGGCCAGACAGGCTTTCCTCATCACGCGTCTCTCCCTGTTTTCGACGGCGGGCTTCGATGGCCCGGTCTCGTTAATTAACATGTTATATAATTGGCCGCCGTGTTCAAGCCGGAACTGGCGCGCGCGTTCGCACCATCTACGTCAGCCATGTTGCATGGATTTGTCGCTGCCCCGGCGACGACTGCTCCCTTTTGCGCAAACGTTATATGATATAATTATCTTCTGCGGACCTTTGCGACAAGCAGGCCGCGACCAGAACCTACAGGATCGGGAGGAGCAAGTATTGCGGACAAAAGTCGCAATCATCGGGGCCGGGCCGGCTGGATTGTTGCTTGGGCAACTGCTGCACGGCTACGGCATCGACAACGTCATCCTGGAGCGGCAGACCCCGGATTACGTGCTCGGCCGCATCCGCGCCGGCCTGCTGGAGGAGGGAACTGTCTCCCTGCTGGACCAGATCGGCGCCGGGGCACGGGCCCATGCCGAAGGCCTGGTGCATGAGGGCATCGAGCTCGCCTTCTCCGGAGGCCGTCACCGCATCGACATGAAGGGCGCGACCGGCAAGACCGTGATGATCTACGGCCAGACCGAGGTCACGCTCGACCTGATGAATGCCCGCAAGGCCGCCGGTCTCGTGTCGGTGTACGAGGCCAGGGACGTCCAGCCGCATGATTTCGACGGCAGTCACCCGCGCGTAACTTACGTCAAGGACGGCGTCACCCACACGATCGATTGCGATTTTATCGCCGGCTGCGACGGTTTTCATGGCGTCAGCCGCGCCAGCGTGCCGGCTGCGGCGATCGAGGAGTTCGAGCGGGTTTATCCGTTCGGCTGGCTCGGCATTTTGTCGGATACGCCGCCTGTCAGCCACGAGCTGATCTATTCCAACCATGCCCGCGGCTTTGCGCTCTGCACCATGCGCTCGACCAGGCGCAGCCGTTATTATGTGCAATGTTCGCTCGACGATCATGTCGACCAATGGCCGGACGACCGCTTCTGGGATGAATTGAAGCGCCGGCTCGACCAGGAGGCGGCCGACAGCCTCGTCACCGGCCCGTCGATCGAGAAGAGCATCGCGCCCTTGCGCAGCTTCGTCGCCGAGCCGATGCGCTTCGGCCGGATGTTTCTGTGCGGTGATGCCGCGCACATCGTGCCGCCGACCGGCGCCAAGGGGCTGAACCTTGCCGCTTCCGACGCGCACTATCTGTCGAGCGCCTTGCGCGAGTTCTACGACGAGAAATCCAGCGCCGGCATCGACGCTTACTCGGCCAAGGCGCTGGCGCGGGTCTGGAAAGCGGTGCGCTTCTCCTGGTGGATGACGTCGATGCTGCACAAATTCCCCGACACCGGCACCATCGGCGCCCGTATCCAGCTTGCTGAGCTCAACTACGTCACGCAATCGCAGGCCGCGATGACGTCGTTGTCGGAGAACTATGTCGGGCTGCCGTTCTGAGACGGTGCTGTAGGGTGGGCAAAGGCGCGAAGCGCCGTGCCCACCATCTTCCTATGATCGCGAAAGCTCGTGGGCACGCTTCGCTTTGCCCACCCTACGGCACCGCCGCTGTGAGGCACGTTGTCATCACCTGCGACAGCGGGCCCGTTTCAAACGCCCGCGCAAACTTCGTTTGAAACTTTGTAATTGATGCAACCGTCATCCACATCGCGTTGAATGCGGCCGACACAGCAACGCGAGACATCCATGGCTACTCCCGACATCCCCGCCGGCTTCGAGCCGCATTTCCGCAAAGCCCCGCTCACCGATCCCTGGGAGCCGCTCTACTCGAAGAAGACCGAGAATGGCGTCACCGTAGGGCTGCGGCTGGGGACGCCGCACACCAACGCGCGCGGGCTCATTCATGGCGGGCTCATCGCGGCGCTGGCCGATGCCGCCATGGGGTATAGCTGTGCTCAGGCAACGGGCTGGTCGACGTCGTTCGTCACGATCTCGCTGTCGGTCGATTATGTCGGCGCCGCCGAGCTCGGCCAATGGCTCGCGGTCGAGGGCGAGGCGATCAAGACCGGCTCCACGATCTGCTTCGCGCAATGCCTGGTGAAGGCGGATGATGCCGTGATCGCGCGCGCCAGCGGGACGTTCAGGGTGGTGCCGAAGAAGGGGTGAGGCCGCCCTCTTCGTGTCCCGGACGCGGTGCGGCGCGAAGTGCCGCTCCGCAGAGCCGGGACCCATTCATCCGCAGTCCAACCTGCTGCTCCTGGATCCCGGCTCTGCGCCGCAACGCCAAGGGCGTTGCAGCTTGTCCGGGACACGCATTTCACACAAACCTCCACTTCGCCGTCTCCACCACGAGATCGACGAAGGCACGCACCTTGGCCGAGAGCAGGCGCGAGGTCGGGTAGACGATGTGGATCGGCAGCGCCGGTTGTTCATATGCGGCGAGCAGGATCTTCAGCCGGCCGCGCTTCAGGCCCTCGGCCGCCTGATAGGCCAGCACGCGCGTCACGCCGCCGCCGGCCTCGGCATATTGCAGCGCCGCGTCGGCGCTGTTGCTGATGAAACGAGGGGACAGCGGCACCTCGATATCGCGGCCCCCTTGCTGGAAGCGCCATTCGGACCAGGGGCCGAACTGGACGGTCTGGTGCCTGGCGAGCGCCTCTGGCGTCTTCGGCTCGCCGTGACGCTTGAGATAGCCGGGCGCGGCCACCACGATCCGCCGCATCTCGCCGACCTGGCGCGCGACCAGCGAGGAATCGGCGAGATGGCCGATGCGGACGGCGGCGTCCACCGCGTCCTCGACCAGGTTCACCAGATGGTCCGACAGCCGCAATTCGCAGGCGACCTCGGGATAACGCTTGAGATAGGCAGTCATGACCGGCCCGACATGCAGCCGGCCGAAGCCGACCGGCGCGGACACCACGAGATGTCCGCTGGGCCGGTTACGCTCCTGTCGCGCCGAGCCGTCGGCCTCCTCGACATCGGCAAGGATGCGCCGCGCGCGCTCCAGGTAGCGCGTGCCGACGTCGGTCAGCGTCACTTGCCGGGTGGTCCGCTGCAACAGCCGCGCGCCGAGATGCTCCTCCAGCGCCGCGATCAGGCGCGTGACCGCCGAGGGCGACAAGCGCAGCTTGCGCGCCGCCGGCGCAAAGCCGCGTAGATCGGCGACGGTGACGAAGACGTGCATGGCGTCGAGCCGGTCCATGGCATTATTGCATATATTGCAACGATGAAGTGTCAAGAGGCGTGATTGTTTTAGCGGCCGGCCAGTCCATCTTAGCTGGCGAAAGACGCAGGAATGCGCCCTGACACTTCAGGAGATGTTCCGATGACGACAGCAGTCCACACTTACGCGAGCGACGTCGCCTTTTCGTCGGCGGTGAAGGCGATCCAGGCGCGCAAGGGTTCGCGCGAGGCCTATGCGCGCAGCGAGCAGCGCGGCTGGCGCACCGAGGTCGATGACAATCTCGCGGCCTTCCTCGCGGAGGCCAACAGCTTCTACTTCGCCACGGCCTCCGCGGACGGCCAGCCCTATATCCAGCATCGCGGTGGGCCCAAGGGCTTTGTCAAGGTGCTGGACAAGCAGACGCTCGCCTTCGCCGACTATGCCGGCAACCAGCAGTTCATCACCCAGGGCAATCTCTCGGAGAATCCCAAGGCCTATATCTTCGTGATGGACTATGCCCATCGCCGCCGGGTGAAGATCTGGGGCGAGGCGCGCATCGTCGAGGACGACGAGGCGCTGACGACCTCACTGATGCCGAAAGGCTACCGCGCCCGGCCCGAGCAGGTGATCCTGTTCAAGATCGCAGCTTGGGACACCAACTGCCCGCAGCACATCCCGCAGAAGTTCGACGCGGCGGATGTGGCGGCGGCACTCGCTGCAAGGGATCAGCGGATTGCGGAACTGGAAGCGGAGCTGGCGGCGCTGAAGGGGAAGCAAGAGACGCCAGATTGAATGGTCTTCTTCCTTTCACCGTATCTTTCGACGTCATGCCCCGCGAAGGCGGGGCATCCAGTACGCAGAGGCCTCTGGTCTCGATCGCAACCACCTCGGAGTACTGGATCGCCCGGTCTAAACATCAAGCCGGGCGATGACAGCGAGTATACCATACCGCGGCGCTGCGAAACTCAGATCGCGCTCGTGCCTTCGTGCTGGAAGCCGAGATAGCTCGCCGCAACCCGCTCGTTCGCGGCGATATCGCTGGCTTTGCCACTGAGCACGAACTCGCCGAGCTCCATCACATAGGCCTGGTCCGCGATCTTCAGCGCGGCCTGTGCGTTCTGCTCGACCAGCAGCACGGAGACGCCGGCGGCGCGCAGCTCGGTGACGATGCGGAAGATGTCGGCGACGATGATCGGGGCGAGGCCGAGGCTCGGCTCGTCCAGCATCAGGAGCTTCGGCTCGCCCATCAGCGCGCGGCCCATCGCGAGCATCTGCTGCTCGCCGCCGGAGAGCGTGCCGGCCAGCTGCTTGCGCCGCTCCTTCAGCCGCGGAAACAGCGCGTAGACGCGCTCCATCGAAGCCCTCGCCTTGCTCCGTTCGATGCGGAAGGCGCCAAGCTCGAGATTGTCCTCGACATTCATGGTGACGAACAATTCGCGATGTTCAGGGACGAGGCCGAGGCCCATCGCGACGCGATCCTCGATGTCGAGCCGGGCGAGCTCCTGGCCGGCAAAGGCGACGCGTCCTTTCAGCGGCAAAATGCCCATGATGGCCGAGAGCAGCGTGGTCTTGCCGGCGCCGTTGGCGCCGACGATGGTGACGATCTGGTTGGCGCCGACCTCGAGCGAGACCGAGCGCACCGCCTCGACCTTGCCATAGGCGACATGCGCGTCGGCGACGGACAACAACGCGCTCATGCCGCCACTCCGAGATAAGCCTTGATCACTTCCGGGTTGGTCTTGATCGTGGCGGGGGTGCCCTCCGCGATCTTGGTGCCGAAATCGAGCACGACGATGCGGTCGGCGAGGTTCATGACGAAGCCCATGTCGTGCTCGACCAGCAGCACGCTCATGCCGCCGTCGCGCAGCTCGCGCAGCAGCGTTGCCAGCCGCTGCTTCTCCATGTGGCGCAGGCCCGCGGCCGGCTCGTCGAGCAGCAAAAGCATCGGGTCGACGCAGAGCGCGCGGGCGATTTCGACGATGCGCTGCTGGCCGAGCGAAAGGCTGCCGGCCAGCTGGTGCATCTGCTCGGTGAGGCCGACGCGCTCGATCTGGCGGGCGGCTTCCGCGAGCAGCTTGGCCTCGTCGGCGCGGTCGAGGCGCAGCATCGAGGCAACTGGGCCGGCGTGGCCGCGCAGATGCGCGCCGATCGCGACGTTCTCCAGCACCGTCATATCAGGCACCAGCTTGACGTGCTGGAACGTGCGGGAGATGCCGAGCTTGACGATCTCCTGCGGCGGCGCCTTGTCGACCTTTTTGCCGAGCACCGACACCGAGCCCGAGGTCGCCGACAGCACGCCGGTGATCAGGTTAAACGTCGTGCTCTTGCCGGCGCCGTTCGGGCCGATCAGGGCGACGATCTCGCGGGCATGGACGTCGAAGGAGACGTTGTTGACCGCGACCACGCCGCCGAACTGCTTCCGCGCCTTGTCGACCTGGAGCAGGGTGTTGGACTCGCCGGGTGCGCGGGCACGATGCTCGAGCTTCAGCGAGGTGTCGGGCGTCTTGCCACCGATGCGCTCGGGCAGGAACGACATCAGCCAGGGCCACAACCCTCCGGGTGCGAGCTGGAGCAGCGCCACCAGCATGATGCCGAACACGATGGTCTCGACCTGCCCGGAGCCGGGCAGGAGCAGCGGCAGATAGCTCTGCAGCACCTCCTTCAGGATCACGACGATCGCGGCGCCCAGCACGCCGCCCCAGACATAGCCGGCGCCGCCGACCACGGCGATGAAGAGGTATTCGATGCCCATATGCGCGCCGAACGGCGTCGGGTTCACCGCGCGCTGAAGGTGCGCGTAGAGCCACCCCGAGAGCCCGGCGAGCACGGCGGCGTGGATGAACACCAGGAGCTTGGCACGCGGCGTGTGCACACCGAAAGCTTCCGCCGCGACATGGCCGCGCCTGAGCGCGCGGATGGCGCGGCCGGTGCGGGAGTCCAGCAGGTTCATCGTCAACAGCGCCGAAACGATCACGGCGATCCAGATCGCGTAATAGATCGAGCCGGGCGAGAGCATCTTGAATGTGCCGATCGACAGTGGCGGGATCGCCGAGATGCCGTCGTTTCTCCCCAGGAATTCCAGCTTGCTGAAGAGATAGAACAGCCCGAGCCCCCAGGCGATGGTGCCGAGCGGCAGGTAATGGCCCGACAGGCGGACGGTGATCAGGCCGAGCAGCACTGCGAACACGCCGCTGACCAGGAGCGACAGCGGCAGGGTCAGCCACGGCGAGACGCCATAGGCCGTCGACAGCACCGCGGTGGTGTAGGCGCCGAAGCCGACGAAGGCGGCTTGTCCAAAGGAGGTCAGGCCGCCGACGCCGGTCAGCAGTACGAGGCCCATCGCGACCAGGGCGGCAAGGCCGATATTGTCGAGCAGCACGATCCAGAACGGTGGCATGCCCGGGATGAACGGGATCACCGCCATGACGGCTGCGAAGACGAGAATGGGAAGCCGGCTTTGCATCTTAGCCTCAGTCCTTCTCTTCCTCGACCGCCGGCGCGGCGAGCGAGCGCAGCAGCAGCACCGGGATCAGCAACATGAAGACGATGACCTCTTTGTAATTAGAGGCGTAGAAGGACGAGAATGCCTCGACCGTGCCGACCACGAGTGCCGCGACGGCGGTGAGCGGATAGCTGACCAGGCCGCCGATGATCGCGGCGACGAAGCCCTTCAGGCCGATCAGGAAGCCGGAGTCGTAGTACAATGTCGTGATCGGCACGATCAGGATGCCCGACAGCGCACCGATCACCGACGCCAGCAGGAAGGCGATCTGTCCTGACAGTGTGGTGCGGATGCCGGCGAGCCGCGCCCCGAGACGGTTCACCGCGGTCGCGCGCAGCGCCTTGCCGTACAGCGTCAGGCCGAAGAACAGCCAGAGAGCGACGATGAAGGCGATGGTGATGGCGTAGACGGTGATGCTCTGGCCGGTGAAGCGCAGCGCACCGGCGGTGAAGGCGCCGGACAGCACGGCAGGCCCGCGCTGTCCCTCGGCGCCGAAGAACAACAGGCCAAGTCCCTGCAGCGCGAGATGGACGCCCACCGAGGCGATCAGCAATACCAGCACGGAGGTGTGGGCCAGCGGCTGGAACGCGATGCGGTAGATGTAGAGGCCGATCATGGCCACGATCACCAGCGACAGCGCGATGCAGGCCGCGATCGGCGGCTTCTGGGCGGCGAAGTACAGCGTCAGCGCCAGCACGATGGCCGGCAGCACGACGTTGGCGATCACGCTTCGCAGGATCAGGCGGCCGTGCAGGGCCTTGCGCGCGGCGAACAGGTCGAAGGCGAAGGCGCCGATGCCCAGCGCCAACGCGAGCTTGGCGGTGCCCGGCATCTGGCCCGCCGCCAGCGAGGCGTAGGTCAGCGCGCCATAGGTGACGAATTCGCCCTGGGGAATGAGGATGACGCGGGTGACGGCGAACACCAGCACCAGCGCCAGGCCGAGTAGCGCATAGATCGCGCCATTGGTGATGCCGTCCTGCACCAGGAACAGCATGATGGTGGTATTCAAGACCGGACGCTCCCCCTAATCCGGACCGATCCCCGCGATTGTGGTGGACCGTCCGCTCACAGCCATTGAAAAACGCTGACGATATTTGATATGGTCCATAACAATTATCAAATATAACATCAAGGGTAGGGAACGACCTGCCCTAAACTTAGCGGGATTACGAGCACGAGGCGATGACCGTTTCCAAAACCGCTGAAAAGTCCGCTGAAAAGTCCTCCGAAAAGCCGGCCGACGCGGCCAAGGGCCGCAAGGACGCAGGCGAGCCGCAGGCGGAGGCCCTCCAGCTCGGCGAGCTCTCCGAACAGCTGGGCTACGTCTTGAAGCGGGCCCAGCTCAAGGTGTTCGAGAATTTCCTGCGCTGCATGGCTTCGCTCCAGCTCACGCCGGCGCAATTCTCCGTGCTGCTGCTGGTCGAGAAGAATCCGGGCCGAAACCAGACCGAGATTGCCTCCACGCTCGGCATCCTCAGGCCGAATTTCGTGGCTATGCTCGACAATCTCGAAAGCCGCGACCTGTGCGCGCGCATCCGCTCCACCAACGACCGCCGCTCCCACATCCTGGTGCTCACCGACAAGGGCAAGGCGGTGCTCGCCCGCGCCAAGAAGCTCGTCGCCACCAAGCACGAGGCCCGGCTGAACGACCTGCTCGGGCAGAGCAACCGCGAAGCCTTGCTGGGGATGTTGTCGAAGATCGCCAACGAGTTTTGACTCCTACCCTCTCCTCGGGGGAAGGGTCGACCGCGCGTAGCGTGGGCGGGGTGGGGGTGATCTCTCCACTCGGGCACTGCATCGGTTGAGAGACTGTCACCCCACCCCGTCTCGCATCTCGCTGCGCTCGATTGCGAGCCGACCCTCCCCCGCCAGGGGAGGGTAAGCGAACTTCAGTCCACCAAAACCACGCGGATGTCGTTCACGTTGGTCAGCGTCGGGCCGGGCTGGAGCAGATCGCCGGTCGCCTCGAAGAACGTCGTCGCGTCGTTGTTGTCGAGATAGGCCTGCGGCTGGAGCCTCTGCGCCTTCATCTTCGCAAACGTCGCGGCGTCGATCAGCGCGCCGGCCGGGTCGGTGGGATGACCGGCGCCGCCGTCGGCGCCGTCGGTGTCGGCGGCCAGCGCCGAAATGTTTGGGGTGTCCTTCAGGAGGCCGGCGAGTGCCAGCGCGTATTCCTGGTTCGGTCCGCCGCGCCCATTGCCGCGCACGGTGACCGTGAGCTCGCCGCCGGAGAGGATCGCGACACGCTTGCCTTGCGCGCGGGCTTCAAGCGCGAGCCTGGCATGATCGGCGGCGACCTCGCGCGCCTCGCCTTCGAGATCGGCACCGAGATCGATGGTCTCAAAGCCGGCCTCGCGCGCGAGCTTGACGGCGGCGTCGAGCGATTGCTTGGGCCGCGCGATCAGTTCGAACTGCGCGCGCGCAAAGGCCGCGTCGCCCGGCTTGCAGCTTTCATTGGCGGAATCGTCGAGGGCACGCCGCACCGCATCGTCGATGTCGAGCCTGTATTTCGCGACAATTGCGCGCGCATCGGCGAGCGTCGTCGGGTCCGGCACGGTGGGGCCGGAGGCGATCGCGGAGGGATCGTCATGCGGCACGTCGGAGATCGCCAGCGTCACGATCTCGGCAGCATTCCTGCCGGCGCGCGCGAGACGGCCGCCCTTGATCCGCGAGAGATGCTTGCGCACGACGTTCATCTCGCCGATCGGCGCGCCCGAACGGAGCAGCGCCTTGTTGACCGCTTGCTTCTGCGCGAAGCTGATGCCCTCCACCGGCGCGATCCAGTTCGCCGAGCCGCCGCCGGTGAGCAGCACCAGCAGCAGATCGTCGGGACCGGCCTCGCCCGCGAGCGCGAGCGTGTCGGCGGCGCCCCTCAGCCCGGCCTCGTCGGGCACGGGATGGCCGGCCTCGACCACGCGGATGCGGCGGGTCGGCACGCCGTAGCCGTGGCGCGTGGTGGCGATACCGACGAGGCGCTCCGGTGCGAGCTTCAGCGTGTCGAGATAGTGCCGTTCGGCCGCCGTCGCCATCGCGCCGGCGCCCTTGCCGGCGGCGAGGCAGATCACGCGTCCCCTGGGTGCAGGGCGCAGATGCGGCGCCAGGATCGTGTTCGGATGGGCGGCGGCAACGGCAGCGTCGTAGAGCGCGCGAAGCAGGGGACGGCGATCGGTCATGACGAAAGGCCTTGGTAGACAGGAGAGATCGGCGGTGGGCGCCGGCCAGTCACATGCCTACCGCATCAGGCCCGAAAGCGTAAGCCGGCTTCGCCATCATTCGATTGTGCAATCGCGTGATCATGATCGGCGCACAAGCAAAAGCCCCCTGCGCCATCGGCGCAGGGGGCCTGTCATTGCTGGTTCCTTGCGACTAACCGCCGGCGTCGGCGCTGATCACCTCACCGAACAGATCCCACTTGTCGCCCTTGAACTTCATGAGCTGGAGCGAGCTGATCGGTGCGAAGTCGTTCGCGCCGGTGTTGATCTTGATGCCGGGCAGCAGCACTTCGGTGCGGAAGTCCTTCAGGCTCGCCGCCTGCTTCATGACGTTCTCGCGCGTGAGATTGTCGCCGCACTTCTTCAGCACTTCGACCAGCGTCTGCGCCACGCCGTAGCCGACGATGGTGCCGCCGTCGAGCTTGTCGCCTTCGGGGAAGTACTTCGTCATGAACTCCAGGAAGGCTTTCATGCCGGCGTCGTCCTTCCACTGCGGATCGGACACGTCCTTCAGATAGGCCGCCGAGATGATGTCCTGCGAATTCTCGAACCCGGCGGGCTTGATCACGCTGCCGACCGAGGCCGAGACGTTGTTGAGGAAGTGCGTCGGCTTCCAGCCGATTTCGGAGATCTTCTTGATCGCCTGCGCCGCGAATTTCGGCGTGGTGATGTTGATGAAGACGTCGGCGCCCGTCGCCTTCAGCTTGACGATGTGGTTGTCGATGGTCGGCTCCGAAGTCTCGTAGCTTTCCTCCAGCACGATCATGCTCGCGGCCTTGGCGCCGAGACCGTCCTTCAGGCCCTTCAAATAGTCCTTGCCGTAATCGTCGTTCTGGTAGAGCACGCCGATCTTGGCGTTCGGCATCGCCTTCAGGATGTACTTCGCGTAGATCTGCGTCTCGCTCTGGTAGTTGGGCTGCCAGCCCATCGTCCAGGGGAAGTTCTGTGGATCGTTCCACTTGGTGGCGCCGGTGGCGACGAAGAGTTGCGGCACCTTCTTCGAGTTCATGTATTTCTGGATCGCCGAGTTCGGCGGCGTGCCGAGCGAGTTGAAGACCAGCAGCACCTCGTCGCTCTCGACGAGCTTGCGTGCCTGCTCCACCGTCTTGGGCGGCGAGTAGGCGTCGTCGTAGGAGACGAAATTGATCTTGCGGCCGTTGATGCCGCCCTCTTCGTTGATCTTCTTGAAATAGGCGGCCTCGGTCCGTCCGATGATGCCATAGGCGGAGGCCGGTCCGCTGTAGGGCATGATGTTGCCGATCTTGATCTCGGTGTCGGTCGCGCCGGTATCGTATTTCTTCTGGGCCGATGCGGTGGACGTCGTGGCCGCGAGAAGCGCGAGCGCCAATGAAGCGGCCGCAAGCTTGCCGGTGACAGCAGGCATTCCAATCTCCCTGTTTTTCTTGATGTGTGCGCGTCCTTTTCTTGGCTTGATTGTTTTTGGCGACGCGTCGCAATTCAATACGATTTGCCCGAGGGCTTCAAGGAAAAGACCCTGCGGCAGAGCCGCAGGGGCTGCGTCTTTAGTCGATTTTTGGTCACACGTTCGGCGACTGGTTAACGTTCAGCCGCCGACGTCGCCGCTCAGGATGTCGCCAAATCGCTCCCAATGCTCGCCCTTGAAGCGCATCAGCTGCAGCTGCGAGAGCGGGGCGAAATCGGTCGCCGAGGTGTTTACCTTGATGCCCGGCAACAGGCCGCCCGGCTCGTAATCCTTGATGCTGGCGGCCTGTTTCATGACGTTCTCGCGGGTCAGATTGTCGCCGCAGGCCTTGAGCACGTGGACAAGGCCCTGGGCCACGATGTAGCCGTACATCACCGCGGCATCGGCGCGGTTCGCTTCCGGATAGTACTTGTCCAGGAACTCGTTCCAGCCAATCATCGCAGGGTCGCTCTTCCATTGCGCGTCGGTGGGATCCTTGAAATACTGCGACGAGATGACGTCCTGCGCATTCTCGAAGCCGGCCGGCTTGATCACGCTGCCGATCGAGTTCGAGACGTTGTTGAGGAAGTGCAGCGGCTTCCAGCCGAGCTCGGCATTCTTCTTGATCGCTTGCGCCGCGAATTTCGGCGTGGTGATGTTCATGAAGACGTCGGCGCCCGAGGCCTTCAGTCTCACGATGTGCGAGTCGATGGTCGGCTCGGAGACCTCATAGGTGTCCTCGATAACGATCATCGAGGCCGCTTTGGCGCCGAGCCCGTCCTTGAAGCCCTTCAGATAGTCCTTGCCGTAATCGTCGTTCTGATAGAGCACCGCGATCTTGGCGTCCGGCTTGTTCTTCAGGATGTACTTGGCATAGATGACGGTCTCGCTTTGGTAGTTCGGCTGCCAGCCCATGGTCCACGGGAAAGCTTGCGGATCGTTCCATTTGGTAGCGCCGGTGGCGACGAACAGCTGCGGCACCTTCTTCTGGTTCATGTATTTCTGGATCGCCGAGTTCGGCGGCGTTCCGAGCGAATTAAAGATCAGCAGGACTTCGTCGCTCTCGACCAGCTTGCGCGCCTGCTCCACCGTCTTCGGCGGGGAATAGGCGTCGTCATAGGAGACGAAGCTGATCTTGCGACCGTTGATGCCGCCTTCCGCGTTGATCTTGCGGAAATAGGCCTCCTCGGTCTTGCCGATCACGCCGTAAGAGGAGGCCGGTCCGCTGTAGGGCATGATGTTGCCGATCTTGATCTCGGTGTCGGACGCGCCGGTGTCGTATTTCTTCTGTGCCGATGCTGCCGTGGACAAGGTGGTAGCCATCAGGAAGGCAGCCGAAAAAGCTGCCAACCGCACGTGCATTGCAGGCATCTCGCTCTCCCTGGGTCGGTTGAATGTGTCGATTGTTCTTGATTGGGAGCGGTCGTTGCGCGCCGCTCCGTCGCACATTCAATACCCATAAATCGCGGCCAGCAAGAAAAAGCGCGCCTGGGTCACCGGCGAAGGACGTGCAAATGATTTGAGGCCGCGGGGAATATTCCGGCTCGTGAGATTCCGCGCGCCGTTAATCAATTGCGCTTAAGTTGTCGACGTATAGCAGCGCGATCTTTAATTGCGCGACGCTCAGTGGCCAAGCTCGCTCGAGATCACATCGCCGAACAGCTCCCACTTCTTGCCCTTGAAGCGCATCATCTGCAGCTGCTTGATCGGCGCGAAATCGTCCGGCGCGGTGTTGATCTTGATCCCGGGCAAGAGCGTATCGGGTTCGAAATCCTTCAAGGAGGCGGCCTGCCTCATGATGTTCTCGCGGGTGAGATCGTCGCCGCACATCTGCAGCACCTTCACCATCGTCTGCGCTGCCGCATAGCCGAACACCACGCCGGCATCGAGCTTGTTGGCCTTTGGCTCGTACTGCGCGAGGAAATTGTAGAACTTCTTCATGCCGTCGTCGGCGTTCCATTGCGGGTCGGAGCCGTCCTTGGCGTAGCTCGCCGACAGCACGCCTTGCGAGACCTCGAGGCCGGCCGGCTCCAGCACGCCGCCGACCGAAGCCGACACGTTGGAGATGATCTGGATCGGATGCCAGTTGATCTCCGCCGCCTTCTTGATCCCCTGCGCGGCGAATTTCGGGCTGCTAATGCTGATGAAGATATCGGCGCCCGTGGACTTCAGCTTCACAACCCGCTCGTCGATCGCCGGCTCGGAGGTGTCGTAGCCTTCTTCCCGCACGATCATCGAGGCCTTCGGGCCAAGGCCCTCCTTCAGTCCCTTCAGATAGTCCTTGCCAAAATCGTCGTTCTGGTAGAGCACGCCGATCTTGCCGTCCGGCTTCTCCTTCATGATGTACTTGGCGTAGATGCGCGCCTCGCTGACGTAGCTCGGCTGCCAGCCCATGGTCCAGGGGAAGTTCTTCGGGTCGTTCCACTTCGAGGCGCCGCTCGCCACGAACAATTGCGGCACCTTCTTCTCGTTCATGTATCTGCGGATTGCATTGTTGGTGGAGGTTCCGAGCGAGCCGAAGATCAAAAGCACGCCGTCGCTCTCGACCAGCTTGCGCGCCTGCTCCACCGTTTTCGGCGGCGAGTAGGCGTCGTCATAGGAGATGAACCTGATCTTGCGGCCGTTGATGCCGCCCTCGGCATTGATCTTGTTGAAATAGGCCTCCTCGGTCTTGCCGATGGCGGCATAGGCGGAGGCGGGGCCGCTATAGGGCATGATGTTGCCGATCTTGATCTCGGTGTCGGAGGCGCCGGTATCGTATTTCTTTTGCGCCAGTGCCCCGCCGCTCATCGCAGTGCACAACGCGAATGCGGCCGAGAAGGTCGCAACCTGAAATCGAACGGCGATCATAGTTCTCCTACCCCGGGCTGGATCGGCGCCGCATTGAACAAGATTGACGCCGGCCGTCAACAAAAAGCCCCCGCGGTCGCCCGCGGGGGCTTGTCAGCTCGAATTGTTGCGTCAGCGGTTCACTCGGAGGCGACGTCGCCGCTGATGATCTCGCCGAACAGTTCCCACTTCTCGCCCTTGAAACGCATCATCTGGAGCTGCGCGATCGGAGCGAAATCGGTGGCACTGGTGTTGATCTTGACGCCGGGCAGCAGGGTGTCCGGAGCGAAGTCCTTCAATGCGGCGGCCTGCTTCATGATGTTGGCGCGGGTGAGATCGTCGCCGCACATCTCCAGCACCTTGGCGAGGGTCGAGGCGGCGCCATAGCCGTAGACCATGCTGGTGTCCGATTTGTCGGCGCCAGGCATGTACTTGTCGACGAACTCATTCCACTTCTTCATGCCGGGGTCGTTGGCCCATTGCGGATCCGTGGAGTCCTTGGCATAGGCCGCCGACAGCACGCCCTGCGCGTTCTCGAAGCCGGCCGGCTTCATCACGCTGCCGACCGAGATCGACACGTTGGTGAGGATCTGGAGCGGCTTCCAGCTGAGCTCGGCGGTCTTTTTGATGGTCTGGGCCGCGAACTTCGGCGTGGTGTAGATCAAGAGCACGTCGGGATTGGCGGCCTTGATCTTGACGATGTGGCCGTCGATCGACGGCTCGGACACCTCGTAGCTCTCCTCCATAATGATCATGGACGAGGCCTTGGCGCCGAGGCCGTCCTTGGTGCCCTTGAGGTAGTCTTTGCCGAAATCGTCGTTCTGGTAGAGGATCGCGACCTTGGCGTCGGGCTTCTCCTTCATCAGCCATTTCGCGTAGATCTGCGCTTCGCTCTGGTAGGAGGGCTGCCAGCCCATGGTCCAGGGGAAGTTCTTCGGGTCGTTCCACTTGGTGGCGCCGGTGGCGACGAAGAGCTGCGGGATCTTCTTGGCGTTCAGGTACTTCTGGATTGCCGTGTTCGAGGGCGTGCCGAGTGGGTTGAACACCACCAGCACCTCGTCGCTCTCGACCAGCTTGCGCACCTGCTCGACGGCCTTCGGCGGCGAATAGCCGTCGTCATAGCTAACGAAGTTGATCTTGCGGCCGTTGATGCCGCCCTTGTCGTTGATCATCCGGAAGTAGGCTTCTTCGGTCTTGCCGATGATGCCATAGGCCGACGCCGGACCGCTGTACGGCATGATGTTGCCGATCTTGATCTCGGTATCGGACGCGCCGGTGTCGTACTTCTTTTGGGCGAGTGCAGCGCCGGAGGTGAGGGAAATGGCCGCCGTTGCCGTGACCAGCGCGGCGGCTCGCAGTGTTCTTCCAAAAAGCAATTCGATCTCCTTCTTCAATGAACGCCTGGATGAGAGTCTTCAGTTCTTCCTGATCTTGCCGGCGAGTTGCTGGCCCAGGATCGCGATCTGCCGTGCGCCATGCGGCACCAGGTAGATGACGAGGAACAGGAGGACGCCGAACACGGCGCCGGAGAGGCCCTTTGAGATGCTCTCCGCCATGTTCGGCACGAAAATGATGAAGGCCGCGCCGACGAACGAGCCGGGCAGCCAGCCGACGCCGCCGACGACCATGCCGAGGAACAGCGAGATCGCGAGCGTGATGGTGTAGCTGTCGGGCGCGACGAATTGCACGGCGATGGCGCCGAGCGAGCCGGCGACGCCGGTGATGCCCGCGGACACGCCGAAGGCCAGTGTCTTGTAGAGCGCGACATTGACGCCCATCGAGGAGGCCGCGATCTCGTTGTCGCGGATCGCCATGAAGGCGCGGCCCGAGCGGGAGCGCAGCAGGTTCACCGAGAAGATGTAGATCGCGATCGTCACGATGAGCGTGAAATAGTACAGCCACATGTCCTGCGACATCGGCAGGCCGAACGGCGCGTCCGGCTTGGTGACGACGAGGCCCTGCACGCCGCCGGTCCAGTGCTCGAGGAAGTTCAGCTTGAGCAGCTGCGGCATTGCGGTGGCGAGTGCGAAGGTCGCGAGCGCGAGATAGATGCCCGACAGCCGCAGCGCCGGCTTTCCGAACAGGTAGCCGAACCCGAAGCAGATCGCTGCGGAAATCGGGATGGTCAGCGCATAGTTGACGTTGGCATGCTCCATCAGCACCGCCGAGGTATAGGCGCCGACGGCGTAGAATGCGCTCTGGCCGAGCGAGAACTGGCCGGAACCGCCGGTCAGGATGTTCAGCGCCAGCACCGCGAGCCCGTAGATCAGGAGCATCGTCATCTGGAAGATGATGAAGTTCTTGACAAACAACGGCACGACCAACAACGCCGCCAGCACCACCAGCGAGGTGCCGGTGCCCAGCGTCATGGCCCGCTTCGGGACCGCCTCGACCGCCTCGTGGCCTTCGGTGACGACTTCTTCTGCTGCGCTCATGATCAAACTCGCTTGACGATTGGCCGGCCGAACAGGCCAGCGGGTTTGACGACCAGGACGGAGATGATCAGCGCGAGCGCGATCGGGAGCTTCAGTTCGTTGCCGACGCCGGGGATGTAGGTGCCGGCGAGGTTCTCGAACACGCCGACCAGGAAGCCGCCGACCACGGCGCCGAACGGGCTCGACAGACCGCCGAGCACCGCGGCGGCGAAGCCGTAGATCAGCACGCCGCCCATCATGTTGGGCTCGAGGAAAACAACCGGAGCGATCAGCATGCCGGCGATCGAGCCGATCGCGGTTGCCATGCCCCAGCCGAGCGCGATCATCCAGCTCGTGTTGATGCCGACGAGGCGGGCCGATTCAGGCACCGAGGCGGCCGCGCGCATCGCAAGACCGATCCGCGTGTACTGGAAGAAGAAATACAGCGCGAGCAGCAGCGCTATCGTGACGCCGATCATGCCGGCCTGGTGGGTGGAGATCAGCTGGCTGCCGAGGAACGGTGCGGAGCCGAACGGGGTCGGATATTGCTTGATCGTGAAGTCCCAGATCAGGCCGGCCGAGGAGTTGATGATCGCAAACAGCGCGAT
This sequence comes from Bradyrhizobium sp. CCGE-LA001, assembly GCF_000296215.2. Classification (NCBI taxonomy): domain Bacteria; kingdom Pseudomonadati; phylum Pseudomonadota; class Alphaproteobacteria; order Hyphomicrobiales; family Nitrobacteraceae; genus Bradyrhizobium; species Bradyrhizobium sp. CCGE-LA001. The sequence goes on along the minus strand of NZ_CP013949.1, from coordinate 7,253,300 downwards.
GAAGCCGGCGACGTTGGTCAGCACCGGTGCTTTCGCGAGCGGCTTGAACAGGATGCGCTCGATCGCGATGCCCGCGACGAAGGAAAATGCCAGCGTGATCAGGAAGGCGGCCCAGTAGGACACGCCCCACTGCATCAACTGCCAGGAGATGAAGGTCGAGAACATCGCCATCTCGCCTTGCGCGAAGTTGAGATGATCGATGGCTTGGTAGATCATGACGACGGCCAAGGCCATGCAGGCATAGATCGCGCCCGTGGCGATGCCGGCCAGGACCTGGTTGGTGAACAGCTCCATTGTCCCGGCTCCCTCAGTAACCCAGATAGGATTTGCGGATTTCTTCGTTGTTCGCGATGTCCTTGGCTTTGCCGGACATCACGATACGGCCCGTCTCGATCACATAAGCCTGGTCGGCGAGTTCGAGCGCGAGTTGCGCGTTCTGCTCGACCACGAGGATCGACACCTTGTCCTCGCGGTTGATCTTGCCGAGGATGCCGAACAGGTCACGCACCACCAGCGGCGCGAGGCCGAAGGACGGCTCGTCCAGCAGCATCAGGCGCGGCCGCAGCATCAACGCGCGCGCGACCGCGAGCATCTGCTGCTCGCCGCCGGAGAGCGTGCCGGCCTGCTGGGTGTGGCGCTGCTTCAGGACCGGAAAATGCGCATACATGCGCTCGATGTCGGAGACGATGCCGGCGCGATCCTTGCGGGTGATGGCCCCCAACTGGAGATTCTCCTCCACCGTCATATTGGTGAAGGTGCCGCGGCCTTGCGGCACGTGGGCGATGCCGAATCTCACGATGCTCTCGGTGGAGCGGTTGTTCAGCGGCTTGCCTTCGAACTCGACGTCGCCGGTGGAGCGCACCATGTTGCAGATCGCGCGCAGTGTGGTGGTCTTGCCGGCGCCGTTGGCGCCGAGCAGCGTCACGAGCGAGCCCTCGTTGAGCGAGAAGGACAGGCCGTGGAGCGCCTGGACCTGGCCATAATAGGCGCGCAGATCCTTGACGTTGAGCAGCTGCGTCATTGATCCTTGCTCCCGAGATAGGCCTTGATGACGTCGGGATCGGCCTGCACCTGAGCCGGCGTGCCTTCCGCGAGTTTCTTGCCGAAATTCAGCGCGACGACGTGGTCGGCGATCGACATCACGAGGCCCATGTGGTGCTCGACCAGCAGCACGGTCATGTGGCGCTCATCGCGGATGCGGCGAATGAGGTCCCCGAGTACGTAGACTTCTTCGTGGTTGAGGCCGCCGGCCGGCTCGTCGAGCAGCAGGATCTTCGGATCGGCTGCCAGAGCGCGCGCCAACTCGACCCGCTTCTGTGTGCCGAAGGGCAGGCCGGACACGACGGTGTGGGCGACGTCCTCAAGGCCGAGATAAGCGAGGATCTCGTGCACCTTCTTGTTGACGCTGGCCTCGCTGCGCCGGACCCAGGCAAGCTTCAGGGAGTCGCTGATGATGTCGCTGGAGGTCTTCGAATGCGCGCCGACACGGACATTGTCCATCACCGATAGGTTCGGAAACAGCGCGACGTTCTGGAAAGTGCGGCCGATGCCGATCTCGGCGATCCGGTGCGGCGCCCGTGTCAGGATGCTCACGCCTTCCATCAGGATGTCGCCGGACGACGGCTGATAGAGCCGCGAGAGACAATTGAAGAGCGTTGTCTTGCCGGCGCCGTTTGGCCCGATCAATCCGAGGATCTGGCCCTTGTGCATGTCGAAGGACACGCCGTTGAGCGCGACGATGCCGCCGAACACGACGCTGACGTCGCGAACGGCGAGCAGGGGCGATGTCCCCTGCGCGAGCTGTGCCTGCGTCATCTCGTCTCGCCCACGTGATTCAGTGGGCAAAGGGGCGATGCAAACCGCTCCCAGCGATGACAAAGACTATCTGATCCCCTCGGCCACGCGTGCAACTCTTCCTCCTGATCTCAGCTTTTTGCTGGGTTCTTTTTTTGATTGCGGCATCAGACCCCCGAGTGCCGCTTCGATGTTCCTTACCATCGCGAGCAGACGCGGTCCAATGTCGTTGATCAAACGCTCTTCCGTGAAACGGAATGCGGGCGCGCCGCAGTTAAATGCGTAAGGTCCAGTTCCGTCGTTGAGCTTGAGTGCGACGCCGGCGGCGCCGATGTCGTCGTGCCAGTCGCCGACCGAAATCGCAAAGCCGTACTTCGCCACGGTCTCGCCGGAACGTTCCAATCCATCGCGCATCTTCGGCCAGCGGCTGCCGTAATGCTCGCGCAGCAGACGCGAGAGCTCCGCGCGATCGTCGGCGTCGAGTGCCCAGAAATAGGCGCGGCCCATCGCGCTGGTTGCAATCGGTACGCGGGAGCCGACGTCAAGTTGAACGCCGACGGTCTCGCTGCCGCGGCTCTGTCCGAAATAGATCATGCTGTGACGGTCGCGGCCGCCGACGGCGACCGCGCCGCCGGTCGCGCGCATCATTTCCTCGCGAAACGGTTCGGACAAATGCCGAACACCGAGATTTGCGAGTGCGGCGTAGCCGAGTGACATCGCCGCGGGCGTGAGCTGGTACTTCTCGAAGCGTGGAACCGGCGTCAGATAACCGAGCTTTGTCAGTGTATAGGTCAGCCGCGACACGGTCGGCTTAGGCAGATTCGTCCGCGCCGCGATCTCTTGATTGCCGAGAAGGCCGTCATTGGGGTGGAATGCGCGCAATACGTCCAGTCCGCGGGAAAGCGCGACGACGAAATTCCGATCGGTCGCAGTCTTCTTTCCTGTACGCTTCATCCCTGATCTGCTTCTTGCGCGGAGTCGTTGACAACGTCCGTGCTTCAAAATAACCCTGCCGTCAAGATGCGGAATTAAATTCCGCACCGCGAAATCGACAAAAGCATATAGCCCACCAAGGAGGGACACCGTGAGCGAAGTGGTCAAGCTTGAGCGTCATGACGAAGTCGGCATCGTCACGGTGAACAGTCCTCCGGTCAACGCGCTCAGTGCCGCAGTGCGCGGCGGAATCCTGGAATGCATCAAGGCCGCTGTCGCCGATCCCGCCATCAAGGGCATCGTGCTGACCTGCGCCGGCCGCACCTTCATTGCGGGTGCGGATATCACCGAATTCGGCAAGCCGCCGAAGCCGCCGGCTCTCAACGACGTGCTGTCCGAAATCGAGAATTCGTCGAAGCCGGTGGTTGCCGCGATCCACGGCACCGCGCTCGGCGGCGGGCTCGAGGTTGCGCTCGCCTGCCATTTCCGTGTCGCGGTGAAAGAGGCCAAGCTCGGCCTGCCCGAGGTGAAGCTCGGCCTGCTGCCGGGCGCCGGCGGCACTCAGCGTCTGCCCCGCGCGGTCGGTCCCGAGCTCGCCGTCAAGATGATCGTCGGCGGTGATCCCATCGGTGCTGCGGAAGCACTGAAGAACGGTCTGATCGAGGAGATCGTCGAGGGCCCGGCCTCCGGCGGCGAGGCCTTCGTGCGCAAGCTGATCGCGGAGAAGCGTCCCCTGCGCCGCCTGCGCGACGACGATTCCAAGCTCGCCGCGGCCAAAGCCGACCGTTCGATCTTCACCAACGCCGTTGCCGCCATGACCAAGAAGTCGCGCGGCCTTGAGGCGCCGTTCGCGGCGGCCGACGCCGTCGGCTGCGCCATTGACCTGCCGTTCGACGAGGGCCTGAAGAAAGAGCGCGAGGGCTTCCTCAAGCTCGTCGCCAGCGACCAGTCCAAGGCGCAGCGCTACGCCTTCTTCGCCGAGCGCGAAGCCAACAAGATCGCGGGCGTGCCTGAGGGCACCAAGGGGCGGCCGGTGAACCGGGTCGCCATCCTCGGCGCCGGCACCATGGGCGGCGGCATCGCGATGTCCTTTGCCAATGCCGGCATCCCGGTCACCCTGATCGAGACCGCCGAGGAGCAGCTCAAGCGCGGCATGGGCATCATGCAGAAGAACTGGGAGGCGACCGCGGCGCGCGGCGGCATCCCGGCCGATGCGCCCGCCAAGCGCATGGCGCTGATCGACGGCAAGGTCGGCATCGAGAATGTCGGCGACGCCGATCTCGTCATCGAGGCCGTGTTCGAGACCATGGCGGTGAAGAAGGAAGTGTTCGGCAAGCTCGACCAGTACGCCAAGCCGGGCGCGGTGCTCGCCTCCAACACGTCCTATCTCAACATCGACGAGATCGCGAAGTCGACCAAGCGTCCGCAGGACGTGCTCGGCATGCATTTCTTCTCGCCGGCCAACGTCATGAAGCTGTGCGAGATCGTGCGTGCCGACAAGACCGCGCCGGACGCGCTGGTCACCGCCGTGACGATCGCACGCAAGATTGCAAAGGTGCCGGCCGTGGTCGGCGTTTGCGACGGCTTCGTCGGCAACCGCATGCTCGCCCAGCGCAGCAAGCAGTCCGAGAAGCTGCTGTTCGAAGGCGCGCTGCCGCAGCAGGTCGACGCCGTGGTGACGAAGTTCGGCATGCCGATGGGGCCGTTCGCCATGGGCGATCTCGCCGGCCTCGACATCGGCTGGCGCTCGCGGAAAGATCGCGGGATCAAGTCCGAGATCGCGGACGCGCTGTGCGAAGCCGGCCGCTTCGGCCAGAAGACCGGCAAGGGCTACTACAAGTACGAAGCCGGTTCGCGCGCGCCGATGCCCGACCCCGAGGTCGAGAAGCTGATCGATGAGACGCTGCTCCGTCTCGGCCGCAAGAAGCGCGTCGTCAGCGACGAGGAGATCCTCGAGCGCATGATGTATCCGATGGTCAACGAGGGCGCGAAGATCCTGGAAGAGGGCATCGCCGCGCGTCCCTCGGACATCGACGTGGTCTGGCTCTACGGCTATGGCTGGCCGATCTATCGCGGCGGCCCGATGTTCTGGGCCGACAGCGTCGGCCTCAAGCACATCGCCGATCGTTTGTCGTTCTATGCCAAGGAGACCAACGATCCCAGCCTCGAGCCCGCGCCGCTGCTGAAGAAGCTCGCGGCAGAAGGCAAGACGTTTGCCTCGCTCGCGGCGGCGTCAAAGGCGGCGTGATGGCCGTAGTCTATCCGCACGTCATTCCGGGATGGCCCGAAGGGCCAGGCCCGGAATCCGTTTCTCCTCAGAGCGTGCGGCCTCCGGGCTCGCGACTTCGTCGCGCCCCGGAATGACGACTGATTGTGATGCAGGAATGACCCATCCCGGCGAACAGTTTTATCCCGAGGGCGTGCGTTGGGGCGACACCATCGTCCAGGGCACGCTCCCGGACCTGTTGTCGAAGGCCGCCGCCGAGTACGGCCCGCGCACCGCGCTGGAATTCCGGGAGCGTCCGATTTCCTACGCCGATCTCGCCGCGCGAGCCGAGCGTGCGGCTGCGGCGTTCCTGCGCGCCGGCTGTGGCAGGGATTCCTCCGTCGCGCTGTTCCTCGGCAACACGCCGGATCACCCCGTCAACTTCTTCGGTGCGCTGAAGGCCGGCAGCCGCGTCGCGCATCTGTCGCCGCTCGACGGCGAGATCGCGCTGACGCACAAGGTGTCCGATTCAGGGTCGCGGCTGCTCGTCACCTCGAACCTCCAGGCGCTGCTGCCGACCGCGCTGAAATTCCTGGAGAAAGGCCTGATCGATCGCCTCGTCGTCTGCGAGGACGATGATTGGGGCAAGGTCGGCACGCCGCAGGCCGCGATCCCCAACGATCCCCGCATCGTCACCTTCAAGACCTTCGTCGAGGGCGCGGCCGTGCCCGCAGCATGGCCGAACGTCGGGGCCGACGACGTCGCGCTGCTGCAATATACCGGCGGCACCACCGGCCTGCCCAAGGGCGCGATGCTGACGCACGGCAATCTCACCTCGGCGGTGTCGATCTACGACGTCTGGGGTAAGCCGTCGCGCGCCGCGCGCGGCGAAATCATCGAGCGCGTGATCTGCGTGCTGCCGCTGTTCCACATCTATGCGCTCACCGTCGTGCTGCTGTCCTCGCTCCGCCGCGGCAATTTGATCTCGCTGCATCAGCGCTTCGACGTCGAAGCCGTGATGCGCGACATCGAGGTCAAGCGCGCGACATATTTTCCGGGCGTGCCGACGATGTGGATCGCGATCGCGGCGCTGCCTGATCTCGACAAGCGCGATTTCTCCTCGCTCAACGCCATCGGCTCCGGCGGCGCGCCGCTGCCCGTCGAGGTCGCAAGCTACTTCGAGCGCAAGGTCGGCAAGAAGCTCAAGAGCGGCTGGGGCATGACCGAGACCTGCTCGCCCGGCACCGGCCATCCGCCCACCGGTCCCGAGAAGCCCGGCTCGATCGGTCTCATGCTGCCTGGCATCGAACTCGACGTCGTCGCGCTGGACGATCCGAAAAAAGTGCTGCCGCCCGGCGAAGTCGGCGAGATCCGCATCAAGGGCCCGAACGTCACCAAGGGCTACTGGAACAAGCCGGAGGGCTCCGCGGACGCCTTCGTCGACGGCCGCTTCCTCACCGGCGACATCGGCTACATGGATGCGGACGGCTATTTCTTCCTGGTCGACCGCAAGAAGGACATGATCATCTCCGGCGGCTTCAACGTCTATCCGCAGATGAGCAGGCGATCTACACCATTCCCGGGGTGCATGAGGTGATCGTGCTTGGCATTCCCGACCCCTACCGCGGCGAGGCCGCAAAAGCCTTCATCAAGCTGAGGCCTGAGGCAAAACCGTTCTCGCTCGACGAGCTGCGCAGTCAGCTCACGGGCAAGCTCGGCAAGCACGAATTGCCGGCCGAGGTCGCGTTCGTCGACGATCTGCCGCGCACGCCGGTCGGGAAGCTGTCGCGCCACGAGTTGCGCCAGCAGCAGAAACCGTCACAATCAGCTCAACACTCATCAGGAGGTCGTTCTTGACCGACGCCGTCATCGTTTCCACCGCCCGCACCCCGATCGGCAAGGCCTATCGCGGCATGCTCAACGCCACCGAGGGCGCGACCCTGCTCGGCCACGCCATCGGCGAAGCCGTCGCGCGCGCCAAGGTCGATCCGAAGGAGGTCGAGGACGTCGTGATGGGCGCAGCGCTGCAGCAGGGCGCGACCGGCGGCAACATCGCGCGCAAGGCGCTGCTGCGTGCCGGCCTGCCCGTTACCGTCGCCGGCACCACGATCGACCGGCAATGCGCCTCGGGCCTGCAGGCGATCGCGCTCGCCGCGCGCTCGGTGATCTTCGACGGCGTCGAGATCGCGGTCGGTGGCGGCGGCGAGTCGATCAGCCTCGTGCAGAACGACAAGATGAACGGCTTCCACGCGCAGGATCCGGCGCTGCTCAAGATCAAGGGCGAGGTCTACATGCCCATGATCGATACCGCCGAGGTCGTCGCCAAGCGCTACGGCATCTCGCGCGAGAAGCAGGATGAATATTCGCTGGAGAGCCAGCGCCGCACCGCTGCCGCCCAGCAGGGCGGCAAGTTCAAGGACGAGCTCGCGCCGATCACCACGCAGATGGCGGTGACCGACAAGGCGACCGGTGCCGTCTCGATGAAGGATGTCACGCTGTCGCAGGACGAAGGTCCGCGCCCCGAGACCACCGCCGAAGGCCTCGCCGGCCTCAAGCCCGTGCGCGGCGAGGGCTTTTCGATCACCGCCGGCAATGCCAGCCAGCTTTCCGACGGCGCCAGCGCCTCCGTGATCATGAGCGACAAGGAAGCTTCCAAGCGCGGCCTCAAGCCGCTCGGCATCTTCCGCGGCTTCGTCTCCGCGGGCTGCGAGCCGGACGAGATGGGCATCGGCCCGGTGTTCGCCGTGCCGCGCCTGCTCAAGCGCCACGGCCTCACCGTCGACGACATCGGTCTCTGGGAGCTCAACGAAGCCTTCGCCGTGCAGGTGCTGTATTGCCGCGACAAGCTCGGCATCGACCCCGAGAAGATCAACGTCAACGGCGGCGCGATCTCGGTCGGCCATCCCTACGGCATGTCGGGCGCGCGCCTCACCGGCCATGCTCTGATCGAAGGCCGCCGCCGCAAGGCCAAGTACGCCGTCGTCACCATGTGCGTCGGCGGCGGCATGGGCGCGGCGGGATTGTTCGAGGTGTTGCAGTAACTCTTTCTGTCATTCCGGGCCTGCGCCTTACGGCGCATCCCGGAATGACGGCGGATTTGGTAAGAATAAAATCGCTCACAGGAGGATCCGATGGATCTCGCATTCACGAAAGAAGAGCAGGCGTTTCGCGAGGAAGTGCGGCAGTTCTTCCGCGACAACGTCCCGCCGGACACGCGGCGCAAGATGGTCGAGGGTCGTCATCTCTCGAAGGACGAGATGGTGACTTGGTGGCGCATCCTCAACAAGAAGGGCTGGGGCGTCAGCCACTGGCCGAAGGAATATGGCGGCACCGGCTGGACGCCCGTGCAGCACTACATTTTCAACGAGGAGCTCCAGGCTCATCCGGCGCCGCAGCCGCTCGCCTTCGGCGTCAGCATGGTCGGCCCCGTCATCTACACCTTCGGCAATGATGAGCAGAAGAAGAAGTACCTGCCGCGCATCGCCAATGTCGACGATTGGTGGTGCCAGGGCTTCTCCGAGCCCGGCTCCGGCTCCGACCTCGCCTCGCTCAAGACCAAGGCCGAGCGCAAGGGCGACAAGTGGATCATCAATGGCCAGAAGACCTGGACCACGCTGGCCCAGCACGCCGACATGATCTTCTGCCTGTGCCGCACCGACAACAACGCCAAGAAGCAGATGGGCATCTCCTTCATCGTGTTCTCGATGAAGTCGAAGGGCGTCACCGTGCGCCCGATCCAGACCATCGACGGCGGCGTCGAGGTCAACGAAGTCTTCTTCGACGACGTCGAGGTTCCCTACGAGAACCTGATCGGCGAAGAGAACAAGGGTTGGGACTACGCCAAGTTCCTGCTCGGCAATGAGCGCACCGGCATCGCCCGCGTCGGCGTCTCCAAGGAGCGCATCCGCCGCATCAAGGATCTTGCGTCGAAGGTCGAGTCCGGCGGCAAGCCGATCATCCAGGACCCCGCCTTCCGCGAGAAGCTGGCGGCCTGCGAGATCGAGCTGAAGGCGCTCGAGCTGACGCAGCTGCGCGTCGTCGCCGACGAAGGCAAGCACGGCAAGGGCAAGCCGAATCCGGCCTCCTCGGTGCTGAAGATCAAGGGCTCCGAGATCCAGCAGACCACCACCGAGCTGCTGATGGAAGTGATCGGCCCGTTCGCCGCGCCCTACGACGTCCACGGCGACGACGGCTCCAACGAAGCCATGGACTGGACCGCCCAGATCGCGCCGAGCTACTTCAACAACCGCAAGGTCTCGATCTACGGCGGCTCCAACGAGATCCAGCGCAACATCATCGCCAAGGCGGTGCTGGGGCTGTGACGGTGCGCGCAAGGCAATGACGGTGTCGTCCCCCGCGAAGGCGGGGGACCCAGTACGCCGCGGCGGTCGTGAGTACGGCAGGCGGCTGCGTTTACTGGATCCCCGCTCCAGTGCGCAATTGCGCACAAGGCGGGGATGACGTCTGAGGGTGAGGCGACGGCAGGGCAATTCCCGCCGATTTGGAGAGAAACATGGATTTTGACCTGAACGAGGAGCAGCGGCTTCTCAAGGAAAGCATCGACGGCCTGCTGACCGATTCATACGATTTCGAGCAGCGCAAGAAATACATGAAGGAGAAGGGCGGCTGGAGCAAAACCGTCTGGCTCAAGCTCGCCGAGCAGGGCCTGCTCGGTCTGCCCTTCGCAGAGGCCGATGGCGGCTTTGGCGGCGGCGGCGTCGAGACCATGATCGTGATGGAGGCGCTCGGCAAGGCGCTGGTCCTCGAGCCTTATCTCGCGACCGTCGTGATCGGCGGCGGCTTCCTGCGCCATGCCGGCACCGATGCGCAAAAGGCCGCTCACGTGCCCGGGATCATCGACGGCAGCAAGACGCTGGCCTTCGCCCAGCTCGAGAAGAACGCGCGCTACGATCTGTTCGACGTCACCACGACCGCGAAGAAGAAGGGCGACGGCTGGGTCATCGACGGCGAGAAGTTCGTCGTGCTCAACGGCGAGAACGCCGACACGCTTGTCGTCACCGCCCGCACCAAGGGCGACCGCCGTGACAAGACCGGCATCGGCGTGTTCCTGGTCCCCGCCGACGCCAAGGGCGTTGCGAAGAAGAGCTATCCGACCCAGGACGGCCTGCATGCCGCCGACGTTACCTTCACCGGCGTCGAGATCGGCCCGGACGCCGTGCTCGGCAACCCCGACGATTCGCTCGCGTTGATCGAGCGCGTCGTCGACGAAGCCCGCATCGCGCTCTGCGCCGAGGCGGTCGGCCTGATGGACGAGTCGCTGAAGACCACCGTCGAGTACATCAAGACCCGCAAGCAGTTCGGCGTCGCGATCGGCTCGTTCCAGTCGCTGCAGCACCGCGCCTCCGACATGTTCGTCGCCGCCGAGCAGGCGCGCTCGATGTCGATGTTCGCGACCATGGCTGGTGATTTCGAGGACGCGAAGGAACGCAGCAATGCCATCGCTGCGGCCAAGGTGCAGATCGGCAAGTCGCTGAAGTTCGTGGGCCAGCAGTCGATCCAGCTCCACGGCGGCATCGGCATGACCATGGAGGCGAAGATCGGCCACTACTTCAAGCGCCTGACCATGATCGAGAACACCTTTGGTGACACCGACTACCACCAGCGCCGCGTCGCCGACGCGGGCGGGTTGATTTGAGTTGATCTAGACCACACGACGACTGTCGTCCTCCGCGAAGGCGGGGGACCCAGTACTCCGCGGCGCCAGATCGTTTGCACAATATCCGCCGCGGAGTACTGGATCGCCCGATCAAGTCGGGCGATGACACCGAGTTTGGGGACATGGCGGAGCCGAAAATGAAAAACACCCCGTTCGATCTCACCGGCAAGGTCGCCGTGGTCACCGGCTCCAGCCGCGGCATCGGCCGCTCCTCCGCCGAGTTGCTCGCAAAGCTCGGCGCCAAGGTCGTGGTGTCCTCGCGCAAGGCCGATGCGTGCAAGGAGGTCGCCGACGGCATCAATGCTTCCGGCGGCGATGCCATCGTCATCCCCTGCAACATCGCGCGCAGGAACGAGGTCGAGGCGCTGATCGCGGGCGCGACCAAGCATTACGGCAAGATCGACATCCTCGTCTGTAATGCCGCGGTGAACCCGTATTACGGCCCGCTGCTCGACATCACCGACGAAGCCTTCGACAAGATCATGGGCTCGAACGTCAAGAGCAACATCTGGCTCTCGGCGCTTGCGATCCCGCAAATGGCCGAGCGCGGCAACGGCTCGGTGATCATCATCTCGTCGATCGGGGGTCTGCGCGGCTCCACGGTGATCGGCGCCTACGGCATCTCGAAGGCTGCCGATTTCGCGCTGTGCCGCTCGCTCGCCGGCGAATGGGGTCCGAAGGGCGTCCGCGTCAACTGCATCGCGCCCGGTCTCGTCAAGACCGATTTCGCCCGCGCGCTGTGGGAAGACGAGGCGAATCTCAAGCGTCGCACCGCCACCACGCCGCTGCGCCGCATCGGCGAGCCCGACGAGATCGCCGGAGCCGTGGCCTATCTCGCCTCTGACGCCTCGAGCTTCATGACCGGCCAGACCATCGTCATCGACGGCGGCGTGACTACCGCGGCGGTGTAGTCGCCGCCCGCACGGTCAGCGCGCCTTCGATGGCGCGCACGACGATCAGAGCGGACCGTTCGTCGAGATGCACGCCGTCGGCCCAGCGCAGCTCGCTGCGCGGCGGCTCGATCGGAAGCCAAAGCCCGCGATCCGGAAAGGCGTTGTCGACGATCTCGTCGGTCGTCCTGACAAGGCGCGAGCGCTCGATCTCCGGCGCGAAGGGCACATGAATGAGGAGGACGCGCGCGCCGCGCCGCTGCAGATCGTCGATGAGCTGTCGGATGCGAATCGCATTGGCGCGAACGGGCACGGTCGGGTCACCCTCGTTCATCTGCGCCACCGCACGGTCGAGATAGACCCTGTTGTCGAACGGATCAGGCGGCTGGCCGAGCAGGCGATCCCGTTCGGCACGCGCCTGGGCCAGATCCGGCGGCGCGTGATTCCACGTCTCATAGGCCGCAACCGCCGTTCGCAGCGGGCGCAGCAACGAGGCCTCCGCGCTCGCGCCATGCGAAAATCTCTCGACCAGCGCGCTGTCGGTTTCGCGCGTCAGCACGTTCGTCTCGATCAGAATGGTGTTCGGCAGGGTCGCCTGCCGGGCAACGATCTCGAGCCCGGTGACCGGCGATCCGCCGGCCAACGCCAGATTGCGGATGCGGGGCAGCGAGAAATATTCCTCCTTGAGGCGCCACGTCACCGAGCTGCCGACCAGCACGATGTCAGGCGTGGGCTCGCGCACATAGCGGTTGAGGGTGACGAGGCTGCCGTCGCGGGTGGTGACGGCCGGCTGCTGCAGGGCCGAGCCGAAGCGCGCGGTGGCGAAGCCGCAGACGAGCAGCACCATCGCCGCGACACTGGCGCATTTGATCATCCACGAAACTGTCGAATCCTGCCGCATGATCAGAACTGGAAGTAGATGAAGGCGCTGTCCGGCCCGGCTTCGAGATAGGCCAGCGCCGCCAGCGCACCATAGAGATACGGCTCCCATCGCCGCAACCGGCCGTCGACCAGCGCGCCGATGCCGGCATGCTGGATGATCACCGGCAGCGCGTAGAGCAAAGCGAGGTTATAGAACATCTTCGGCGGATTGGGTGCATCCGTGGCGATGAACATGCCCTTGAGGTAGCCGAGAGCGTGGTCGAAATTCGGCAGCTTGAAGAAGATCCACAGCATCGTCACGCAGAAGAACACGACGCCCATCCGGATCACCCGCACCGCAGGGTTCGCATCGCCGAGAAGCTTCAGGAACGGCCGCTCGATGACGAGCAGCAGCCCGTGCGCCATGCCCCACAGCGCGTAGCTCAGGCTCGCGCCATGCCAGAGCCCGCCGAGGGTCATCACGATCATCAGGTTGAGATAGGTGCGCGCCGGGCCATGCCGGTTGCCGCCGAGGGGAATGTACAGATAGGTCCTGAGCCAGGTGGACAAGGAGATATGCCAGCGCGTCCAGAACTCCGAGAACGATGCCGAGATGTAGGGCAGGTTGAAGTTCACGGGCAGGCGATAGCCGAACAACAGGCCGAGGCCGAGCGCGATCGCGGAGTAGCCGAAGAAGTCGGCATAGATCTGGTAGCTGTAGAGGAACACGAGCAGCCAGCGGTCCTGCGTGCGCAGCGTCTCGTAGAGCGGGAAGTCCATATAGGACGTCATCTCGTTGAGATTGTTCGCCACATACAGCTTGAAGAAATAGCCGACCAGAATCCATTTCGCGGACTCGGCGAAGGCAATGTCGTTGATGTGCTTCGGAACGATCTGCGGCATGAACTGGGCCGCGCGCGTGATCGGTCCCGACACAAGCTGCGGGAAGAAGATGATGTAGAGGAACACCTCGCGCAGGCTCACGCTGCGTTTCTCGCGCGTCAGGTCGACCAGCAGGCTGATGTTGTGGAACACGAAGAAGGAGATGCCGATCGGCAGCGGCAGTTGCAGCAGGAAATCGACCGGCGCGACGCCGGTGAGGTGAGCCGCGCCGGCGTCCACGAACAGGAACTTGTACTTGAAGAACGCCAGCAGGCCGAGGTTGAAGACGATGCCGGCCGGCATCCACACGCTTCTGTGCTCGAACGCAAGCACCAGGCAGACATGGGTTCCGAGCACCGCGACCAGCAGCAGCAGCAGCAGCTCGGGCTGTCCGAAACCGTAAAAGAACACGCTCGCAGCCACAAGCAACTGCACCTGGAAGCGGCGTAGCGGCGGCAAATAATAGGCGCCGAACACCACCGCGACGAAGATGCCGAACTGAAAAGAAGTGAAAGTCATGCCGCCCCGTTAACTTGGCCCGGCGTGTAACATCTTTGCAGGAGCGGTCCTAGTCTTGCGGGCCGAGGCTGCTTCTTTCCCTCTCCCCTTGTGGGAGAGGGTGGCTCGCCGCGGAGCGGCGAGACGGGTGAGGGGTTCTCACCACGTGTGACGTTCTCGCAGTACTTCTCGTGGATAGAACCCCTCATCTCGTGGATAGAACCCCTCATCTCGTGGATAGAACCCCTCATCCGGCGCTTCGCGCCACCTTCTCCCACAAGGGGAGAAGGGAAAGCACTCGGCACCCCGCTCATCCAATCTTGACCTTCCGCCTCCAATCCGCTCCCTTTGGCGCGACACAATGATCCCTTCAGGGAAACGCCAAGGTAAGCCGCCATGTCTTTCGTCCTCGCCATCGACCAGGGCACCACCTCTTCGCGCGCCATCGTCTTTCGCGGCGATATTTCCATTGCGGCGAAAGCGCAAGCCGAGTTTCCGCAGCATTTTCCGGCTTCGGGCTGGGTGGAGCACGAGCCGGAGGACATCTGGACCTCGACCGTGATGGTGTGCCGCGAGGCGATCGAGCACGCCGGCATCACGGCGAAGGACATCGCCGCGATCGGCATCACCAATCAGCGCGAGACCACGGTGGTGTGGGACCGCGCCACCGGGCAGGCGGTGCACCGCGCCATCGTCTGGCAGGATCGCCGCACCGCCGACATCTGCGCCAAGCTGAAAGCGGACGGCCGCGAGCCGGTGATCTCCAAGAAGACCGGCCTGATCATCGATCCCTATTTCTCTGGAACGAAAGTCGCCTGGATCCTTGACCACGTCCCTGGTGCGCGGGCGCGCGCCGCGCGCGGCGAATTGATGTTCGGCACCATCGATTGCTATCTGCTCTGGCGCCTAACCGGCGGCAAGGTGCACGCCACCGACGCCACCAACGCCTCGCGCACACTGCTGTTCAACATCCATACCGGGCAGTGGGACGACGAGCTCTTGGAGATCATCGGCGTGCCGCGCTCGATGCTGCCCGAGGTAAAGGATTCATCTGCCCGCTTCGGCGAGAGCACGCCCGATCTGTTCGGCGGCCCCATCGCCATATCAGGCATCGCCGGCGACCAGCAGGCCGCGACCATCGGCCAGGCCTGCTTCCGTCCGGGCATGATGAAGTCGACTTACGGCACCGGCTGCTTTGCCTTGCTCAACACCGGCACGACGCCGGTGGTGTCGAAGAACAAGCTGCTGACCACCGTCGCTTATCAGCTCGACGGCAAGCGCACCTATGCGCTTGAAGGCTCGATCTTCGTTGCCGGGAGCGCCGTGCAATGGCTGCGCGATGGCCTCGGCATCATCAAGCACGCCGCCGAGACCGGGCCGCTCGCCGATCAATCCGACTCCATGCAGAGCGTCTATCTCGTCCCCGCCTTCGTCGGCATGGGCGCGCCCTACTGGAATCCGCGCGTGCGCGGCGCGCTGTTCGGCCTCACCCGCAACACCGGCCCGGCCGAGCTCGCCCATGCCGCACTCGAAAGCGTCTGCTACCAGACCTTCGATCTCTGGGCCGCGATGCGCGCGGACTGGCCCAGCTCTGAAACCGCCAGCGTCGTGCTCCGCGTCGACGGCGGCATGACCGCCTCCGACTGGACCATGCAGCGCCTCGCCGATCTCTTGGATGCGCCGGTCGACCGCCCCGTGATCCAGGAGACCACCGCGCTGGGCGCGGCCTATCTCGCCGGCCTCCAGGCCGGCGTCTATCCCGAGCCCACCAAGTTCGCCGACAACTGGCGCCTCGAGCACCGCTTCAAGCCGAACATGAGCCAGGCCACGCGCGAACGGAAGCTCGCCGGATGGGCAAGGGCGGTGAAGGGCGTGCTGACAAGCGACGAGGGGGAGGGGTAGCGACTTCCTCAGCTCTCCCCATTTGCAGCAGGGCTATCGAATATGGGTTCTTGCTGCAGCCGGTGCGCACGCCTCGTCCTTCGAGACGGCGCTTACGCGCCTCCTCAGGATGAGGCTAATCAGCGTCAGTGCCCCTTGAAACTGCAGCAACGCACTCCGTCCTCATCCTGAGGAGCCCGCCCAAAGCGGGCGTCTCGAAGGATGGCCACAGGGAAAAGCTCACAAATGCGATAGCCCTGCCCCTTGCAGGGAGAGGTCGCCTCAGCCGCTAGTTTGCTCCATAGGAATTCCCCATGATCCTCCCCGACGGCTATTCCGACGTCCCCAACGGCAAGATTGCCGCCGTCGTCACCCATCTGGAGATGACCGCACCTCCCGCGCGCCGCGACGATCCGCCAGGCGCTTGGACCGTGCGCAAGGTCGATGCCCCCGCACTCAATTGGTATCGCGATCTCCACCGCCGCGTCGGCGAAGAGTGGCTGTGGTTCTCGCGGGCACGCACGCCAGACGCTGAACTCGCCGCGATCATCCACGCATCCGATATCGAGGTCTACACGTTGGGCGTGGACGGACGCGACGAAGGCCTGCTCGAACTGGACTTCCGCGAGCCCGGCCAGTGCGAGCTGGTCTATTTCGGCGTCACTGCCCCCTTGATCGGCACCGGCGCCGCTCGCTTCCTGATGAACCGCGCGCTCGGCCGCGCCTGGTCGCGCGACGTCCGCCGCGTCTGGGTCCACACCTGCACCTTCGATCATCCCTCCGCCGTCGCATTCTATCAGCGCTCCGGCTTCCGCCCCTTCCGTCGCCAGATCGAGATCGCCGACGACCCGCGCCTCGACGGCACCGCGCCGCGCGACGCGGCGAGGCATGTGCCGATCATCGAGTGATGCGCGGCCACCCTTCCAACTGGAAGATAAATGCGTGGCAAAGCCGGATGAGCGCCGCGATATCCGGGGCCGCGTTCCCGCTACAACTTACTCAGAACACCTCCTGCTTTCCCCGCGCCAGCGAAAACCCCCGCTGCATCACATTGAAGCACGTCAGCCCCGTCGGCTCCGACCGGCACGTGAATCCCCCACGTTGCCACACCTCGCCATAAGCGAGCACCGGAAGCGAGGCGTCCATCACGGTGTCGCCGGCGCAGATGCGCCCCGCGTTACCTTTCGCGCTCATCTCGAAGGCGTGGCCCCAGTCGAGCTCGCAATCGGCGGGACGGCTCGGGCGAATCTCCATGTTCATGATGTCGCAGCGAAGCACGCCTTGACCATTGTCGGAGAAGAACTGGCAGGCGATGTTCTTCGAGGGCGTGAGAAAGCCGATTGGGCGGTCCTGGGCGTGGACCGCGGTGGCCGCGACGAGGGACGCGAGAAGACAAAATTGCAGATATCGCATGCGTACCATGAACTCCGGTCGGTCATGCCCGGACTTGATCCGGGCATCCATCGCTTTCTAATCTGAAGAGAGATGGATTGTCGGGTCAAGCCGCACAGAAGGGGGCTTCGGCCCCGCAGGCGGATCAAGCCCGGCAATGACGTGAGGTGCACCATGTTCCTGATCGGCCAATATGATTCTCCCTTCGTCCGCCGCGTCGCGATTGCGCTGCGGCTTTACGGGCTCGCTTTCGAACACAAGCCGTGGTCGACCTTCGGCGATGCCGACAAGATCGCGCCGTATAATCCGCTGCGCCGCGTGCCGACCCTGGTGCTCGACGACGGCGAGGCGCTGATCGAGAGCATGATCATCCTCGACTATCTCGACGACCTCGTCGGTCCCGACAAGGCCATGCTGCCGCGCGGCGGCACCGAGCGGCGCAGGCATTTGCGCATCTGTGCGCTCGCCTCCGGCCTCGGCGACAAGGCGGTGAGCCTGCTCTATGAGCGCGTGCTGCGGAAGGAGCAGCTCGCGCTGTGGGTCGAGCGCTGCCAGGCGCAGATCGCCGACGTGCTCGCCGTGCTGGAGGCCGAGCGCGCGAGGGTAACGACACCGTACTGGCTGGGTGATCGTATCGGCCATGCCGACGTCGCAGTCGCCTGCGTCGTCCGCTTCACCCGAGAGGCGCACCCGCAGCTGTTCGACGCCTCGCGCTATCCGGCACTGTCGGCGCATGCCGGGCGCTGCGAGGCACTGGCGCCGTTCAGGGAGATCATGCAACCGCTAGCGCCGCCGAAGGGGTGATCTTTACCCTCCCCTGGAGGGGGAGGGTCGATCGCGCGCAGCGCGAGCGGGGCGGGGTGACAGACCATCCCGGATCTCGCTGCTTCGGTTCGCGCCGTCTCGAGGCTCTCAGCGATCTCGTTCTTGGCTTCCCCCCACCTCGGTCCGCATTCCGCTACGCTGCATGCGAACCGATCCTCCCCCTCCAGGGGAGGATGGGCATCGTGTGTGTGGGAGAGTGACAGAACCCGTCGACCGCCTTTGCGTCACCGCGCGCACCAGCCGATGATGCAATACTAACCCTGTTTTGCCCGACGCCGCAAACCGTTTTCGGTAAGTCAGAAATTCTTCAAGCTTTTCAACCCCATCGCTACTGTGCATGGGGTTGTTTTTTCACTTCGGTTTTGGAGGCGCGCTTACCCCGCCCCGGCGCGCTTCTTCTGCCAGACCAGATGCACCACGCAGCTGCAGCCCGGCGGATGCGAGGCGAGGTCCTCGGGCATCTCGTCGTTGGCCGGCTTTGCCGCGAAAGCCTTGTCCTCTCGCGACGGGATGTAGTTCAGCACCGGCGCGAGCCAGCGTTCGGCTTCCGCGACGCTCATGCCCTTGCGCGCGGCGTAATCCTCGACCTGGTCGCGCTCGATCTTGCCGACGCCGAAGTAATAGCTCTCGGGGTTCGCGAAATAGAGCCCCGACACGGAGGAGCCCGGCCACATCGCAAAGCTCTCGGTCAGCTTCACGCCGGCCGTGTTCTCAGCATCGAGCAGTTCGAACAGCGTCGCCTTCTCGGTGTGGTCGGGCTGCGCGGGATAGCCGGGCGCGGGACGGATGCCCTGGTACTTCTCGAGGATCAGCTCCTCATTCGACAGCGCCTCGTTCGGCGCATAAGCCCAGAACTCGCGGCGCACGCGGGCATGCATGCGCTCGGCGAAAGCCTCGGCGAGGCGGTCGGCCAGCGCCTTGCACAGGATCGAGGAATAATCGTCGTTGGCCATCTTGAAGCGATCGGCGACCGCATCCTCGCCGATCCCTGCGGTGACGACGAAGCCGCCGATATAGTCCGGCACGCCGGCGGGCGCGATGAAGTCGGCGAGCGCGGCGTTGAAGCGGCCTTCGCGCTTCTCCAGCTGCTGGCGCAGCGTGTGCAGCGTCGCGATCGGCTTGGCACGGCTTTCGTCGGCATAGAGCACGATGTCGTCGCCTTGCGCATTGGCCGGCCAGAAGCCGATCGTCGCGCGCGCCCGGAACCACTTCTCCTTCACGATGGTGTCGAGCATCTTGCGCGCGTCGTCATAGAGCGAACGCGCGACCTCGCCGACCTTGGCATCGTCGAGAATGGCGGGGAAGCGTCCCGCGAGCTCCCATGTCTGGAAGAACGGCGTCCAGTCGATGTAGGGCACCAATTCAGCAAGGTCGTATTCGTCGAAGCTGCGGATGCCGAGGAAAGTCGGCTTCACCGGCTTGCTCTTGGCGAAATCGACGGGCACGCGGTTGGCGCGGGCATCGGCGAGCTTCAAGCGCTTCTTGTCGGCCTGCGCACGCAGATGCGCCTCCGAGATTTTTGCGTACTCGGCACGCACCTCGGCGGCATAAGCCTCGCGCTTCTCCGGCGAGAGCAGCGCGGAGGCAACGCCGACGGCGCGGCTGGCGTCGTTGACGTGCACGACGGGACCGGCGCGATAGCTCGGGTCGATCTTCACGGCGGTGTGCACGCGGCTGGTGGTGGCGCCGCCGATCAGCAGCGGCAGCTTCAACCCTTCGCGCTGCAATTCGCTGGCGAAGAACGCCATCTCGTCGAGCGATGGCGTGATCAGGCCGGAGAGCCCAACGATGTCGGCCTTCTCCGCCTTCACGATCTCGACGATCTTCGCCGCGGGCACCATCACGCCGAGGTCGATGACCTCAAAATTGTTGCACTGGAGCACGATGCCGACGATGTTCTTGCCGATGTCGTGGACGTCGCCCTTCACCGTCGCCAGCACGATCTTGCCGGCGGACGAGGAGCCCTCGGTGCCGATGCCATTGGCAAGGTTGCGCGCCTTCTCCTCTTCCATGAACGGCATCAGCCAGGCCACCGCCTGCTTCATCACGCGGGCGGACTTCACCACCTGCGGCAGGAACATCTTGCCGTCGCCGAAGAGGTCGCCGACCACGTTCATGCCGGCCATCAGCGGGCCTTCGATGACGTCGAGTGGACGCGACGAATTCTTGCGGGCCTCCTCGGTGTCCTGCTCGATGAACTCGGTGATCCCATGCACGAGGGAATGCGACAGGCGCTTCTCCACCGGCCATTCGCGCCAGGCGAGATCGGCTTCCTTGCTCTCGGTCTTCTTGCCGCGGAATTTCTCGGCGAGCGCCAGCAGCCGCTCGGAGGCGCCCGCGTCGCGATTGAGGACGACGTCCTCGCAGGTCTGGCGCAGCTCGGGATCGATGTCGTCATAGACGATCATCTGCCCGGCATTGACGATGCCCATGTCCATGCCGGCCTTGATGGCGTGATACAGGAACACCGAGTGCATGGCCTCGCGCACCGGCTCGTTGCCGCGGAACGAGAACGACAGATTGGAGACGCCGCCCGAGATGTGCGCGCCGGCTAAGTTCTGGCGGATCCAGCGCGTCGCCTCGATGAAGTCGACGCCGTAATTGTTGTGCTCCTCGATGCCGGTGGCGATCGCAAAGATGTTGGGGTCGAAGATGATGTCCTCGGGCGGGAAGCCGACCTTGTTCACCAGGATATCGTAGGCGCGCTTGCAGATCTCGGTCTTGCGCGCGAACGTGTCGGCCTGGCCGACTTCGTCGAAGGCCATGACGACAACGGCCGCGCCGTGGCGGCGGGCGATCTTGGCTTCAAGGATGAACTTCTCCTCGCCTTCCTTCATCGAGATCGAGTTCACGACCGGCTTGCCCTGCACGCATTTCAGCCCGGCCTCGATCACCGAAAATTTCGACGAGTCGACCATCACGGGGACGCGGGCGATGTCGGGCTCGGCGGCGACGAGGTTGAGGAAGGTCACCATCGCCGCTTCGGAATCGAGCAGGCCCTCGTCCATGTTGACGTCGATGATCTGCGCGCCGTTCTCGACCTGATCGCGTGCGACTTGCAGCGCGGCGGTGTAGTCGCCATTGGTGATCAGCTTGCGGAATTTCGCAGAGCCCGTGACGTTGGTGCGCTCGCCGACATTGACGAACGGGATCGCGTCCGTCAGCACGAACGGCTCGAGCCCGGAGAGCCGCAGGCGCGGTTCGACCTCCGGCACGATGCGCGGCTTGTGCGGGGCGACGGCGGCTGCGATCGCCGCGATGTGGTTCGGCGTGGTGCCGCAGCAGCCGCCGACGATGTTGACGAGGCCGTCGCGCGCGAACTCGCCGATCAGGCGGGCCATATATTCGGGGCTCTCGTCATACTGGCCGAATTCGTTCGGCAGCCCGGCATTGGGATAGGCGCAGACGAGCGTGTCGGCGACGCGGCCGATATCGGCGATATGCGCCCGCAGATCCTCGGCGCCGAGCGCGCAGTTGAAGCCGATGGTGACGGGCTTGGCGTGCCGCACCGAATTCCAGAACGCCTCCGGCATCTGGCCCGAGAGCAGGCGGCCGGATTTGTCGGTGATGGTACCCGACACCATCACGGGCACGTCGATGCCGCGCTCTTCGGTGATCTCGGCGATCGCATAGAGCGCCGCTTTGGCGTTCAGCGTGTCGAAGATGGTCTCGACCAGGAGCAAATCGACGCCACCGTCGAGCATGCCGTTGATCTGTTCGCCATAGGATTTGCGCAAATCGTCGAAGGTGACGGCGCGGTAGCCGGGATTGGAGACGTCCGGCGAGATCGAGGCGGTGCGGTTGGTCGGGCCGATGGCGCCCGCAACGAAGCGCGGCTTGCCGTCCTCGGCTTCGACGCGCCGTGCAGCGTTGCCGGCGAGGCGGGCGCCTTCGCGCGCCATCTCGTAGACGATGTCGGCAAGGTCGTAATCGGCCTGTGCGATCGACGTGGTCGAGAAGGTGTTGGTGGCGACAATGTCGGCGCCAGCACGCAAGTAAGCGGCGTGGATGTCCTCGATCGCCTGCGGCTGGGTCAGGATCAAGAGGTCGTTGTTGCCGCGCAGGTCGCGATGGAAGTTCTTGAAGCGCTCGCCGCGGAAGGCGGCCTCGTCGAGCTGGAGATTCTGGATCATCGTGCCCATGGCGCCGTCGAGCACGAGGATGCGCTCGCGCGCGGCGTTGAGCAGGGCAGTTCGCTTCGGAGAGGTGGGCACGGTCATGTGTCTCAAGCCGCCTTCTGCGCGCTCTTGGCGCGAATGCCGAGCAAATGGCTGATCGCGAACACGAGATCGGCGCGGTTCATGGTGTAGAAGTGGAAGGTGTCGACGCCGCGCTTGGCCAGCTTCTGCACCTGCCCGGCGGCGACCGTCGCGGCCACCAGCTTGCGGGTTTCGGCATCGTCGTCGAGGCCGTCGAATTTCGCGGCGAACCAGTCCGGCACGGTGGTGCCGGCGCGGGTGACGAAATTGCGCGCCTGCTTGAAATTGTGCATGGGCATGATGCCCGGCACGATCGGGATGTCGATGCCGCGGGCACGGACGCGGTCGAGATAGCGGAAGTAGAGATCGTTATCGAAGAACACCTGCGTGATCGCCCGCGTCGCGCCGGCGTCAACCTTGGCCTTCAGCGTGTCGATGTCGGCGTCGAAGTCACGCGCTTCCGGGTGCTTCTCCGGATAGGCCGACACGCTCACTTCGATGTCGGCATGCCGCTTCTTGATTCCCGCGACGAGCTCGGCCGAGCTCTGGTAGCCGTCGGGATGGCTGCAATAGGGCGTGCCGATGCCGCCGGCGGGATCGCCGCGCAGGCCGACGATGTGGCGGACGCCGACCTCGTGATAGCGGTCGACGATCTCGTCGATCTCGCCGCGCGAGGCACCGACGCAGGTCAGGTGCGCGGCCGGCAGCAGCGCGGTCTCCTTCAGGATGCGGGCGATGGTCGAGTGGGTGCGCTCGCGGGTCGAGCCGCCGGCACCGTACGTCACCGAGACGAATTTCGGGTCAAGCGGGGCCAGCCGGTTGATGGTGTCCCAGAGATTGCGCTCCATCTCCTCCGTCTTGGGCGGAAAGAACTCGAAGGAGATTGCAGGCCGCCTCAGGTGCCCCTCTGCTGTCGCAGGCGTCGTCACGTCAGTCATGGCACCACTCACTCCAATGTCAGGCAGCGGTCGGGTCTACCTTGGAGAGGCTAAGATACGCCAAAGGCGGTTTGGCCGACAGCCCATCGGTGATGGGAAATTGCCCATCTTAGTGCTATTGGGACAGAAGTTTCGATAGAGGAAAGAGAGGTGGGAAGTGCGTCGGTAGCTCGATGTGCCAGATAATGCTGAATTTTTGAGCTTACAGATCGCCCTTGATGTCCGATTCTTGAAGTGGGCAAAAGAATCTTTAGCTTTGTGCGCTCCGGTTGTCCCAACTGGAGGCTCCCGTTACCCGCCGGTTCGTACACGTCAGGCCTGCGCAGCCTGCCCATTGCCGCGGCACAGCACTCCATTACGTTAACGCGCCATGATCCCGCTCTCAGTCCTCGACCTCTCGGTCGTCACCACCGGCACCAAGCCCGCCGCGGCACTGCGCAACAGCATTGATCTGGCGCGCCATGTCGACGGGCTCGGCTATGTCCGCTATTGGCTCGCCGAACATCACAACCTCGCTTCCGTCGCGAGCCCCGCGCCGGACGTGATGATCGGGCAGATCGCGGCGGTGACGAAGCACATCCGCGTCGGCTCCGGGGGCGTGATGCTGCCCAACCACGCGCCGCTGGTCGTCGCCGAGCGCTTCAAGATGCTGGAGGCGCTGTTTCCCGGACGCATCGACCTCGGTCTCGGCCGCGCCCCCGGCACCGACGGCGCCACCGCCTACGCGTTGCGCAGCCGGCTCGACCGCCGCGAGGGCGACGATTTCCTGGAGCGGCTGCACGAACTGATTCTATGGGAGACCCGCGAATTCCCCGCGGGCCATCCCTACAACAACGTCGTCGCCATGCCCGACGACACCAGGCTGCCGCCGATCTGGCTGCTCGGCTCCAGCGACTATTCATCGGAGCTCGCCGCGCAGGTTGGCATGGGCTTCGCCTTCGCCCATCATTTCGCCTCCCACGACGCGATCGACGCGATGGTGCATTATCGCAACCGCTTCCAGCCCTCGGCCTGGCGCGCGGCCCCGCATGCGATCCTCGCCGTCGCGGCCATCGCGGCCGACACCGATGAGGAAGCCGAAAGGCTTGCGAGCTCCTTCGACCTCAACCGTCTTCGCCGCGACCGCGGCCAATATCTGCCGCTGCCGAGCGTCGAGGAGGCGCTGGCCTATCCCTATACGGATGCCGAGCGCATCTCGATCCTGCGCAACCGATCGCGCCTGTTCGTCGGCAGCCCGGCGACAGTGCAGAAGAAGCTTCAGCCGCTGATCTATGCCAGCAAGCCGGACGAGCTGATGGTGATCACCGCGGTGTTCGACCACGAGGCGCGGAAGAAGTCGTATTCGCTGCTGGCGGAGGCGTTTAGGATCAAAGCGGGCACATAACGCTCTCGTGCCCCGGACGCAACGCGTAGCATTGGCAGTCCACGTCTCGCGGCCTCGGGGTCCCGGCTCGCGCTCCGCGCGTCCGGGACACGAGATCAATCCTGCGTCTCGCTGAACGTCGCGCGGAACGGATGGCCGGGATAGACGCCGACGATGCGGAATTCGCGCGAGAAGAACTTCAGCTCTTCGATTGCAAAGGCGAGGCCCTTGTCGTCGGGGTGACCGTCGACGTCGGCATAGAACTGCGTGGCGAAGAAATTGCCGTCGACCATGTAGCTTTCGAGCTTGGTCATGTTGACGCCGTTGGTGGCAAAGCCGCCGAGCGCCTTGTAGAGCGCGGCCGGCAGGTTGCGCACCCGGAACACGAACGTCGTGACCAGCGAACCCGAATTTTGCGCGGCCCATTTCGGCTCGCGTGCCAGCACCACGAAGCGCGTAGTGTTATGCGCCTCGTCCTCGATGTCCTCGGCGAGGATATCGAGGCCGTAGATCTTTGCGGCGAGGCGCGAGGCGATCGCGGCGACGCTCTTGTCCTTGCGCTCGGAAATGTCACGGGCGCTGCCGGCAGTGTCGGCATGCACGATCGGCTTGATGCCGAGCTTGCGGATGATGCGCCGGCACTGGCCGAGCGCATGCACATGGCTCTCCACGCTCTTGATGTCTTCGAGCCTGGTGCCCTTCACCGCCATCAGCTGGTGCCGGACCGGCAAGAACCATTCGCCGATGATGAAGAGGCCGGAGGCCGGCAGCAGATGGTGGATGTCGGCGACGCGGCCGGCGACCGAATTCTCGATCGGGATCATGCCGAGATCGGCCTCGCCCGAGGAGATCGCCGACAGCGCGTCCTCGAAGGTGGCGCAGGGCATCGGCTCGGCGTCGGGATAGGCCTCGACGATGGCGATGTGGGAATTGGCCCCAGGTTCGCCCTGGAATGCGATCTTCATCTTGCTCATGATCGGCCTTGTAACAGCGCCTCAGGATTTGGAAAGGATGCTGCGCGCGGTTTCGAGATCGGGCGGCGTGTCGACGCCGCGGGGCACGCTGTCGACGATCATGATGTCGATACGCATGCCGGCTTCCAGCGCCCGGAGTTGCTCCAGGCTCTCCTGGCGTTCCAGAGGCGAAGGCGGCAGCGACACGAACCGGTTCAGCGCCGCGCGGCGATAGGCATAAAGGCCGATATGGTGGTAACGTGGTCCGTTGCCGTAAGGCGCAGTGGCACGGGTGAAATAAAGTGCCCGCAGCCGCCGCGGCCCGATCGGCGAGCCGATCGCCTTCACGACGCTCGGGGCGAGGTCCTCCTCCTCGGTGTGGATCTGGGACGCCAGCGTCACGATGTCGACCGCGAGGTCGTCGAAGGGCGGCAGCACCTCGCGGATGGTCTGCGGCGTGATCGTCGGGAAGTCGCCCTGGAGATTGATCACGATTTCGGCCTTGCCCTCGGGATCGAGCTTCTGCATGGCCTCGTGGATGCGGTCGGAGCCGGAGGGGTGGTCGGAGCGGGTCATCACGGCCTCGCCGCCATGGGCCGTCACCACGGAGGCGATCTCCGGCGTGTCGGTTGCGACCGCGACCCGGCCTATCGCAGCGGCCTCCGCGCGGCGCAGGACATGCACGATCATCGGCATGCCCGCGATGTCGGCGAGCGGCTTGCCGGGCAGGCGGGTGGCGGCCATGCGGGCCGGGATAAGCACCAGGATGCGGGGGTCGATCATTGGGTTCAAAGGTCTGGGGTCAAGGGCCTGGAAACGGGGCGTTTTCCGCGCCGAGAAGTGGCTGGGGACGGGCTGAAAGCGGGGTCGCTTATACGGGTTGCCAGACCCCGGGCAAACCGATATCTCAATGGCAAAACTCGGGGAAACAATGGGAATGTTTGATTCTCCCGAGGCGCGTCCTGGCGGCCGCTTGGGCCGCTGTTTCCTTCTTGCGGTGGGGCCTAGCCGGAAATGGACTCTTTCGAACTCAATAAAATCATGGGTGCCGTGCTTGGCACCTGTCTTTTTCTTCTGGTGACCAGCTTCACCGCCCAGGCGCTGTTTTCGCCCAAGATGCCGGAAAAGCCGGGCTTCGAGATCGCAGTGAAGCAAGATGCCGGCGGCGGCAAGGAAGGCGCCGCTGCCGCCGCACCGTCCGAACCAATCGAGAAGCTGCTCCAGACCGCCTCCGTCGAGAAGGGCTCAGCAGCGGCCAAGAAGTGCGGCGCCTGCCACACCTTCGAGAAGGGTGGTCCGAATCGCGTGGGTCCGAACCTCTATGGCGTCGTCGGCGAGGCCAAGGGCCAAGGCCGTGGCGGCTTCAACTTCTCGGCTGCCTTGAAGGGCAAGGGGGGCAACTGGACCTTCGACGATCTCAACAAGTTCCTCGCCAATCCGAAGGGCTTCATTCCGGGCACCGCCATGGGCTTTGCCGGTATTGCCAAGGATTCCGAGCGCGCCGATGTGATTGCCTATCTGAACTCGCTGTCGGAGAGTCCGCAGCCACTGCCGACTGCGTCGAAATAAGGTCCAAGAAACCGTCTCGGAATTTGCGGCCAGGCTCAAGAGCCTGGCCGTTTCCTTATCCGGGCCTCGCGGCGACGTTATCGGGGCGTTTGGCCGCATCCGAGAAGCCGGCCGGGCTTTCAAGATGAGGAAAAAGCAACATATTCGGTCGAAACCTCGCCTATATTGGGAACTTAAAGGAGTAGCCTCCTTCAAGACAGGGATGTTGATTTGGCCATTACCCGACGCGATCTCCTGCTCACCGGCACTGCTGCCGCAGCGCTTCCCGCCCTCGGTTCCTTCGCGGGCGTTTCCATCGTCGGCGCGGCGCATGCACAGTCTTCCAACGAGCTGCCGTGGCGCCACGCATTGTCACTGTTCGGTAAGGTGAAGTACCCCGCCGACTTCAAACGTTTCGATTACGTCAATCCGGACGCGCCGAAAGGTGGCGTCGCGCGCCAGATCGCGGTGGGCACATTCGACAATTTCAACATCGTCGTCTCCGGTGTGAAGGGGCAGGTCGCCGGCGCCGTCGCCTTCATCTACGAATCCCTCACGACGCCCTCGCTCGACGAGGTCTCGACAGAATACGGCGCACTCGCCGAAGCGGTCAGCCATCCCGACGATTTCTCTTTCGTCACCTACCGCTTGCGGCCGCAGGCAAAATGGCATGACGGCAAGCCCGTCACGCCGGAGGACGTGATTTTCTCGCTCGAGTCCTTCAAGAAGCACCACCCGATGTACTCGGCCTATTACAGCCACGTGGTGAAGGCCGAGAAGGTCGGCGAGCGTGAGGTGAAGTTCGTATTCGACGCGCCCGGCAATCGCGAACTGCCGCAGATCGTCGGACAGCTCACGGTCTTGCCGAAACATTGGTGGGAGGGCACGGACGCCCAGGGTCGCAAGCGCGATGTCTCCGCCACCACCTTGGAGGTGCCGCTCGGTTCGGGCCCCTACAAGGTCAAGGAATTCGTAGCCGGCCGCTCGATCGCGCTGGAGCGCGTCAAGGATTATTGGGGCCGCGATTTCGCGATCAATGTGGGCCGCAACAATTTCGACGAGCTGCGCTACGAATATTTCCGCGACGGCACTGTGGCGATCGAGGCCTTCAAGGCCGATCAGGTTGACTGGCGCACCGAGAACAGCGCCAAGAACTGGGCTACGGCTTACGACTTCCCGGCCGTGAACGAAAAACGCGTGATCCTCGAAGAGTTCGCCAATCGCAGCTCCGGCGTGATGCAGGCGTTCGTGCCGAATCTGCGCCGCGCCAAGTTCAGCGATCCGCGCGTGCGGCGTGCGCTCAACTACGCCTTCGACTTCGAGGAGATGAACAAGCAGATATTCTACGGTCAGTACAAGCGCATCAGCAGCTATTTCGATGGCATCGAGGAGCTCATGGCGACCGGCGTGCCGCAGGGCAAGGAGCTTGAGATCCTGGAGACGGTCCGCGCGCAAGTCCCGCCCGAGGTCTTCACGACGGCCTACAGCAATCCGGTCGGCGGCAACCCGGAAGCCGTGCGCGATAATTTGCGCGAGGCGCTGCGGCTGCTCAAGGAGGCCGGCTACGAGGTGCGCGATCGCAAGCTGGTCGACGCCAAGACCGGTGCCCAGTTCACCCTGGAGCTGCTGAACTCTGATCCGAGCTTCGAGCGGATCACGCTGTTCTACAAGCCGTCGCTTGAGCGCCTCGGCATTGCCGTGAGCGTGCGGACGGTCGATCCGACCCAGTACGAGAACAGGACCCGCGATTGGGATTTCGACATCATCACGAATTCATGGGGCGAGTCGCAATCGCCCGGCAACGAGCAGCGTGAGTTCTGGTCGTCGAAAACAGCCGATATCGCGGGGTCTCGCAATATCGCCGGCATCAAGAATGCGGCCATCGACAAGCTGATCGAGCGGGTGATCTATTCCACGGACCGCGACGACCTCGTCGCCGCCACCAAGGCGCTCGACCGCGTCTTGCTTTGGAATCACTATGTCGTGCCGCAATGGACCTACAACAAGGTTCGTACCGCGCGCTGGGATCGCTTCGGCCGGCCGGCGGAATTGCCCAGATACGGTCAATCCAGCTTCCCGTTCATCTGGTGGTATGACGCAGACAAGGCGGCGCGGATCGCAAAGAAGTCGTGAAGGACATTGCCCGCATGACGCAGATGTCACGCCGCCATGTGTTGGCCCTGGGTGTTGGCGCTCTGGGTGCGTCCATCGGCACGCCGTTGCTACGCAGTGCGCGGGCATCGGAAGCGTCCACGGAGGCCCACGGCATCTCCGCGTTCGGCGATCTCAAATACCCCGCCGATTTCCGCCATTTCGATTACGTCAATCCGGCTGCGCCAAAGGGCGGCACATTCTCGCTGATTCCGTCAACCAAGTCGCATAACCAGTCCTACCAGACCTTCAATTCGCTCAACGCTTTCATCCTGAAGGGCGATGGCGCGCAAGGCATGGACATGGCGTTCTCGCCGCTGATGGTACGCGCCAGCGACGAGCCGGATGCAATGTACGGGCTTGCCGCGAAATCCGTGCAGATTTCGCCGGACCGGCTGGTCTATCGCTTCACGATGCGGCCGGAGGCGAAATTCCACGACGGCACCAAGCTCACCGCGCACGATGCGGCGTTCTCGCTGACGACGCTCAAGGCCAAGGGCCACCCGCTGATCATCGTCAACATGCGCGACTTCGTAAGCGCTGAAGCGATCGACGATGCGACGCTCGTCGTCACCTTCGCCAAGGGACGCGCCCGCGATGTGCCGCTCTATGTCGCCGGACTGCCGATTTTCTCGAAAACGTACTACGCGTCGCGACCGTTCGATGAATCGACGCTGGATGTTCCGCTCGGCTCCGGTCCGTACAAGGTCGGCAGGTTCGAGGTCAACCGCTTCATCGAGTTCGAGCGGGTCAAGGACTGGTGGGCCGCCGATCTACCGCCCTGCCGCGGTAGCTATAATTTCGATGTCGTGCGGTATGAATTCTACCGCGACCGCGATGTCGCCTTCGAAGGGTTTACCGGCAAGAACTATCTCTACCGTGAGGAATTCACCTCGCGCATCTGGGCGACGCGCTATGACTTCCCGGCCGTGAAGGACGGCCGGGTCAAGATGGAGGTCGTGCCCGACGATACGCCCTCCGGTGCGCAAGGCTGGTTCATCAATACGCGGCGCGAAAAGTTCAAGGACCCGCGCGTGCGCGAGGCTCTGATCAACGCCTTCGATTTCGAGTGGACCAACAAGACCATCATGTACGGCGCCTATGCCCGTACGGTGTCGCCGTTCCAGAATTCTGACCTCATGGCGGGCAATGCGCCGCCCTCGCCGGAAGAGCTGAAGCTGCTGGAGCCGTTTCGCGGCCGGGTTCCCGACGATGTCTTCACCGCGCCGTTCACGCCGCCGGTCAGCGACGGATCTGGACAGGATCGCGGCCTGTTGCGCAAGGCGCAGCAACTGCTCAACGAGGCCGGCCTGCCGATCAAGGATGGCAAGCGGATGCTGCCGAACGGCGAGGCGTTCAGGATCGAGTTCCTGCTGGACGAGCCGTCGTTCCAGCCGCATCACGCGCCCTACATCAAGAATCTGGCGACGCTCGGGATCGAAGCCAACATACGCCTCGTCGATGCCGTGCAGTACAGGGCGCGCCAGGACGAGTTCGACTTCGACTTGACGATCCAGCGCTTCAGCATGTCGGCAACGCCGGGCGATGCCATGCGTTCGTTCTTCTCCTCTCAGGTCGCGGCGACCAAGGGCTCCTACAATCTCGCAGGGATCGCCAGTCCGGCCATCGACGCCATGATCGAGAAGATCATGGCGGCGGATAGCCGCGAAGAGTTGACCGTTGCCTGCCGCGCGTTCGATCGCTTGTTCCGCGCCGGCCGCTATTGGGTGCCGCAATGGTACAACAAGACGCATCGGCTGGCTTACTGGGATCAGTTCGGCCATCCACAGAAGCTGCCGCGTTATGCCAACGGCGTCGGCGCCCCCGACATCTGGTGGCATGAACCGGCCAAGGCCGCCAAGCTCGAGCAGGCGAAATAATCATGAGCGCTTACATCGCCCGCCGTCTCCTCCTGATGATCCCGACGCTGCTGGGAATCCTCTTCGTGTCCTTTGTCGTGGTGCAGTTCGCGCCGGGCGGTCCGGTCGAGCGCGTGATCGCGCAGCTGTCGGGGGCCGACACCGGCGGCACGTCACGCATTTCGGGCGGCGGCGATTTTGCGCAGCGCGCGCCTGGGCAGGTTGGCGCCGGCGGCGATGCCGTCAACTCGAAATATCGCGGCGCGCAGGGGCTCGATCCCGATTTCATCAAAAAGCTGGAGGTGCAGTTCGGCTTCGACAAGCCGGCGCCCGAACGCTTTCTCCTGATGGTGTGGAATTTCGCGCGCTTCGATTTCGGCAAGAGCTATTTCCGCGACGTCAGCGTGATCCAGCTGATCAAGGAGAAGCTGCCGGTTTCGATCTCGCTCGGGATCTGGCTGACGCTGGTCACTTATCTGATCTCGATCCCGCTCGGCATCCGCAAGGCGGTCAACGACGGCGCGCGCTTCGATACCTGGACGTCGACCGTTCTCGTGCTGGGCTATGCCATTCCCGGCTTCCTGTTCGCCATCCTCCTCATCATCCTGTTCGCCGGCGGCTCCTTCTTCAACTGGTTCCCGCTGCGTGGTCTGACCTCGGACGGCTGGTCGCAGTTTCCCTGGTACTGGAAGATCGTCGATTATTTCTGGCACCTGACGCTGCCGCTGATCGCCATGGGATTAGGGGCGTTCACCACCATGACGTTCCTGACCAAGAACTCGTTCCTGGACGAGATCCGCAAGCAGTATGTCATGACCGCGCGGGCCAAAGGATGCAGCGAGAGCCGGGTGCTCTACGGCCATGTCTTCCGTAACGCGATGCTGATCGTGATCGCAGGCTTTCCCGGGACTTTCATCCACGCCTTCTTCTCGGGGTCGCTGCTGATCGAGACCATCTTCTCGCTGGACGGGCTGGGGCTGCTCAGCTTCGAGAGCGTGCTCAACCGCGACTATCCCGTGGTGTTCGGCACGCTCTACATCTTTTCGCTGGTCGGCCTCGTGATCAATCTGATCTCCGACCTGACCTATATGTGGATCGACCCCCGGATCGATTTCGAGGCGCGGGAGGTCTGATGACGTTGACCGCGCCGACGCCGATCGAGACCACGGCGAAGTCGCCGCTTGGCGATGCCGTGCCGATCACACGCAAGGCGTTCGCTCCGTCGCCGCTCAACAAGCGACGCTGGCAGAACTTCAAGGCGAACCGTCGCGGCTACTGGTCGTTCTGGATCTTCATCGCCCTGTTTGTGATCTCGCTGTTCGCCGAGTTGATCGCCAACGACCGGCCGTTCCTGATCAAGTTCGACGGCCGGCTCTATTGGCCCGCCTTCGTGACCTATTCGGAGACGACCTTCGGCGGCGATTTCGAGACGGCCGCCGACTATCGCGATCCCTATTTGCAGAAGCTGATCAAGGACAAGGGCGGCAGCATCGTCTGGCCGCTGATCCGCTATTCCTACGACACCCACAATCTCGATCTGCCGACGCCGGCGCCATCGCCGCCGACCTGGATGCTGACCGAGAAGCAATGCCAGCCGGTGGTGGAGAAGAAGGGGCTGAAGAGCTGCCGCGACCTTGAGTACAACTGGCTCGGCACCGATGATCAGGGGCGCGACGTGGTCGCGCGGCTGATCTATGGCTTCCGTATCTCGGTGCTGTTCGGCCTGTGCCTCACCATCGTTTCGTCCGTCATCGGCATCGCGGCCGGCGCGGTGCAGGGCTATTTCGGCGGCTGGGTCGATCTGATCTTCCAGCGCGTCATCGAGATCTGGACGGCGATTCCCTCGCTCTATCTGCTCCTGATCCTGTCCTCCGTGCTCGTGCCCGGCTTCTTCGTGCTGCTCGGCATCCTGCTGCTGTTCTCCTGGGTCTCTCTGGTCGGTCTCGTCCGGGCCGAGTTCCTGCGCGGGCGGAACTTCGAGTACATTCAGGCGGCACGGGCGCTCGGGGTCTCCAATCAGGTCATCATGTTCCGCCATTTGCTGCCGAATGCGATGGTCGCGACCATGACCTTCCTGCCCTTCATCCTGTCGAGCTCGGTGATGACGCTGACGGCGCTCGATTTCCTCGGCTTCGGCCTGCCGCCGGGCTCGCCTTCGCTGGGCGAATTGCTGTCCCAGGCCAAATCCAATGTGCAGGCGCCCTGGCTCGGCTTCTCTGGCTTCTTCTCCGTTGCGATCATGCTGTCGCTCCTGATCTTCATCGGCGAAGCCGTGCGCGACGCCTTCGATCCGCGCAAGACGTTCAGGTGAGGGCGTGATGGACGCGATCAACCAGCCTCTGCTTGCCGTGCGCGATCTCTCGGTGGCCTTTCACCAGGGCGGCGCCACCACGCTCGCGGTCGACAAGGTCTCGTTCCAGATCAAGCGCGGCGAATGCGTTGCCCTGGTCGGCGAGTCCGGCTCCGGCAAGTCGGTCAGCGCGCTCTCGATCCTGAAGCTGCTGCCCTATCCGAACGCCTCGCACCCCTCGGGCAGCATCCGCTTCAAGGGCCAGGAGCTGATCGAGCGGTCGGAGCAGGAGATGCGGGAGATTCGCGGCAGCGACATCTCCATCATCTTCCAGGAGCCGATGACCTCGCTCAATCCGCTGCACACGATCGAGGCGCAGATCGGCGAGATTATCCAGCTGCACAATCCGACCAGCAATGCGCAGGCGCGCAAGCGGACGCTGGAGCTGTTGACCCAGGTCGGCATCCCCGAGCCCGAGACGCGGCTGAACAGCTATCCGCACCAGCTCTCCGGCGGCCAGCGCCAGCGCGTGATGATCGCGATGGCCCTCGCCAACGAGCCGGACCTGTTGATCGCGGACGAGCCGACCACGGCGCTCGACGTCACCGTGCAGGCGCAGATCCTGGCGCTGCTCGCCGAGATCCGTTCGCGGCTCGGCATGAGCCTGCTCTTCATCACCCACGATCTCGGCATCGTGCGCCGCATCGCCGACACAGTCTGCGTCATGAAGAACGGTGAGATCGTCGAGCAGGGACCGGTCGAGCAGGTCTTCAGGACCCCGAAACATCCCTACACGCGCGACCTGCTCGCGGCGGAGCCGAAGCCGGATCCTGCGCCACCACAGCCGGATGCGCCCGTGGTGATGTCGGTCAATGATCTGAAGGTCTGGTTTCCGATCAAGCGCGGCCTGATGCGCAAGACGGTCGGCCACATCAAGGCGGTCGACGGCGTCAGCGTCGCCGTACGCAAGGGCGAGACGCTCGGCGTGGTCGGCGAATCCGGGTCGGGCAAGACCACGCTGGGCCTTGCGCTGCTGCGGCTGATCTCCTCGAACGGGCGCATCGTCTTCCTCGGCAAGGACATCCAGGGCCTGCGCTTCAAGGAGATGCGGCCGTTCCGGCGCGACATGCAGATCGTGTTCCAGGATCCGTTCGGCTCGCTCTCGCCGCGCATGTCGGTCGCAGACATCATCGCCGAAGGCCTCTCCGTGCATCAGCCGGGCCTTTCGCGCGAGGAGCGCGAGGCGCGCGTCGTCAAGGCGCTGGAGGACGTCGGGCTCAATCCCGAGACGCGCTTCCGCTATCCGCATGAATTCTCCGGCGGCCAGCGCCAGCGCATCAGCATCGCGCGCGCGGTGGTGCTGGAGCCCGATTTCGTCGTGCTGGACGAGCCGACCAGCGCGCTCGATATGCTGTTTCAGGCGCAGATGGTCGACCTGTTGCGCGAGCTCCAGCGCAAGCGCGAGCTCACCTACATGTTCATCTCGCACGATCTGCGCGTCGTCGCCTCGCTCGCCAGCCACCTTATCGTGATGCGCGGCGGCAAGGTCGTCGAAGAGGGGCAGGCCGCCGAGCTGTTCAAGAATCCAAAGACCGATTACACGCGCGCACTGTTCGCGGCGGCATTCCGGCTGGAGACGGCCGGGAATGGGTCAGTGGCGACGTAGCGTCGCTCATTACGGACACGCGAGCGCACAAGTCACCCTCGGAAAAGCAGCGACCCAATCCGTCATTCGGCAGCGGCGTCCCGCGCGTGCCGTTCACGTTCAGAGGCACGCGGCTCACTGGAATCTCTTCTGGCGTAACGCACGCCGCGCGGCGAATCGCCGAAGCGAGCCCGGAACAAGCGATTGAAATGCGAAACATCCGAGAAGCCGACTTCAAGGGCAATATCGGAAATCCGCTGCGCGCTAAGGCGCGCCTCGGTCAGTAGCTTGAGTGCAAGCTGGAGGCGCAGCTCATTCACGTGCCCGGTAAACGATGATCCTGCCGACGCCATCAGGCGCTGTAGGTAGCGAGGCGAGATGCCTTGGCGACGAGCGACGGCCTCGACCCTAAGTCCCGGGTCCTGAAAGTGTGTCGCGATGTAGCCGAGTACGGCGCTGTGGCGCGCGGCGACGACAGCACTGGCGTCGCTATCGCCCAAGGGGGCGCACTCGCCGACCGCGAGGGCCGTGAGATCATAGATGTGAGCTACGACCGCATCACACAGCTTGGGCGCGGCCAGAGCGCCCTCCTTGAATGCCGACTTGAGATAAGCCAGGAGAAGGCGGAGCGCTTCAGTTCGCTGGGGAATTAGCCGCATGGCCAGGCTTTCGATGTCCGCCACGCGCTGCGCAAGCGCGTCGCGCGGCACCGCCAGGCCGAACAGCAGTCCGTCGACGTAGGTGACAGTAGCGGGCTCCGAATGCAAAATCGCGAGTGCGTCGCCGCCGCAGAGCTCAATCTCCCGCCCCCGCTGCGACAGCTGACTTCTGTTAGGTGAGCAGACGATGAGCCCGATCGAGTCATCGCCATCGGCAAGGCTCGCTTTCAAGCGCTTGAAACGCATGGAAGAGCCTTTCAGTGCAAGGGTGCGCAAACCCCGGTTCGCCTGCAGGGTCGCGTCAGCATGAAACGGAGCATTCGATAGGGACTCGATGTCGGCGTGGACTATCCCGCGCACAAAGCTCTCGCGCCATAGCGGAAGTCGCATCCGCTCCGGAAGTTCGCGCGTTGAGAATCTGTGCGATACAAAATCGGCTGCGTCCGTAGACATGAGGGACCTCCAGCCTAGATAAAACGTCGGGTTGAAATGCTGCGTCGACGCTGTCGTTATCCGCATTTTGCAATTCGCGCACCAACCGTCTTCGTAAGGTACGCAGAACTCCAAGAACTTACATCCTTGGTTTGCTAGTCTCATTCACCTGTGATGGATGCCGATGTGAACTGGCTCACGTGGCGCCCAAAAAATAACGCCAATAATGATTGCGAATTCGCGGTGAGAAAATCTCCTTTAAGAGGAGACTATCGTGATAGGTCTATTTCTAATTGTCGCCATCGTCTCCGGTTTGAACGTCCCTGGCGGAGTGAAATCGCAAATCCAGCTTTACGACGTCATTCGCGATTGGTCGAACTCAACGACCCGCGGTGCGGACTGTTCTGCAGCACTGGGTGTTCTCTGATACCGATTTCGTGTCGGGCTTCGTCATCAGGGTTTGTTGAACACAAATGTTCTCTGGCGCCGTTCGTCTTACCGCCGGTTGAAATGGACGAGAGTTATCGCGGGGGGGGCAGCGGTGATGTTCAAGCGAGGGTTCGATCATGTTCACCATAGTAGACATACTTTACCGGGAGTACTGCCGCGCCCGTCTCGCCGAAATGCGAAAGCAGCTTTTGATATCGGTTGCCGGCGGCGAGAACCTGGAAGCGCCATGGGAGACCGGTGATCCTTGCGATGACGACGATCAGAGTGGCGGCTGGACGACGAAAGAACCCCGGCCATCGGGCAGTTGGAGCGCGTAAACGCATCGTTCGGTCTGAGGCTCGCTCGGCCGCCCAAGCTCCGGAGCATCTGAGCGTCTCATTGACCTATCCGATG
The DNA here is from genome assembly GCF_000296215.2 of Bradyrhizobium sp. CCGE-LA001. Lineage (NCBI taxonomy): Bacteria > Pseudomonadati > Pseudomonadota > Alphaproteobacteria > Hyphomicrobiales > Nitrobacteraceae > Bradyrhizobium > Bradyrhizobium sp. CCGE-LA001. The sequence goes on along the minus strand of NZ_CP013949.1, from coordinate 7,216,581 downwards.
AGGGCTTCCGCAGACGCCGGGCAGGTCCGCAGATGCATGATAGAGTTCACACCTCAACGCGGTTGATCGGTGAAACTTCGCCGGAGTTCCGGGCCGATGGCCGCGACCTGCGCATCGATGTTTGTCGGGGGATCGCGCTGTGGTGGATCTTTCTTGACCATGTTCCTAACAACATCGGAAGCTGGCTGACACCGCGCAACTACGGCTTCTGCGATGCTGCCGAGATATTCATGTTCGTCTCGGGCGTGACCTGTGCGCTGGCCTACGGCAGGGCACGGCAGCGCGAGGGCTGGAGCGGCACGATCGGCCGTTCGCTGCGACGGGGATGGGACATCTACGCCGCGTTTCTGCTGCTCACGCTTGCCTGCGCCGTCTTCGTTTACCTCGCGGGGAGCGATGATCTTGCCGACGAGAGCAATACGCGAGTTCTCCTCGAGAGCCCGGGGCCGACGCTGGCGCACGCTGCAATCCTGCAATACCGCCCCGTCAATACCGACGTCTTGCCAGTTTTCGTGATGTTTCACGTGTTGTTCGCGCCGCTGCTGTGGCTGCTGCTGCGAGCGCCAAAGGTAACGTTTGGAGTTTCGTTCCTGCTCTATGCACTCGTGCATGCATTCGGTTGGAGCGTTCCAGCTTGGCCCAACGGCGTCTGGTTCTTCAATCCGCTGGCTTGGCAGCTTCTCTTCGTGCTTGGCGCGTGGTGCGTCATCGCGGGAGAGACGATCCGACCCTGGGTGATGTCGCGCACGGTGCTTGCTCTCGCTGCTCTTTACCTGGCTTTCAGTTTGGTTCTTGCACTGAGTTGGGGCATCCATCCGCCGGTTCCGCAATCCTTTACGGCTCTACCGTTTGATAAGTCCAACCTTGGTCCGTTGCGGTTGCTACATTTTCTGGCCCTTGCAATCGTGGTGTTGCGGCTCATTCCCAGGAATTGGCGCGGACTATCGACGCCGGTGCTGCACTGTGCGAAGTTTTGTGGTGAGAATTCGCTGCCAATCTATTGTCTCGGCGTGCTCCTGGCGCTTGCGGGCCACCTTGCGCTGCTCGACATCTCCGGGGGGCTCATGATGCAGATCATGCTCAGCATCGCCGGGATACTGATGATGATTTTCGTCGCGGGGCTTCTGAACACGATCAACAACAAGCTGGCGACAGCCCCCGCTGGCGCTCCCGATCGAGAAGGTCGGGCCGGCGTTCTCACGTTGTTGGGCGAGTGAAACTCTTTCGCCCAAGAGCGGCGTGCGGCCATCTCGGCCGCAACGTCGCCTTCCAAAGAGCAAAGCCGGCGCAACGCTTCATGATCAGTGGCGTCGATCTACGCGGCGCGCTCCTTGTCTGATTGTTCCTCGCGCGTGGTCGCAGTCTCTTCCAGCCGCTTTTCGTAATTGGCCTCGAACCTCTCGATGCTATCGGCCCACATCCTAAGCACGGAGACCTGAAAGTGCATCATCGGCTTCAAAGCGTTCATGCCGATTGCTGTCGCGGCGGCGATGCGCCGTTGCGGTTCGCTCGCGAGATGGTTCGCAGGGGTCTTGTCTGCCATGGTGTTCCTCCTTCGCTTGCGGTGCTATGACCTAAAGTCACCTCTCGGGTTTTGCATTGCGTGCTTCTAAGCACTCGGCCAAAACTTGATCTGCCGCGATTCGCGCACATTGGTCGTCATGCAGTTCATCCAGCTTTTTCAAGTAGGCGACTGCGACAATTTGCAAGAGAGCGAAATCCTCTTCGCCAGTAGTGCGAAGATTGGCGATGTAGCGGTAGAGGGCGGAACGCCCGTTGTCGTTCTCGCTGATGCCGCTGTGGAGCAGCAAGTGGTTTCGCCAAGCGAACGCACACGCGCCTTCTCTGGCCTGAGAACTCATGGGCACCTCCCAAAGCCAGAGAAAGACTGACGCCGCGTTTCGTTCCGCAAATCCCCCATATGTAACGTTGTTCCGTAGCTGCGCCGCGACGTGCCTATGTGCCGAGGTGACAGTGGCCTTTCGAGTCCGGATTGCGGCGGGACCGTGCGTGGAAAATGAGAGGTTCCGTTACGTCAGCAATCGCGTCCGAAACCTGTTCGGACACCTAGAATTGGGTCCGGGTTTACGATCCGCTTGATCCACGTCTACAGCCGCTTGATCGCGGCGAGGTCGCTGCCGGCCTGCCTGATCCGCGCGATCGCCGGCTCGATCGGCTCGATCACCGTGGCCATATGATACGCATTGGCATGGACCATGGAGCCGGCATCGCGCACGATCGCGACGTGGCCCTTCCAGAAGATCAGATCGCCCCGCCGCAGGCTGCTCCGCTCATGCGTCTCCAGCGCGCGGCCGAGACCTGCCAGCTGCATGTCGCTGTCGCGCGGGCAGCCGATGCCTGACGATGTCAGCGAGACCTGCACCAGGCCCGAACAGTCGATGCCAAGACTGCTCTTGCCGCCCCAGAGATAAGGCGTGCCGACGAAGCGCTCGGCAACAGTGACGAAATCCGGCTCGCGATGATCGAGCGGCGCCAGATGCGTCCTCGGCAGGAACGTTCCGTCGCGCGCCACCGCGAAGGGCCCATCCTCGCGGACGATCGTGAGCTTCGATCCCAGCACCAGCGTGTCCGCCGGCGGCAGCTTGATCGAGGGGCCGGGAAACGCAAACGTCCGCAGCGCGCTGACGACATGGGTCGGGGCCGCCGCAGGCCGCGCCAGTGCTGCGTCGGGAAGCCAGCCGACATAGCCGTCGCCGTTGAGCTGGCCCCAGGCCCAGCCTTCGCCGTTGCGGTCATAGACCGTGACGCGTTCGCCGCGCAGCGCCTCGGTCATCAGCATCGCACCCGGTGACGGTTGCTCGCGCACCGGTGCAACCGGCTCGACCACCTCGAATTCCTCGCCGCTGACGTAGCGATCCGCCTCGACCTTGCCTTCAAGATATTTCGCGGCGATGTCGCCCCGTGCCGGCGTTATTCTCGGATCATGCATAACGTTCGCTCAGGAGTGCGTAGATGGCCCGCGCAGCCTGGCACTCGCCGCCTTCGGGCCGCGCCGGCTTCGCCGACGGCGTCCAGCCGTAGATGTCGACATGCAGCCAGCTCCCGGCATGCTCGACGAAACGTTGCAGGAACAGCGCGCAAGTGATCGAGCCGGCAAAGCCGCCGGACGGGGCATTGGTGATCGTTGCCGACTTGGAGTCCAGCCACGCGTCGTAGGGCGGCCAGAGCGGCATGCGCCACAACGGATCGTTCTCCTTCGCCGCGCAACGCGCGACATCGGCGGCCAGCGTCTCGTCATTGGTATAGAAGGGCGGCAGATCCGGACCTAGCGCCACGCGGGCCGCGCCGGTCAGTGTGCCCAAGTCAATCAGCAGCTCCGGTTTCTCCTCATCGGCCAGCGCCAGCGCGTCGGCAAGCACCAGGCGTCCTTCCGCGTCGGTGTTGCCGATCTCGACCGTGATGCCCTTGCGCGAGGTGAAGATGTCGAGCGGGCGGAAGGCATTGCCGGCGACCGCGTTCTCCACGGCCGGAATCAGCACGCGCAGCCGCACCTTCAGCTTCGCGTCCATCACCATGCGCGCGAGCGCCAGCACGTTGGCTGCGCCGCCCATGTCCTTCTTCATGATCAGCATGCCGCTCGACGGCTTCAGGTCGAGTCCGCCGGTGTCGAAGCAGACGCCCTTGCCGACCAGCGTCACCTTGGGATGACCAGAATCGCCCCAGCCGATGTCGATCAGCCGCGGTGCGCGGCTGGAGGCCATGCCGACGGCGTGGATCAGCGGGAAGTTCGTCTTCAAATCCTCGCCGATCGTGCAGGCGAAGCTTGCGCCGAACTCGGTCGCGAGCGCTTGCGCGGCCGCGGCGAGCTCCTCCGGTCCCATGTCGTTGGACGGCGTATTGATGAGGTCGCGGGCTAGCATGGCCGCATCCGCGATGCGGTCGATCTCGGTCGCGTCGACGCCGTCAGGCGGCACCAGCCGGACCTCGGGCCTGTCCGCCTTGCGGTAGCGCGCGAAGCGGTAAGTGCCGAGTACGAAGGCGAGTGCTGCGAGCCGTGCGTCGTGCGGTGCATTGGCGAAGCGATAGGCCCCCGGCGGCAGCAGGCCGGCCAGGGCGCCCGGCCTGAACAGGTCGCGCGATTTCGCACCTTCGCCCTCGAGACCGAACAGCACCTGCGCGATCGTACCATCGGAGGCAGGCAGGGCGAGATAGGCGCCCGGCTTGGCGGAGTAAGCGCTCGCGGCGGCGAACTGGCGTTGCGCCGGCGGCAGCGTCTCGCGAACGGCATCCCAGCTCGTCTTGGTGACGAAGGTGATGGGGATGGCAATTGAGGTCGTCTCGAAGACAGAAGGCATTGCGGATCCGGATCAACAAGGTCATGCGAACGGACGAGACTTCGCAGAGTTTCGCCGCCGCTGCAATCGGCTTCGCCATCGAGATCGGTTCCTGCGCCGCGTCGAAGCTGGATCAGGCCGCAGCGCTCGCGCGCCGGCTGTTGATGCGCCGCAGCTTCTATGATGAAGCGGAGCCGGATTGGACGCATGCGTTCTGCACCTACGTCGTCTCGGCGCCGCGCGAGGGCGTCGAGCTTCAGGTGCGACGAACAGCCGAATTGCTGCGCGACCTGAACGAGGAGTTGAGAGCGATCGGCGTCGATCTCGACCTTGGCGGCGAAGCACCGCCGCGGGCGCTGCCATGGGGCAGGCAGGCTGACGTTAACCCCCCGTTAGGGTTAACGGTCTATTGCTGGCACGTTCGGCTCGATCAATTGGCTCGAGAGTCAAAGCGTCATGCGTCAACGGTTTAGTGCTGCCCGGCTTCTTGCGTCCGCCTCGCTCGTCGCGATGGTGGCGATCAGCCTCGGCGGCTGCACGGCCATGTCGAAGCTCTCCGACGTCACGGGCTCGGTCGGGACGCGCGCGGAAGCTGCCCCCACCGATCCGGCGCGCGCGACCGAAGTCTATGGCGAGCGCTATCGCGCCAATCCTAAGGACGCCGAAGCCGCGCTCGCCTATGGCCAGGCCCTGCGCGCCAATGGCCAGCGTGCCCAGGCGGCTGCCGTGCTCGAGCAGGCGACGATCGCCAATCCCGGTCACAAGGCGCTGCTCGCCCAATACGGCCGTGCGCTCGCCGACAACGGCAATTTCCAGCAGGCCTTCGACGTGCTGTCGAAGGCGCATTCTCCCGACAATCCGGACTGGCGCCTGCTCTCGGTACAGGGTACCGCGCTCGACCAGATGGGCCGTCACGAGGAAGCGCGCTCGTACTACGCGAGCGCGCTGAAGATCGCGCCCGGTGATCCCGGCGTGCTCTCCAATCTCGGTCTGTCCTACATGTTGACGAGGGACCTGCCCAAGGCCGAAGAGGCGTTGCGGCAGGCTTACGCTTCGCCGCGCGCGAGCGCCCGCGTGCGGCAGAATCTCGCTCTGGTCGTCGGTCTCCAAGGTCGCTTCGCCGAGGCGGAGACCATCGTGAAGGCAGACCTGCCGCCGGATCAGGCCGCGGCCAACGTCGCCTATCTCAAGGACATGCTGAGCCGCAACGATGCCCCGCGCAGCGCTCCGAAGCGGACTCCGGTCGCCTCGCTCAGCCAGCCCGACTGATTAGCTATCTCTACTGCACGAGGGCGCCGGCGAACTGCGTGCCGTCTCGCCCGTCAGTGCAGCTCGGTGATCTTGATGCCCGTCGGTCCGAGAATGACCACGAACAGCACCGGCAGGAAGAACAGGATCATCGGCACCGTCAGCTTCGGCGGTAGCGCGGCGGCCTTCTTCTCGGCTTCGTTCATGCGCATGTCGCGATTTTCCTGCGCCATGACGCGCAGGGAATGCCCGAGCGGTGTACCGTAACGCTCTGCCTGCTGAAGCGCGAGACACACCGACTTGACGCCTTCGAGCCCGGTGCGCCGCGCCAGGTTCTCATAGGCCATCTTCCGGTCCTGTAAATAGGACAGTTCGGCCGTGGTCAGCGCGAACTCCTCCGAAAGTGCGATGGACTGGCCGACGATCTCGGTCGCGACCTTCCGGAACGCCATTTCAACCGACATGCCGGATTCGATGCAGATCAGCAGCAGGTCGAGCGCGTCGGGAAAGGCGCGCTTGATCGAGAGCTGGCGCTTGGAGATCGCATTCTTGAGGAAGAGCATCGGCGCCTGAAGGCCGAGATAGGCTGCGCCGATGCAGATGCCGATCTTGATCGGCATTGGCTGCTCGAGGTGCGCGATCAAGAAGACGTAGATGGCGGCGCCGACGAAGAGCGCGAGCGGAGCGACCGCGCGGGCAAAAAGGAAGGTGATGTAGGGAGCCTGGCCGCGATAGCCCGCCATGATGAGCTTGTCCCGGGCGGCTTCCTGCGCCACCCATTTGGTGAGGTTGAAGTCCTCGACCACCTTGGAGACGAGCTGCTTTGGAGTCTGGCGCAGCGAAACCTTTTCGTTCTTGTTGAGGCGCTCGCGCTCGCGCTGCCGCAAGCGCTCTCGCTCGCTCGCTACCGCCTTCATGCGCTTGGAGAGGCCTTCGCCGGCAAACAGCGGCATCACCAGCGTATAGACGGTGGCGCTGGCGGCAATGGCCGCCAGCAGCATGGTCATGAAGCGGACGTCATGTAGCTTCGAAACGAGAAACTCGACCATACGACACCGTCAAAAATCGAAATTGATCATCTTCTTCATCACCATGATGCCGATCGACATCCAGATCACGCAGCCGACCAGCATGAGCTGACCGGTGGGGTGGGTCCAAAGCAGCGAGATGTAGTGCGGCGTGGTGAGATAGACGAGGAACATAACGATCGGGGGCAGCGAGCCGATGATGCCGGCCGAAGCCTTGGCTTCCATCGACATCGCCTGGATCTTCTCCTTCATCTTCTTGCGGTCGCGCAGCACCTTGGAGAGGTTGCCGAGCGCTTCGGAGAGGTTGCCGCCCGACTTCTGCTGGATCGAGATCACGATGCCGAAGAAGTTCGCCTCCGGCAGTGGCATGCGTTCATAGAGCCGTGAGCAGGCCTCGCCGAGCGGCATGCCGATCGCCTGCGTCTCGATGATGGCCAGGAACTCGCTGCGCAGCGGCTCCGGTGCATCGGCCGCGACGACCTTGATCGAGTCGAACAGCGGCAGACCCGCCTTGATACCGCGGACGATCACGTCGACCGCGTCGGGAAGCGCCGCCAGGAACTTGGTCTCGCGTCGCTTCTTCAGGAAGTTCAGCGCCCAGCGCGGCAGGCCGAAGCCGCCGGCAAAAGCGAGGCCGGCGGCGCCCAGCAAGCCGCCTCCGACGAACATCGCCGCGGCGAACAGCAGGCCTGCCACGACGGCGGACACGACCCAGAATTTCTGCGGGGTCCAGTCGAGCCCTGCCTGCGAGATGCGGACGCTGAGCGGAACGCTCTTTTCCTGCTGACGCCGCGCCTCGAGATCCTTGAGCGAGGTCTCGACCTGCTCACGACGCGATCGTTGGTTCTTCTCGGACTGCTTGGCTGCGGGCGCGTCGGCGCGCGCGATCGAGGCGCGGCGGCTTTCGGCCTTCCGCTCTCCGGACAGCAGTGGATAGAGGAAGACCCAGGCGATGCCGCCGACGGCGGCAGTGGCGAGAAAGGCGAGGGCGAGGACCTGAATGTTCATGGCGACCTGCTCAATTCGGCGGTGCCGATTCCGCGGCGTCGAGCGCGGCGGCGAGACGCTTTTCCTCGCCGTAATAGCGGGCGCGTTCCCAGAATTTCGGGCGGCCGATGCCGGTCGAGCGGTGCTTGCCGATGATCTTGCCGTTGGCGTCTTCGCCGATCAGGTCGTAGAGGAAGATGTCCTGCGTGATGATGGTGTCGCCTTCCATGCCCAACACCTCGGTGATGTGCGTGATGCGGCGCGAGCCGTCGCGCAGGCGCGCGGCCTGGACGATGACGTCGATGGAGGCGCAAATCATCTCGCGGATGGTGCGCGACGGCAGCGAGAAGCCACCCATCGTGATCATGGATTCGCAGCGCGACAGCGCCTCGCGGGGATTGTTGGCGTGGAGCGTGCCCATCGAGCCGTCATGGCCCGTGTTCATAGCCTGTAGCAGGTCGAACGCCTCGGGTCCGCGGACTTCGCCGACGATGATGCGCTCGGGGCGCATACGCAGGCAGTTGCGCACCAGCTCGCGCATGGTGACCTGGCCTTCGCCTTCGATGTTGGGCGGACGCGTCTCGAGCCGCACCACATGCGGCTGCTGGAGCTGGAGTTCGGCGGCGTCCTCGCAGGTGATGACGCGCTCGTCGTGCTCGATGTAGTTGGTCAGACAGTTGAGCAGCGTGGTCTTGCCCGAGCCGGTACCGCCGGAGATCAGCACGTTGCAGCGGACGCGGCCGATGATCTGGAGGATCTCGGCGCCTTCAGGCGAGATCGCGCCGAACTTGACGAGCTGATCGAGCGTCAGCTTGTCCTTCTTGAACTTTCGGATGGTGAGGGCGGGGCCATCGATCGCCAGCGGCGGCACGATGGCGTTGACGCGGGAGCCGTCGGCGAGGCGCGCGTCGCAGATCGGCGAGGATTCGTCGACGCGGCGTCCGACTTGGCTGACGATCCGCTGGCAGATGTTGAGGAGCTGCTGGTTGTCACGAAAGCGGATGCCGGTGCGCTGGATCTTGCCCCCGACTTCGATGAAGACGGTGCCGGCCCCGTTCACCATGATGTCCGCGATGTCGTCGCGCGCGAGCAGCGGCTCCAGCGGGCCGTAGCCGAGCACGTCGTTGCAGATGTCGTCGAGCAGCTCTTCCTGCTCGGCGATCGACATCACGATGTTCTTGATCGCGATGATCTCGTTGACGATGTCGCGGATTTCCTCGCGCGCGGACTCCGAATCGAGCTTGGCGAGCTGCGCGAGGTCGATGGCCTCGATCAGCGCGCCGAAGATGGTCGCCTTGACCTCGTAGTAATTGTCCGAGCGCCGGCTCTCCATGGGGGGAGGCGGCGGGGCCTTGGCAGGGGCAAGCGGCGGCGATGCGACGGCCGGCGGGGGCGGGGCGCGCGACACCGTCGGCGCCGGAGCCAGGGAAGGCTCGGGCGACACGGCGCCGGGCTTGGGAGCCCGCAAGTCGGTGTCTGTTCCGCTACGCTTACCGAACACTTAACAACTCCATGCGGCGGCTATTTTCCCCGCAACTTCTCAATCAGGGGTGAAAACAGGGACGACTTTTGTTTCTTCGTCTCGCTGCGGCCGGTGAGGCGCTGGGCGATCTGAAGGAACATCTCGATCGACTTGTGGTTGGCCGAGATCTCCGCGATCATTTGGCCGTTGTTGGCCGCCGAGCCGAAAATCTGCGGCTCGAACGGGATCGAGGCGACCGGCTGGCTCTCGATCGCCTTGGCGAATTCCGCGGCGGCGATTTCGGGCCGTTTCGGGACACCGACCTGGTTCAGGCAGTAGATCGGCGGCCGGTCGTTCGGGCGCGAGGCCTTCAGCAGGTCGAACAGATTCTTGGTATTGCGCAGATTGGCGAGATCGGGCGCGGCCACTATCAGGATGTCGTCGGCTCCGACCAGGGCGCGCTTGGTCCAGCCCGACCATTGGTGCGGAATGTCGAGCACGATGCAAGGCATGGTGGAGCGCAGCGTGTCGAACACGGAATCGAACGCATCGGAGCCGAAATCATAGACCCGGTCGAGCGTCGCGGGCGCCGCCAGCAGGCTGAGATGGTCGGTGCATTTCGACAGCAGGCGGTCGATGAAGGCCGTGTCGACGCGATCGGGAGAAAACACGGCGTCGGCAATTCCCTGTGGCGGGTCCTGGTTGTAGTCCAGGCCGGCCGTGCCGAAGGCCAGGTCGAGATCGGCGACGACCGCGTCCATCGCAAGGTCGCGGGCGATCGCCCAGGCCACGTTGTGCGAGATGGTGGACGCGCCGACGCCGCCCTTGGCGCCGACCACGGCAATGATGCGGCCGACCGCTTTGGCTTCGGGCGCCGAGAACAGGTTGCAGATCGAGCGCACGACGTCGATCGCGCCGACCGGCGCGAGCACGTAGTCGCTGACGCCGCGGCGCACCAGCTCGCGGTAGAGCATGACGTCGTTGATGCGGCCGATCACGACCACGCGGGTGCCGGCGTCGCAGACAGTGGCGAGCTGGTCGAGCCCGCCCAGGATGTCGTTGCGGCCGTCGCTCTCGAGCACGATCACGTTCGGCGTCGGGGCAGAGCGATAGGCTTCGATCGCCGCCGCCATGCCGCCCATCTGGATTTTCAGATGGGCCTTGCCGAGACGGCGATCCTCTCCGGCCGACTGCACCGCGGCAGCGGTCTCCACGGTCTCGCAGAAGGCCTGCACCGAGACACGCGGCGAGGGTGCAATATGCTCCTCGACAGGTGGCGGCGGAGTCTCCGGCTGCTCTTCTTGAGGTTGGCGAGCGTAGCTGATCATTTGCCGGTGTCGCTGAGTTTGGCCTTGTCGGCCTCGGGATAAGTGGTCGCCGTCGTCGTGCCCTTGCGGTATTTCTCGAAGGACATGGTGCGGCGCGCCGTGTAGGACGGCGTTTCAGGCCTTGGCTGCTCGAGATCCGAAGGATTGGCGACCATCGCAGCGAGATTGCGCTGATAGGCGCAGCCGTAATTGTAATAGTCCTTGTTCTCGAACCAACGCTTGTTCTTCATCGAGGGACCGATGTCCTCCGGCCACAGGCCGCAGGGACCCGCGACGGCGGCGATCTTCGAGTAAGTGAGCCGGATCGGCGGCAGGAAGCGCTTGTCTTCCGGCTGATAGGGACGAGCGACGATGCCGCGGGGCGGAACGCCCGCCGCCGCCAGCATCGCCTGGATTTCACGCATGGTGTCCGCCACCGGACGCGCATTCGGCGTGCCGGACGGCACGTCGATACGGATGGCGCCGGTCCCCTCCTGCAGCCAGGCCGACGCGACCCCCATCACGTCCGCGCGTTGGGCGGCGGTCAGCCCCCCGCGCGCATGGCCGACGAAAACGACGATCGAGCGGTTCTGCTCTTCGACCGCGATCGGATGGCGCTGTTTGTAGTCGTCCGGAATGGAGGCGGTGAGCGCTTCGTCGTGCTGGCAGCCGCCGAGGGCGAGCGCCATGCCGACGAGCGCGCCACCGAGGCATAGGGCGCGCTTGCGAAGCTGGGGTGGTCTTGTGTTCATCGTGAAGTCCCCGTTCGCCTCAGTCGGTGATGAAGCCGTAGGTGCCGCGGTAGTTTCTGGCCGGCTCGGTCCGGTTCGGCACACCGTAGATGCGGTTGATGTTGCCGATCAGTTGGGCCTGCGGATCGGCAGGCGCGGAGAAGCCGTCATCCGGGCGCGACAGATCCTTCTGCGCGACCGCACGAACGACATAGGGCGTCACGATCACGACCAGCTCGGTCGCGTTGTTGACGAAGTCGCGACTGCGGAACAGCGTGCCGAGGATCGGGAGCTGCATCAGCCCCGGCAATCCGCTGACGGCCTGCTTGGTCTGCTGCTGGATCAGGCCGGCCATCGCCATCGCGCCGCCCGAGGGAATTTCCAGTGAGGTCTCGGCGCGGCGGGTCCGGATCGAGGGCACCGTCAACGAGTTCACCGAATTCGCGCTCACAGCCTGGGACAGCGTGATCGAATTCTCGTTCGACAGCTCCGAGACTTCCGTCATCACGCGCAGGCTGATCTTGCCTTCGCTCAGAACGATCGGCGTGAAGTTGAGCGAGATACCGAACTTCTTGAAGCTGATCTGGGTGGTACAGACATGCGTGACGGGATCGCACGCATAGCCTGCCGGCACCGGGAATTCGCCGCCGGCGATGAAGGTCGCGGACTCCCCGGAGATCGCGGTCAGGTTCGGCTCGGCCAGCGTCCGGATCACACCCGCGGTCTCCATCGCGCGCAAAGTGGCCTGCACGCTCGGCGTCGCGCCGAACTTGGTGGTCAGGTTGTTGCCGTCGACGAGATTGCGGCCGAGGGCGGTGAACGGGTTGGAGTTGGTGAAGCTCACCACCGAGGTGCCGTAGTTCAGGTTCGCGGAGAGGTCGATGCCGAGCTGCTTGACGATGTTGCGCTGGACTTCGGCGACCGTCACCTTCAGCATGACCTGGTCGCGGCCGCGGACCACGATCGAGTTCACCACCTTGTCGGCGCCGCCGGCCAGTCGCGCGGCGAGATCGTTCGCCTGCTGCGCCTCCAGCGGGTTCGCCGCCGTGCCGCTCAGGACGACGCCGTCGCCGAGCCCGTCGATCTGGATGTCGGAGTTCGGCAGGATCTGCTTCAGCGCGGCCCGCACGCCGTTGAGGTCGCGCTTGACCGCAATGTCATAGGCCGCAATCTGCTGGCCGGCGGAATCGAAGAACACGATGTTGGTCTGGCCGACGGTCGCGCCGATGATGTAGGCGCGCTGCGCCGAGCGGACCACCGCATTGGCGATCTTGGGATCGGCGACCAGAACGTCCTTGATGTCCCGCGGCAGGTCGATCACGACGGACTTGCCGACGCCGAGCGAGAGGAAGCGCGCGTTGATCTGGCCGTCGGCCGCGATCGGGGCAACCGGGCGGTAGTCGGCAGCGACCGCGGGAGTCAGCACCGGGTTGAGCGCCAGCGCAAGAGCGGCCGAAAACGACAGAGCGCGAACCACCGAGGTTCGCATCGTCACCGTGTTTGCCCTGTGCTTGATATCGACTGTCTTCATCGTGCTTTTGCCGTCTGACTCGGAATGCCGTAGCGGATGATCGAAACGCCGTCGCGCTTCTGCGCGGAGTCATCGAGCGTGATCTCGCTCACCTTGACGTCGGCTATGCTGCGTAGCGCCAGCGACAGCGTCCCGGCCTGGCGGGCCGACGAGAGCGCCTGGGTCTGCGCGGCATTGAGTTCCAAGGTCACGGTCTTGCCGACCACCGTGTTCTGGCCGTCCTTCTCCTTCGGCGCCTGATCGATGGCGAGGACACGGATGTTGGCCAGGATGATCTCGGAGGTAATGATGTCGGGGGCGCCGTTGCTCTGGTCGGGATTCTTGAGGCGGCGCGTGAGGATCACGTCGACGCGGTCGTTGGGCAGGATGAAGCCGCCGGCGCCGGTCTCCGGCGAGATTTCGGTCGAGATCGCCCGCATGCCGGTCGGCAGGATTGCCGCCATGAAGCCGGAGCCCTCGGTCTTGACCAGCTTCTGGTCGCGGATGGGCTCGCCCTGAATGAAGGGAGCGCGCGCGATCGAGCCGGTCACCTGGGTCACTCCCTCGGGACGTTCATTGCGGCGGATGAAGGCGGCGCTGGCGGTCGCGGCCGGCCAGGTCTGCCATTGCACGTCTTCCGGCTTGACGGTCTGGCCGAGACCGATGTCGTTCTTGGCGACGAGGACGTCGACGGTCGGAAGCTGCGCGACCGGAGCTGGAGGCGGCGCAGAATTGTCCGAGCCGCTCGCCAGGTACGCGGCGACGCCGCCGGCGCAGATGGCGACCGTCAGGACGACAATGCGTGCCCTATTCATACGCTTCACTTTCCAACAAGACGCCGCGACGCTGCCGCCGCCGTAATCGGCAGTTGACCAGCTATTCGTCAAAGCATGGTTAATGAGGCGTATCTAAATTGCCTTAACGCAGGGTTACCCCAGTGCGTTCAGCGCAGTGCGAGGTGAGCGAGGTCGATCGCCTTCACCCATTCGGTCTCCGGGTAGACCATTAACGCGCTCAGCGCGAGCGCGATGCCGTAGGGAATGCCGCTCTCCTTGGCGTGCAGCCGTGCGAGCCAGGCCTGGCCGGCCAGCCCGTAGGGCAGCGGCCATTGCCGGAACTGGAGCAGGAGCAGCGTCAGCGCTCCGCCGAACAGTGAGGCGTAGAGCAGGAAGTTCATCAGATGGGCAAAGCCGAACCAGAGCGCGACGGAGGCCGCGACCTTGGCATCGCCGCCGCCGACCCAGCCCATCGCAAAGCAGCCGAAGGCCACGACCAGCACAAGTGCGCCGGCACCGACATGGCTCAGCATCTCGTAAGGTGCCATGCCACCGGCGGCAGCGAGGGCGAAGAAGCCTGCGACCAGGACCAGCGATACGCGGTTCGAGATCGTCATCGTGAAGAGATCGCTCGCCGCGGCGAAGGCCATGAGGGCCGGGAAGAGCATAAGGCGCGCAAGGTCGAGGATCATGGGCTGCGTCTTGAGGCCTGGTTGTTCGCGGAAGCTGGCGCCAAGCATGCTAGCCCGCAGTGCTAAACAAACCGACAACGGCAGCCGGGCAGCGGCTCCGGCGAAAACGTGCTCACCAGAGGCTGGCAATGCGCACGGCGAGCACGGCCGTCGCGAGCAACAGCGCAAGGCAGACCCAATAGGCCGGCGAGCCGGCATGTGCCGCCTCCGCCTCGTTCGCCGCGACTGCGGCCCTGGTTCTGTACTCGCGCAACGCCACTGGAACTCGCCGTCTTCAGAAAAACAAAGGCCCCGGAGGTCCGGGGCTTTTGCAGTCGCTCGTCGGTCGCTTACTTCAGCGAGGAGCTGATCGAGCCGAACTTCGTGTTCATCGTGCTGCCGAGGTTGTTGACCACGGTGATGATGGCCAGCGCGATGCCGGCGGCGATCAGACCGTATTCGATAGCGGTGGCGCCGGATTCATCCTTGGCGAAACGCGCAATCAGGTTCTTCATGAACAAAACTCCGTCTGGTTGGGATCGCCTCGTTCGGCGCTGTCGTTGACGCGACGAACATGTGAGCCGAGCTCTTTCGGTAGAGTTAATTCGATCGCGCAAACCCGCGCCTTGCGCGATGCTTTTGCCCAGAGTGAATTTCACCTTAAGGCGGCAGTTGAAATTCGGTCCTGCGCCGAATCCGGCGCACGCACGCCGCCGGCTTCACCCTCCCTTAAATTTCGCGGAGTACGCCTAGGCTGGACAGCAATTCCGAAGTGAGGCGACGATGTCGAGCCTGCCCATGCAAGTCGCCCTGATGCTCGGCGAGACCATCCAGAAGATGCTTCCCGTCACGCTGGTGCTCGCTGCGGTATTCACCGTGCTCGAGCACTTCTGGGCCTGCAATCCCGGCGCGCCCTGGTGGCGCAAGCGCGAGATCCTCACCGACATCTGCTACTGGTTCTTCGTACCCGTGTTTGCCCGCACCATGCGGATCGGGCTGCTGATCGTCGGCGCCGGCGTCGTCTTCAACATCCACGACGCCGACGATCTCATCGCCTTCTACGACAACGGCCATGGCCCGCTGGCGCAGCTGCCGCTGTGGGCGCAGGCGGTGCTGTTCCTGGTGCTGTCCGACTTCATGCTGTACTGGCTGCACCGGCTTTTCCATGATGGCGGTTTCTGGAAGTACCACGCTATTCATCACTCCTCCGAGGAGATCGGCTGGATCTCCGCGGCACGCTTCCATCCCGTCAATCTCGTGCTCGGGACGATCGGCGTCGACGTGGTGCTGCTGATGGCCGGTATCTCCCCGAACGTCATGATCTGGCTTGGCCCGTTCACCACTTTCCATTCGGCCTTCGTGCACGCCAATCTGAACTGGACCTTCGGACCGTTCAGATATTTGCTGGCGACGCCGGTGTTCCATCGCTGGCACCACACCTCGATCGAAGAGGGCGGCAACACCAATTTTGCCGGGACGTTCCCGATCTGGGACGTGCTGTTCGGCACCTTCCGTATGCCGCAGGGCCGGCTTCCCCAGGATTACGGCAAGGACGAAGCGACCATGCCGAAGGAGTTCGGCGGCCAGATCGCTTTTCCGTTCCGCCAGTAGCCCTGCCGCCACGAAGCGCCGGTCGCTTCAAACAATCATCGGCGAGTTTGCGGAACGTTCACGAATTGAGGGCAGGTTAGCCGGGTCGGGCACCGGCTCCGCTGTAATCTGATCGTTTCTGCCGGTTTGTGACGTCCCGGGGGTAAGTGTATGCGTAAAGAGTTGCTGCGCCGTCAGGCGCGCGTCTGCCTTCTGGTTGCGGCTGCGGTGCTGGCATCGTCTGGTGCCGGGCTTGCCGAGCCCACCGCCGATACCATTGCGGTCAATGTCGACCAGGCCAAGCTGGTCCGGCTCCCTGGCAAGGTCGCAACCATCGTCGTCGGCAATCCGCTGATCGCGGACGTCACGCTCCAGCCCGGCGGCATGATCGTCGTGACCGGGAAGGGCTATGGTGCCACCAATTTCATCGCGCTCGACCGGGCCGGCGAGATCCTGGTCGACCGCCAGATCCAGGTCGAAGGTCCGAGCGATCGGCTCGTCACCGTCTATCGCGGGATAGAGCGCGAGTCCTACAGTTGCATGCCGCTTTGTCAGCGTCGCGTGACGCTCGGCGACAGCGACACCTACTTCAACAATACGATGAGCCAGGCGGGTTCGCTGAGCAACAATGCCAGCGGCACTGCCGGCGCAGGCGCCAAGACCAACTAAACGCGGTGAATCCACATCGCTCGGTAGTTAGGACATGAAAAAGGCCGTGCGTCGCGCACGGCCTTCTTGATTCCTTGGCTCGCTCAAGCCGAACCGGGCATGGGCCCGGCGGGCTCAACCGGCGGCGCGGAGGTTGTCCGCTGCCGACTTGCCGGAGCGGCGGTCGGCCACGATCTCGTAGGAGATCTTCTGGCCTTCCTGCAGCGTGCCGAGGCCGGCGCGCTCGACGGCGCTGATGTGAACGAACACGTCGTTGCCGCCATCGTCGGGCTGGATGAAGCCAAAGCCCTTGGTCGAGTTAAACCACTTCACGGTTCCCATGCTCACGGGGGTAGTCCCTTCTCAGATACACAATGTAAAAGCCGGCTTGCGCAGGCTGGTTAGATCGAATTTTGGAAGGGTCGTCAGCGTGTCTGAACCGGCTGTACCGGTGGATGCTAATGTCGTCCGGCCGAAAATCGATTAATTCATTTTATCGGAATTAGGGCCTACAGACAATCCGGACGTGCAAGATTTCTTGATCCGCCGTGATGTCACGGCGGATCAGCATGCAGATCGGAATTTTGCATTCGCGCTCGCGCGTCGAGAGGCGATCAGCGGCGGCGGAACTGACCGCCGCGCTGCGGGCCACCTCGCGGCGGACCGCCGGCCGTCGCGGGGCGTTCGTCCTTGTGACGGAAAATCAGCCGGCCCTTCTCGAGGTCATAAGGCGACATCTCTACTGTCACGCGGTCGCCCGCGAGTGTTTTGATGCGGTTCTTCTTCATCTTGCCGGCGGTGTAGGCAACGATCTCGTGTCCGGCGTCGAGCTGCACGCGGTAGCGGGCGTCGGGGAGGATTTCGGTGACCAGTCCTTCGAACTGGATCAGCTCTTCCTTAGCCATGTGGTTGTCTCCAGGTCGTGAACGGCTAGTGCGAATGAGGGTTGCGGTTCGGTCGGCTGTTGGGACGACTCTCGCGACGCAAAAAGGCAACGCCTTGTATTCCATCAGGCTTGCCGGCGCTATGCGCGGGACGCTGTTCCGACCGATCGGTTGGTGAGGAATTCACCTTACCACCGGAACCGTGACGACGGCGAGCCCCCTTCGCGGCCCTGTGGCCTTCGTTGGGCCTGCCATCAACAGGTCTGCCCTCGGCATGGCGTCCTTCGCCATGCCTTTCGTCGGCACGCCGTCCGTCGCCGTGCCGTGCACCTTGCGGACGCTGGCCGGGGCGGCCGCCCGGGCGCCCCTGTCGCTGCTGGGCGGGGGGAGGGCCCGCGTCGCGGCGGCCGGCGTCGGTGCGGAGATCCTCGCGTGGCAGCGCCACCTTGATCAGCCGCTCGATGTCACGGAGATAGCTGAGCTCCTCACCGCCGGCGACCAGCGAGATCGCGGTGCCGTCAGCGCCGGCCCGCGCCGTGCGGCCGATGCGGTGGACATAGGTCTCGGGCACGTTGGGCAGGTCGAAATTGATGACGTGGGTGATGCCATCGACATCGATGCCGCGGGCGGCGATGTCGGTGGCGACCAGGGTGCGGATCTCGCCCGACCGGAACAGGCCCAGCGTGCGTTCGCGATGGTTCTGCGACTTGTTACCGTGGATGGCGCTGGCGGGGATGCCCGCCTTCTCGAGCGTCTTCACGACCTTGTCGGCGCCGTGCTTGGTACGGGTGAAGACCAGAGCCCGGTTGACCGGTTCTTCCTTCAGCAGCCTGGCGAGGAAGGACGGCTTGGCGGAGAAGTCGACCTGGATGATACGCTGGTTGATCCGCTCGGCGGTCGAGGAGACCGGGGTCACCGCGACACGGGCGGGGTCACGCAGCATGGCATCGGCGAGCTCGGCGATGTCCTTCGGCATGGTGGCCGAGAAGAACAGCGTCTGTCGCTTGATCGGCAGCTTGGCGACGATTTTGCGGATATCGTTGATGAAGCCCATGTCGAGCATGCGGTCGGCCTCGTCCAGCACGAGGAACTCGACGCTTCCAAGCTTCAAGCCGTTGCTCTGCACGAGGTCGAGCAGCCGGCCGGGCGTGGCGACCAGAACCTCGACGCCTTGCATCAGCGAGCGGACCTGGCGGCCCATCGGCACGCCGCCGATGGCAAGCGTCGAGGACAGGCGGATGTGGCGGCCATAGGCGTTGAAGCTGTCCAGGATCTGGCCGGACAGTTCGCGGGTCGGCGACAGCACCAGGACGCGGGCGGTCTTGGGCTGCGGCTTGATGCGGTTCTCGAGCAGGCGATGCAGGATCGGCAGCGCGAAGGATGCGGTCTTGCCGGTGCCGGTCTGGGCGATGCCGACGACGTCGCGGCCGGTCAGCGCCAGCGGCACGGTCTGGGCCTGGATCGGGGTGGGAGTGACGTAATTCTCTTCACGAAGAGCGCGCGCGATGGGTTCGGCGAGGCCGAAGTCCTGAAACGAAGTCAAAAGGGGGTTCTTTCCATGTCAAAAGCGGGCGCCCGGCGCATTCAGCGCGGCGCGCGCAAAGGGGTGTCGAGAAGACACCTGCGTGTTTGGGGTGTCGGATGGCTTGGGAGATATGGGGCAAGCCAGAGGCCCACAGGGGGCTTAAGAACACGCGGCTCGCTACGACCCCCTGATTCGCAAGAGGTCTCGCCCCTCATATGGAACATCGCCGGGGCGCTTTCAAGGCAAGCAGGCCGCAAACGACGATTGCGGTGCAGAAATAGTTGTGCCGTTAATTTAGCCAAAACAAGGGATTTGCATATAAAATAGCCTGCCTGCCGCTTTCGCATACATTCCAGCCGCCCATGATTTAGGCAGAGGGATGGCGGCGAAACTAGGAATCCAAGGAATTATACAAGTAAAAACAATAACTTGATGGGTGTCTAGTCCATGGCACGGTTCTTGCGAATCCGTTAATCGCAGGCGGCCGTGGGGCCGTTTCGCAGCGTTTTTCACGGCTGCGTCAGGGAGACGATACACTCATGCTTAGCAAATCCACTCACGATATAGCGGCGTCATTTAGCCGCCGCGGCGTGCTCGCCGCGACCGCCGCGCTGATGGTCGGTCTGGCGTCATTGACCGGCGCCAAGGCTGCGGACGATACCATCAAAGTCGGCGTGCTCCACTCCCTGTCCGGCACCATGGCCATCAGCGAAACCACGCTGAAGGACACCATCCTCTTCCTGATCGACGAGCAGAACAAGAAGGGCGGCGTTCTCGGCAAGAAGCTCGAAGCCGTCGTGGTCGACCCCGCTTCGAACTGGCCGCTGTTCGCCGAGAAGGCGCGCGAGCTGATCACCAAAGACAAGGTGTCGGTGGTGTTCGGCTGCTGGACCTCGGTGTCGCGCAAATCGGTGCTCCCCGTCTTCAAGGAGCTGAACAGCATCCTGTTCTACCCCGTGCAGTACGAGGGTGAGGAGAGTGAGCGCAACGTGTTCTACACGGGTGCTGCGCCGAACCAGCAGGCGATCCCTGCGGTAGACTACCTGATGAAGGAAGAGAAGGTGAAGCGTTGGGTGCTCGCGGGCACTGACTACGTCTATCCGCGCACCACCAACAAGATCCTGGAAGCCTATCTGAAGTCGAAGGGCGTCGCCCAGGAAGACATCATGATCAACTACACGCCATTCGGTCATTCCGACTGGCAGACGATCGTGGCCGACATCAAGAAGTTCGGCTCGGCCGGCAAGAAGACCGCGGTGGTCTCCACCATCAACGGCGATGCCAACGTTCCCTTCTACAAGGAGCTCGGCAACCAGGGCATCAAGGCGAAGGACATCCCGGTCGTCGCGTTCTCGGTGGGTGAGGAAGAGCTCGCCGGCATCGACACCAAGCCACTGGTCGGCCATCTCGCCGCCTGGAACTACTTCCAGTCGATCAAGTCGCCGGAGAACGAGAAGTTCATCAAGGCGTGGCAGGCCTACACCAAGAATCCGAAGCGCGTGACCAACGATCCGATGGAAGCGCACGTGATCGGCTTCGACATGTGGGTCAAAGCGGTCGAGAAGGCGAAGTCGACCGATCCCGACAAGGTGATCGATGCTCTCCCGGGCATCGAAGCCAAGAACCTGACCGGCGGTACCTCCAAGATGCTCCCGAACCACCATATCACCAAGCCGGTGTTCATCGGCGAGATCAAGGGCAACGGCCAGTTCGACGTGGTCTGGAAGACCCCGAGCCTCGTCCCCGGCGATGCCTGGTCGAAGGAGCTCGACGGCTCCAAGGACCTGGTCGGCGACTGGGTCGGCAAGAAGTGCGGCAACTTCAACACCAAGACCAACAAGTGCCTCGGCTCGGGCTCCTGATCCCGATCTGACGCGTCCTTGCAAGCTCGGAGAGGGCGGCGATCCCGCCGCCTTCTCCACCCATTTCTGCCGGGATCAATCACAGTGCCAGCCCATTTGTCCGCTCGCCTATGTTCGCTCGTCCTCTCGCTGTTCCTGATCGCGTTCGCGCTGCCGGCCTTCGCCGGCCCGTTCGAGGATGCCGTCGCCAAGTTCGCCAATGACGATTTTTCCGATACGGAAGAGGCGATCGGCGCGGTCGCGGGCAGCGGCAATGCGCTGGCCTTCCCCATCATCAGCGCGCTGCAGGACGGCCGCCTCATGGCCGATCCCGACAGCAAAAAGGTTTACGTCACCGGCGCCGACGGCAAGTCGATCGACGCCGCGACCGGTCAGCCCGTGGCCAGCGTGCCCGACGGCGCGAGCGCGGTTCGCCTCAACAATCGCCTGCGCCGCAGCGTGGACGCTGCGCTCGGCAGCCTGACGCTTCAATCGCCCGATCTGTCGACGCGTCTGCAGGCCGCGCAGTCGGTGTTCAAGTCGCATGAGGAGACCGCGCTCGATGCCGTCGATGCCGCGCTCGCCAAGGAAGGCAACAGGTCCGTCAAGACCGCGCTCGGCGAAGCCCGCGCGGCCATTCTGCTGTTCAAATCGGACGCGACCGAGGTCGAGAAGCTCGAAGCAGTCGCCACTCTCAAGGCGCGCGGCGACCAGGAGGCCCTGGCGCTGCTCACCGGGATGGGCGACCAGCCGGCCTCGGTGACCAAGGCTGCGGCGAGCGCGATCGGCTCGATCCAGAGCTCGCTGGCGGTCTGGTCCATGGTGCAGAACGCCTGGTACGGTCTCTCGCTCGGCTCGGTGCTGTTGCTCGCAGCGATCGGCCTCGCCATCACCTTCGGCGTGATGGGCGTCATCAACATGGCCCATGGCGAGATGGTGATGATCGGGGCCTACACCACCTTCGTGGTGCAGGAGGTGATCCGAACCCGCTATCCGGGCCTGTTCGACTATTCGTTGCTGATCGCGGTGCCGCTCGCCTTCCTCGTCGCCGGCGCCATCGGTGTCCTGATCGAGCGCAGCATCATCCGCTTCCTCTACGGCCGCCCGCTGGAGACGCTGCTGGCAACCTGGGGTTTGTCCCTCGTGCTGCAACAGGCGGTGCGCACCATGTTCGGCCCGACCAACCGCGAGGTCGGCAACCCCTCCTGGATGAGCGGCGCCTTCGAACTCGGCCAGATCACCATCACCTATAACCGGCTCTGGATCCTCTGCTTCACGCTCGCGGTGTTCGTGATCCTGCTCGCGATGCTGCGCTACACCGCGCTCGGCCTCGAGATGCGCGCGGTGACGCAGAACCGCCGCATGGCGGCCTCGATGGGCATTGCCACCTCGCGCGTCGACGCACTGACCTTCGGTCTCGGCTCGGGCATTGCCGGTATTGCCGGCGTGGCGCTGTCGCAGATCGACAATGTCAGCCCCAATCTTGGCCAGAGCTACATCATCGACAGCTTCATGGTTGTGGTGTTCGGCGGGGTCGGCAATCTCTGGGGCACCCTGGTCGGCGCCTTCACGCTCGGCATCGCCAACAAGTTCCTGGAGCCGGTCGCCGGCGCTGTGCTCGGCAAGATCGCCATCCTGGTTCTCATCATCCTTTTCATTCAAAAGCGCCCGCGCGGATTGTTCGCGCTCAAGGGCCGTGCGGTGGAAGCATGACCCCTCACATGCTGACGCGATCGCTGGACCGCAGCGCGACGATCTTCCTCGCCGTCGTCGCGGCCTGCGGCATCCTCATCCCCCTCTCCAACCTGCTGCTGCCCGCGGGCTCGTTCCTGCAAGTGCCGACCTATCTCGTCGCGCTCTGGGGCAAATATGTCTGCTACGCCATCCTGGCGCTCGCGATCGATCTGATCTGGGGCTATTGCGGCATCCTCTCGCTTGGCCACGGCGCCTTCTTCGCGCTCGGCGGCTACGCCATGGGCATGTATCTGATGCGGCAGATCGGCACCCGCGGCGTCTACGGCAATCCGATCCTGCCCGACTTCATGGTGTTCCTGAACTGGGAGAAGCTGCCCTGGTACTGGCACGGCTTCGACATGTTCTGGTTCGCGGCGCTGATGGTGCTGGTCGTGCCGGGCCTGCTCGCCTTCTGCTTCGGCTGGCTCGCCTTCCGCTCGCGCGTCACCGGCGTCTACCTCTCGATCATCACGCAGGCGATGACCTACGCGCTGCTGCTCGCCTTCTTCCGCAACGATTTCGGCTTCGGCGGCAACAACGGCCTGACCGACTTCAAGGACATCCTCGGCTTCAACGTGCAGGCCGAGGGGACGCGGGCCGCGCTGTTCGCGCTGAGTTGCCTTGCGCTGATCCTAGGCTTCCTGATCTGCCGCGCCATCGTCTCCTCCAAGCTCGGCAAGGTCTTGATCGCGGTGCGTGACGCGGAATCGCGCACGCGCTTCCTCGGCTACCGCGTCGAATCCTACAAGCTGTTCGTGTTCACGGTGTCGGCCTGCATGGCCGGCGTTGCCGGCGCGCTCTACGTCCCGCAGGTCGGCATCATCAATCCATCCGAATTCGCTCCCGGCAATTCGATCGAAGCGGTTATCTGGGTCGCGGTCGGCGGCCGCGGCACGCTGGTCGGCGCCGCGCTCGGTGCGGTCGTCGTCAACTACGCCAAGACGTTCTTCACCTCCGGCATGCTCGCGCCGTACTGGCTCTTCATGCTGGGCGCGCTGTTCATCCTGGTGACGCTGCTGCTGCCCAAAGGCATCGTCGGCACCTTCTACACATGGTGGGATCAGTCGAAGGAAAAGCGCACCGCAGCGGCAGCAGTGAGCGCCGCGGCCGAAGACGGCGTGGCCGAACCCAAGATGGCGGAGTAGCGGTCATGAATGTGATGGACACCCGCACGACCTCCGCAATGCTCTATCTCGACGGCGTGCACGTCTCCTTCGACGGCTTCCACGCCATCAACAATCTGTCGCTGACGCTCGAGCCCGGCGAGATGCGCGCCATCATCGGCCCGAACGGCGCCGGCAAGACCACGATGATGGACATCATCACCGGCAAGACCAAGCCGGACGAGGGCACCGTGCTGTTCGACGGCGTCACCGACCTGACGCGGCTCGACGAGACCCGCATCGCCGAGCTAGGCATCGGCCGCAAATTCCAGAAGCCGACGGTGTTCGAGAGCCAGACCGTGCAGGACAATCTCCTGCTCGCGCTCAATGTCGATCACTCGGTGCGCGGCACCTTGTTCTGGCGCGGCAGCAAGGCCGAGGCCGAGCGCATCGACAAGGTGCTGGAGACGATCCGCCTCACCGAGGCCCGCAACCGCCTCGCCGGCAGCCTCAGCCACGGCCAGAAGCAATGGCTGGAGATCGGCATGCTGCTGGCGCAGGATCCGAAGCTGCTCCTCGTCGATGAGCCCGTCGCAGGGATGACCGACGTCGAGACGCATCTGACCGCCGAGCTGCTGAAAGAGATCAACAAGACCCACACCGTGATGGTGGTGGAGCACGATATGACCTTCGTGCGCGAGCTCGGCGTCAAGGTCACCTGCCTGCACGAAGGCACCGTGCTCGCGGAAGGAACCATCGATCAGGTCTCGTCCAACGAGCGGGTCATTGAAGTGTATCTGGGGAGATAGTGAATGGCGAATAGGGAATGGCGAATGGATTGGCCGCTTCTCTTATTCGCTACTCGCCATTCGCTATTCGCCCGCAAAGGTGTTTCCGATGCTTGAAGTTAAAGACATCAACCTGTTCTACGGCGCTGCTCAAGCGCTGCGCGGCGTCTCGATCTCGGCCGAGCCGGGCAAGGTCACTTGCGTGCTCGGACGCAATGGCGTCGGCAAGACCTCGCTGCTGCGTGCCATGGTCGGGCAATATCCGATCTCCTCGGGCGCGATCATGCTCGATGGCAGCGACATCACCGGGCTGAAGCCCTATGAGAGGGCCCGCAGGGGCATCGGCTTCGTGCCGCAGGGCCGCGAGATCTTCCCGTTGCTGACGGTCGAAGAAAACCTCAAGACCGGCTTCGGCTCGCTCAAGCGCGAGGACAAGCACATTCCGGACGACGTGTTCTCGCTGTTTCCGGTGCTGCAATCCATGCTCGGCCGGCGCGGCGGCGATCTCTCCGGCGGTCAGCAGCAGCAACTCGCGATCGGGCGCGCGCTGGTGATGCGGCCGAAGCTGCTTTTGCTGGACGAGCCGACCGAAGGCATTCAGCCCTCGATCATCAAGGACATTGGCCGCGCCATCTCTTATCTGCGCAACCTCGGCAACATCGCGATCGTGCTGGTCGAACAATATCTCGACTTTGCCTGCGAACTCGGCGACAGTTTCGCGGTGATGGATCGCGGCGCGGTGAAGTTCACCTGCGACCGCTCCAATCTCGACGCGAGCGAAATCAGCCGCCAGATGGCGCTCTAGGCCATTCTGCCGCGACGGCTGGGGAGGCGGATGCGCAGCGACGTTTCGATCACATCCGGGGTTTTCGAGGCCAACCGCGCCCGCGGCGCGGTGCGCTTCGACGTGCATGCGCGCGATGGCGTGACGCGTCGTGGCGCCTTGCATGAATCCGGCTCGCTGCGCGTACGCTTTCCCTCGCCGGAAGGCGAGGGGCTGTCCGGCGTGTTCGTCAACACGGCCGGCGGGGTCGCCGGCGGGGACAATTTCGACATCGGCATCGCGGCCGGCCAGGGCGCGCGGCTGACGCTGACCACTGCGGCGGCCGAAAAGGTCTATCGTGCGCCCGGGGCCGCGGCGCAGCTCGGCATCGCCTTGAAGGTCGACGCGGACGCGCATCTCGCCTGGCTGCCTCAGGAGACGATCCTGTTCGATCGCGCGCGGGTTCACCGCCGATTCGATATCGCGCTCGATGAGACTGCTTCGCTCCTGCTTTGCGAGACCGTCGTGTTCGGCCGCACCGCCATGGGCGAGCGGATGCAGCAGGGCGAGTTCGTCGATCGCTGGCGGCTGTCTCGCGGCGGCAGGCTGGTGTTTGCCGAGACCGTCAGGCTCGACGGCAATATCGGCGCAAAACTAGGGCGATCCGCCGTCGCCAAAGGCGGTGCCGCTATCGGCACGGCGCTGATCGTGCCGGGTGATGAGGCCCTGGTCGAGCGCATCCGCGAAGCCTCGGATTCATTCTCCGGCGAGGTCGGAATCTCGGCCTGGAATGGCTTTGCAATGGCGCGGTTCTGTGCCCAAGATGCGGCGCGTTTGCGCGCCGACATGATGGCGGTGCTGGCGCGCACCGGCGCGGTCCTGCCGCGACTGTGGCTGAATTGACCGGTTGAATTGATGCGTTGAACGGAAGAGATGCTGCATGAATCTGTCTCCCCGCGAAAAGGACAAGCTTCTGATCTCGATGGCGGCCATCGTGGCCCGCCGCAGGCTGGACCGCGGCGTCAAGCTCAACCATCCCGAAGCGATCGCGATCATCTCCGACTTCATCCTCGAAGGCGCCCGTGACGGCCGCACCGTCGCCGAGCTGATGCAGTCCGGCGCGCAGGTGCTGACCCGTGATCAGGTGATGCCGGGCATCCCCGAGATGATCCACGACATCCAGGTCGAGGCGACGTTTCCTGACGGCACCAAGCTCGTCACCGTGCACGAGCCGATCCGTTGAAGCGTGAAATTGTATCAACATCGTCATGCCCGGGCCTGTCCCGGGCATCCACGACCTTCGAACCGAGTGGCACGACGTGGATGGCCGGGACAAGCCCGGCCATGACGCAGCGGAGCAAGACGAGGTAGCACATGATCCCCGGCGAACGCTTCATCCAGGGCGGCGAGATCGAGCTTAATGCCGGCCGCAAGACCGTGACGTTGACGGTGGCCAACACCGGCGACCGTCCGATCCAGGTCGGCTCGCACTACCATTTCTTCGAGACCAACCCGGCGCTGAAGTTCGATCGCAAGAAAGCCCGTGGCATGCGCCTCGACATCGCCGCCGGCACCGCCGTCCGCTTCGAGCCCGGCCAGACCCGCGACGTGCAGCTCGTCGCGATGGCAGGAAAGAAGACGATCTACGGCTTCCGCGGCGACGTCATGGGGAAGCTGTGATCTCAGCAGGAACGAGCGTTGTGCGGCACGGTTGAGGCGGAAATGGAGGTTCTTGCCATGCTCGCACCTATCCGCCTGGTCTCTGAAGCCGCCGACCTCGCCGCGCAGCGCCACAACGGCATGGCCCGCAAGGGACGAGGTCAGGAGCCCTATATCAATCATCTCGCTGAGGTCGCGAATCTGCTGGCGGCCGCGACCGACGGCACTGATGCCGAGCTGGTCGCGGCCGGCTGGCTGCATGACAGCATCGAGGATACCGACACCACGCGCGAGGAGCTCGCTCAAAGGTTTTCCGAGCGGGTCGCGTCGCTCGTCACCGAATGCACCGATGACATGAGCTTGCCGAAGGCAGAGCGGCGCCAGAAACAGATTGACGACGCGCCCCACAAATCGCCGGGCGCAAAGCTGATCAAGATCGCCGACAAGATCAGCAATACAGGCGCACGCATTCAAACTGACCTAACGGCCGAGGAGCGCGACGATCTCGCCGATTACGTCGGATGGGCCACGCAGGTCGTTGCAGGCTGCCGCGGCGGCAATGCGTGGCTCGACGAGAAATTCGATGATGTTGTGAAGGCGGCGAGGGCCGTCCTGTGAGCCATCAAACATTCAATCGCAAACGGGGCTTGTGATGTCCGTCAAAATAAAGCGTTCCGTCTATGCCGACATGTTCGGCCCGACCACCGGCGATAGGGTGCGGCTGGCCGACACCGACCTCATCATCGAGGTCGAGAAGGATTTCACGACTTATGGCGAGGAGGTGAAGTTCGGCGGCGGTAAGGTGATCCGTGACGGCATGGGGCAGTCGCAGGTCACCAACAAGCAGGGCGCGGCCGACACGGTCATCACCAATGCCCTGATCGTCGATCACTGGGGCATCGTAAAGGCCGACGTCGCGATCAAGGACGGCCTGATCTCCGCGATCGGCAAGGCCGGCAATCCCGACATCCAGCCCGGCGTGACCATCATCATCGGCCCCGGCACCGACGTGATCGCGGGGGAAGGCAAGATCCTCACCGCCGGCGGCTTCGACAGTCACATCCATTTCATCTGCCCGCAGCAGATCGAGCACGCGCTGATGTCAGGCGTCACCTCGATGCTGGGTGGCGGCACCGGCCCGTCGCACGGCACTTTCGCCACGACCTGCACGCCTGGGCCGTGGCACATGGGACGGATGATCCAGTCGTTCGACGCATTCCCGGTCAATCTCGGCATTTCCGGCAAGGGCAACGCCTCGCGCCCGGCCGCGCTGGTCGAGATGATCAAGGGCGGCGCCTGTGCGCTGAAGCTGCACGAGGACTGGGGCACGACGCCGGCCGCGATCGACAACTGCCTGTCGGTCGCCGACGATTACGACATCCAGGTCATGCTGCATTCCGACACGCTGAACGAATCCGGCTTCGTCGAGGACACGATCAAGGCCTTCAAGGGCCGCACCATCCACGCCTTCCACACCGAGGGCGCCGGCGGCGGTCACGCGCCTGACATCATCAGGGTCGCTGGGCTGAAGAACGTGCTCCCGTCCTCGACCAATCCGACGCGCCCCTTCACGCGCAACACGCTCGACGAGCATTTGGACATGCTGATGGTGTGCCATCACCTCGATCCCTCGATCGCGGAGGACCTCGCGTTCGCTGAGAGCCGCATCCGCAAGGAGACCATTGCCGCGGAGGACATTCTGCACGATCTCGGCGCGCTCTCGATGATGTCTTCGGACTCCCAGGCCATGGGCCGTCTCGGCGAGGTCATCATCCGGACCTGGCAGACCGCCGACAAGATGAAGAAGCAGCGCGGGTCTCTGCCGCAGGACAAGGGCAAGGACAACGACAATTTCCGCGTCAAGCGCTACATCGCCAAATACACCATCAATCCCGCGATCGCCCATGGCGTGTCCAAGCTGATCGGTTCGGTGGAGAAGGGCAAGCTCGCCGATCTCGTGCTGTGGTCGCCGGCCTTCTTCGGCGTCAAGCCTGATTGCATCGTCAAGGGCGGCAGCATCGTCGCGGCGCCCATGGGCGATCCGAACGCTTCGATCCCGACGCCGCAGCCGGTGCACTACCAACCGATGTTCGGCGCCTTCGGCAGGGCGCGGACGGCGTCTTCCGTGGTATTCACCTCGGAAGCCGCGATCACCGGCGGCCTCGCGCGCAAGCTCGGCATCGAGAAGAAGCTCTATGCGGTCCAGAACACCCGCGGCAGGATCTCCAAGAAGAGCATGATTCACAACGACGCCACGCCCGATATCGAGGTCGATCCGGAGACCTATGAGGTGCGCGCCGACGGCGAACTGCTCACCTGCGCGCCTGCCGAGGTGCTGCCGATGGCGCAGCGATATTTCATGTACTGAAATAGCGTCTCAACGCATGTCTCAAGCGCATGTCCGGGAGCGGCTTTTTCCGGTTTTGCGTTCGATCCCGCCTGGTCTAATGTCTCGCCCGGTATCGTAACCTGAGAAGAAAAGCCGGGAGGATTTCTCGTGATCTACGTCGTTGCCACCCTGACCATCAAGCCCGAAACGCGTGCCGAATTCATTGCTGCAGCCACCGCCTGCATCAAGGAGACGCGGAAAGAGCCCGGCAATATCGCCTATGACATGCATGAGAGTGTCACCGACCCCAGCAAGATGGTGTTCGTCGAGCAGTGGGAGAGTGCCGAGGCACTGGTGCCGCATCGCGCCATGGAGCACATGAAGACGTTCGGCCGTGTCGCGGTGAAGTGCTTCACGGCGCCGCCGAAGATCGAGGTGATCACACCCGAGAAGGTCGAGACACGGTAACGGGGTAAACGCATGATCCGGGCGACGCAGGTCAAGGGGCAGCACCGCTTCACGGAAGCGCCGGCG
Source organism: Bradyrhizobium sp. CCGE-LA001 (assembly GCF_000296215.2). Classification (NCBI taxonomy): domain Bacteria; kingdom Pseudomonadati; phylum Pseudomonadota; class Alphaproteobacteria; order Hyphomicrobiales; family Nitrobacteraceae; genus Bradyrhizobium; species Bradyrhizobium sp. CCGE-LA001. Next base: position 7,187,168 of record NZ_CP013949.1, on the reverse strand, counting down.
GATACGGTCGTGCTCGATTTCGACGATCGGCACCGCCGCCGCATGGCGATGACGGGCACGCGGGGGCTCGAATTCCTGCTCGACCTGGAGAACGCCGTCGCGCTGCGCGGCGGCGACGCGCTGGTGCTCGAGGACGGCCGACTGGTCGAGGTGGTGGCGGCGCCCGAGCCGCTGCTCGAGATCCGCGGCCGCGATCCGCACCACCTCATTCGCGTCGGCTGGCATCTCGGCAACCGTCATCTGCCGACGCAGATCATGGCCAAGGCCTTGCGCATCCGCCGCGACCACGTCATCGAAGCCATGGTGAAGGGGCTTGGTGCGCGCGTGATCGAGATCGAGGCACCGTTCGATCCCGAGGGCGGCGCCTATGCCGATGCCGGCCATGCGCATGGGCACGATCATGCGCATCACGACCACGGTCATCATCGTGATCATGATCGTGTTCATCACGGCCACGATCACCACCATCACCACGACGAGCATTGCGACCACCCCGACCATCACCACGGCCACAAGCATGCTCACGACCACAAATGAGCCGGCCAGTGCCGGTGACCTCGCCGAGCGCGAGGCGGCGGCGCTGTACCGGTTGATGACCTGGTTGTCGCCGGCGTTCCCTGTCGGCGGATTCTCGTACTCCAGCGGCATCGAATGGGCGGTCGAGGCCGGCGACGTCGCGGATACCGTGACGCTGGCCGACTGGCTCGACGCGATGCTCGGTGACGGTCCAGGCTTTTGCGATGCGACCTTCCTGGTCCATGCCTATCGCGCCGCCGGAGCGGACGAGACTGCCGCTTTGAGCGACATCGCCGAGCTCGCAGCCGCCTTCGTGCCGTCGCGCGAACGACAGCTGGAAACGACCTCGCAGGGCCGCGCCTTCATCGAGATCGCGCGCGCCGCGTGGGATGCCGAGGGGCTGGATGCCATGGTTGCGGCATGCCGCACGCCATTGGTCTATCCGGTGGCGGTCGGCGTGGTCGCAGCACAGCATGGCGTGCCGCTGGCGCCGACACTGCACGCCTTCCTGCATGCGCTGGTCTCGAACTGGATTTCCGCGGCCAGCCGTCTCATTCCGCTTGGCCAGACCGACAGTCAGCGTGTGCTGGTGAAGCTGGAAGCCGCCGTCGCCGCGACAGCCAATCGTGCGCTGAATGCGACATTGGACGAACTCGGCAGCGCGACCTTCCGCGCCGATCTCGCCAGCCTGCGCCACGAGACGCAGTATACGCGGCTGTTCCGGTCGTGAGCGGATTTTATCGATCGTCGTCCCGGCGAAGGCCGGGACCCATAACCACTAATGTGAGTGGTTTTGGAAGGATGTGGCCACGGCCTGTTCTCGCAATGGGATTCGGTGGCTATGGGTCCCGGCCTGCGCCGGGACGACGTTAGGAAAGAGCGAGCGACATGTCGAAATCTCACGGCCCCTTGCGTGTCGGTGTCGGCGGCCCGGTCGGATCGGGCAAGACCGCGCTGATGGACCTGCTCTGCAAGACCATGCGCGAGCGCTACGACATCGCCGCGATCACCAACGACATCTACACCAAATGGGATGCGGAATTCCTGGTGCGCTCGGGTTCGCTGACGCCGGACCGCATCGCGGGGGTCGAGACCGGCGGCTGCCCGCACACCGCGATTCGCGAGGATGCTTCGATGAATCTCGCTGCAGTCGCGGACATGCGCGCGAAATTCCCGGGCCTCGATCTCGTGCTGATCGAATCAGGGGGCGACAATCTGGCTGCCACTTTTTCCCCGGAGCTGGCCGACCTCACCATCTACGTGATCGATGTCGCCGCCGGCGACAAGATCCCGTCCAAGGGTGGGCCGGGCATCACCCGGTCGGATCTCCTTGTCATCAACAAGATCGACCTGGCTCCCCATGTCGGGGCCTCCCTGGAAAAGATGGAGACGGACGCCAAGCGCATGCGCGGTGAGCGGCCCTTCGTCATGACCAATCTGAAGAAGAGCCAGGGGCTGGACCGCATCGTCGGCTTCATCGAGGCCAAGGGCGGCTTGAACGGCGGCTTGTAGGTTGGATCGACCCGGGCGGGCTGACGGACGCGACGACTTAGCGCAGGCATTTTTGCCATGACGCCGGGGGCCGTGGCCGCAATTGCGGAACAAATTTCGGACAGCGCGATTAACTACCTCCTGAGCCTCTGGGGCAAATCCATGCCGGCCGGATGTCGGCCGGCCGGATTAAGCTTTTCAGGCGACCTGCGTTGCGTACTGATGCCTCCTCCTCCATTATCTCCGCCATTGGGGTCCACCCTGTTTCGGCACATGGCCGTTCGAGCGGCGTTCATATGCTCCGTGTTTGTTGCCGACCTACCGCTTTCGCCTGAGTAGTCGCGTGGTCCGGCTGGGTTTCATCATCGGCTTCATTGCTCTGCTCGGAGCCTTGCTCTCCGGGCTTGCGGCCTATCGCGTCCACGATCAGGAGTTGGCGCTGGACCGGATCGCGCTCGCGCGAGCGATCGACGTCCACGCAAGCCTGGTTCAGGACCGGCTTACCGAGCGGGAGCTGCTGGCGCGTGTCGCCTCCGGCCTGTTCCGCACGCCGTCCGTGATCAAGCCGAACATGCTGGAGCCGTTGCGCTCGGCCATCTATGCCTTCAAGACCGACTTCGTGGTCGCAGGGTGGATCGCCCGGCTTAAGCCGGACGAGCTCACGGCGGCGCAGGCTGCCATCGCCGGCGCCGGCTTTCCGGACCCTCAGATTCGCACCTTTGACGACAAGCCGATCAATCCGGCCGATGTCACCCAGCCGATCGATGTGCTGATGGATCTCGAGCCGCGCAGCAACGAGACCAAGGCGCTGCCCGGCCGCAGCTACGACCAGGATCCGGTTCGCAGCGCCATGCTGACGCGCGCCCGGGTCGAGAAGCGGTCGATCGCCTCGGATCCGATTCCGCTGCTCCGCGGTGACGGCCCGATCGGAATCATCGTGGCCGCGCCGATCATTCCGGAGGGGGCGACGGAGCCGGCCGGGTTCGTCACGTTTTCTTACGAGCTCGCCACGCTGATGTTGACCAATGACGACATGTCACTGTTCTCGGTCGCGCTCAGGGATCCGCGCAAGGACGGCGGCGAGCTCGTTGCCAACGACCAGGGCGTGGTCTCCACGCGCGTGGTGGTGGCGGACGGACCGGCTCCGTCGGCGACGCGCACGGTGAGCTTCGGCGGTCGTGATTGGCAGCTCAGCTATTATGCGAAAACCAATTCGGCCCGGCGCGCCCAGCAGACCGCCATCATCGTCGCGGCGATCGGCTTCGCCATCACTGCGATGGTGTGCGGCCTGTTCGGCTATGTCGCCTACAACAATCTGCGGCTCAGCCGCGAAATCCAGGTGCGGATCGGCTTCGAACGCCGACTGACCGCCGTCATCGACGAGCTCAACCACCGCGTCAAGAACATCCTGGCGGTGATCCAGTCGATCGTGACGCGCACGCTGCGTCACGGCTCGGACATCGACGTCGCGCGCGAGCTCCTGATCGGGCGTATCCACGCCATGTCCAACGTGGTCTCGCTGCTCAGCGAGAGCCAGTGGCAGGGGGTCAAGCTGAAGGGCCTGTTCGAGGCGCGCGCCATCCCGCATGCCGATCGCATCGCGGTCACCGGTCCCGACATCGCCGTCAGCGCGCGAGCGGCGCAGAGCCTGTCGCTGCTGTTCTTCGAGCTCGCCTCGCATTCCGACGAAGGCCTGTCGCTGGTCGGGAAGCATCCGCACATCACCGCCAACTGGACGGTGACGGGCGAGGGCGCCGACGAAATCTTCCATTTCCGCTGGGAGGAGTTCAACACCAGCGAGGCGACCCGCCGCCCCGATTCGGATTTCGGCCTGATCCTGCTCGATCGCGTCGCGCCCGAGGCGTTAGGGGGCACCGCCAAGCGCTACTTCACCGACGTCTCCTACGTCTACGAGCTGACCGCGCCGATGGAGACGGTGGTCGACATGACCGAGCGCGATCGCACCGACAAGATCTCGGCGCCGGTGAGGCCGGTGCGATAATAGGCGTGCGGCTAAACCTTTGGCCGCAGCACAAGGTCAGCCAGATTGCGCGCATAGGCCGGCGTGATCGGCGCGATGCCGAAGACGTAACGGTAGAACAGGCTGCCGTAGATCGCGTCGTAGAGATCCTCGGGCGATCCCTCGGCCAGGATGCTGCCGTCACTCTGGCCCGCGGCAATCATCTCCACCAGCGCGTTGCGGCGGAATTGCAGATAGCGGGCATAGAACAGCTCGGCGGAGCCGGTCCTCGAAATGCATTCGGAGATCACGGCGAGCTGCACCTTGCCGAACTCGCCCTGAAGCGCCTCGGCATAGGCAGCGGCATGGCGGCGTGCGCGTGCGGCAGGCGTGCCGGAGCTCTCCGGCGGCAGCGGCAGCATCTGGGCGGCGTGGTAGAGAAAGGCGTCGATCAGAAGCGCTTCGCGGGACGGCCACCATTTGTAGATCGTCATCTTGGAGACATCGGAGCGGCGCGCGACGGCGTCGATGGTGGTGGCGGCAAGGCCGGTGGCAGCCATCAGCGCATAGGCGCTTTCGAGGATGGCGTTGGTGGTTTCGATCGATCGCGGCCGGCCGCGGCGGGGCGGCGCGGCGCCTGGCCCCTCATCCTCGATTTTCGCCATGACCTGGCCCGGCCTCCTCGCGCAGAGCAACCTTGCTCCGCATAGCGCAGCGTCAGCTTCCGGCCTAGCGGAATCGAGGGACCGGGAGCCGCTAGGCCTGCTGCCGCAAAGCGGCGGGCAGATCCTGCCACTTCGACCAGGAGATATAGTAAGCGACCGCGGTCATCGCGGCGAAACCGGCGAGGCTCACCACGATCTGCATCGCCACCAGATTGGGTCCGGTGATCAGGATCAGATGACCGGCAAAGGACAGGAATACGCCGACGCAGAACACGGCGAGCCATTCCTCGCCGCATCTGATCACCGTCTGAAGCGGCTTCAGTTGCAGGCCGGGATGGTTGGCCGGAATGAGATGGGTCGCGAGGAAAGCAAGCGCGAGGAAGTGAAGCACGCGATAGGGCGCGAGGTCTTCCTTGTCGGTCGGTGCGATGCCGTCGATGATCAAGTTCGGCAGATAGGCGGACAATGCCGGCGAATGGCGCATCAGGGTGACGGCCATCGCGAAGACGATATAGGTCCCTGCGGCGATCCGCAGCCACGGCATGCCGCGCAGCGCCCGCCCGGGGGCCCCTGTCACCGCGAACCAGCCGCCCAGCACCATCAGCATCTGCCAGCACAGCGGATTGAAGGTCCATTCCTGGTCCGGATAGACCCGGAAATTCCAGTCGAGCCAGCGCGCGGCAACATAAAGCGCGACCGATGCCGCAAGCGTCACGTTCGGTCGCCGCAGCAGACCCCACAGCACAAGCGGATAGAAGGCCATCAGCGGGATCATCAGTTGCAGCAGGTCGAGGTTCAGAGGCTCCTCCTGGAGCACGAGGCCGCGGACGAGGATGCGCAGCGGGTGCTCGAGAATCCCCGAGATGTTGTATTCGTGGATGATTTCCGGCGCCATCGATTGGGAGGCGACATAGGCGATGGTGTCGATATAGATCACGAACAGCACGACATAGGCGGCGTAGAGCCGCCAGACGCGACGGAAGATGCGCGTCGCCGCGACGACGTAGCCGCGCTCCAGCGCCATCCGGCCGTGGATGATGGCAACGCCATAACCCACCACGAACACGAATAAATCGGCTGCGCCGCTGAATCCGAAGTTTCGCAGCGTCAGCAGGTTGACGACGTTGTTCGGGATGTGGTCGACGAAGATCGACCAATTGGCGATGCCGAGCGTCAAATACAGCCTGGCGTCGGGTTGAAATGCGGCGAGGTTCGCCTTGACGGACGTTTTCATCGCAAAAGACTTTTGGAATCAGGGGCGACGCTTTTAGCGGCAACCGCCTGCCCATCCGAGTAGCGTTTGCGTGATGGGGGAGTATCGGCAGCGCATGACGCAAATTGCGCGCCGAGTCCGTGCTGAATTCCGATAGAAGCGTTCGGAAGACTTACAACGAAATTTTCTGACCCGCTCTGACCGTCATTCAGCGGGCTCGGCCGACGCCTCGTCAGCTACGCCGGCGCGGCTCGCCATGATTCCGAGCGCGACGCCGCCGATCGCCAGGATCGGCAACAGCCGCTTGATACCGATGGCGCGGACGATCTGGAGCCCCGTGGCGAGCAGCATCGGATCTGCGAGCATGCTCTGCGCCGCCGACTTCGCGGCACGCTCGGCCGCAATGTGGGCTTGCTTGCGCAACTGCCGCTTATAGGCCCAATAGCTCACCGCAGCCGCCAGGGTCAGCAGAAAGAAAACACCCGCGCCCGCGAGGCAGGCCTGCACCGGCCCATACTTCTCAAGGACCGAGATGAACGCGGCCGCGCACAAGAAGCATGTGGTGATGAACAGCGCGAATGCCGCGCCGGCAGCCAGGGAGGTCAGCCGCACCGTCGTGCCGGTGGAGGCACTGATCCCGTCGATGATGCGCTGAAACATGGCGTTGCTCCTCAAATGCCTACAAGCCGAACCACCGCACGCCGGCATCGGCGGCACGGCAGCGCCGCCGTTTCACCATCCGTTCCGACGACCTACCGGCGCCAGGCGACGCCGATCAGGAATCCAATCCCGAGCGCCAGCCCGACCGTCGCGAGGGGCCGTTGCGTGATCGCGTCTTCCAGCGTCTCCTCGATCGAGCTGTAGGCGTCCTGCGCAGCACCCATCATCGCGCTGCCGCGCTCGGACATGTCGTCCATCGCGGTATCCATGTTCTCGCGCGCCTGGTGATAGCCGCGGCGAGCCTGCCTGCTGGTGGAATTGGCGAAGGTATTGAGCGCGTCGGTGATCTGGTCGGTGAGGGCGGCGATATCGCTTTTCACGGCTGCTACATCCTTTTCGAGGCGTTCTCGGGTGGCTTTGTCGGTCCAGTCCTTCATCCCGGCTTCGGCATTGGGCGTGGACATCGGGAGCTCCAAACTGTTGGCGGCTGAGACAGCCGGAGAACGTTTCGTCGTCGGGGAAGTTCCGTTCAGGGAAACCGCATCAGGCCTGCGGCAGATGCGGCGCATCCGCCGGCAACAGATGCTCCTTGAGGATCAGCGCGACGATCAGCAGCGGGGAGGACAGGAAAGCGCCCATTGGACCCCACATCCAGGTCCAGAATGCCAGCGCCAGCAGGACCGCAAGCGCATTCAGCGCCAGCCGCCGCCCGATGATGGTCGGCGTGATGAAGTGCCCTTCCAGGAAGGTGAGGCCGCCGAAGGCGAGCGCGGCCATGAGGCCGCCGCCGATCGTCGGGAAGGCGATCAGCCCCACCACGACCAGCACCACGAACATCGCAACCGGCCCGATGATCGGGATGAAATTGAGCGTTGCCGCCAGCGCGCCGAGCCCGGCCGGATTAGGCATGCCGGTGAGCGCGCAGATGAGACCGGTGCCGACGCCGACAGCGATGTTGATGAGAGTGACGGTCAGGAGATAATTGCCGAGATGGACCTCGATCTCGTTGAGGATCCGCAGCGTACGCAGCCGCGCGTCATGATCGCTGAAGGTCATGATCATGGCCCGCCGCAGGTCGCGCCAGCTCGCGATGAACAGGATGAGGGTGACGAAGAACAGCAGGAATTCGGTAAAGGTCGGCGAGAGGAATTCCAGCGTCGGCTGAACCCATTCGACCTTCGGTATATGAATGCTGGGGAACCCCTCCGAGCCGCCGATCATGGTTTGCAGCTCGCGCCACAACGCCAGCGGCCGGTCGAACACGTGCAGCTTGTCTCTCAACTGTGCGCCAAGCTCCGGCAGGCGCGTGCTCCATTCGATCGCTGGCGAGGCGATCAGCGCCACGACAAAGGCGACCACCGCCGTCCCCGCCACCACGATGAGCACGGCGCCTAGCGCGCGCGGCACCTTGCACCGCTCGAGGAAGCTCGCCGCCGGCGACAGCATGGTGCCCGTGACGAAGGCCATCACCACGGGCAGGAAGAACGCCCTTCCGACATAGAGTACGGCGACGACCGCGATTAGCAGCAGGCCTGCGAGTGCGAAAGCCACGAACTCGGTACGGCGGATCACCGGCGGCAGCTCGGTATGGCTGTCGGGAAGCGGTTCGCCTTCGCTGTTGCCGGGAATCAGTCGTTCGCTGGGAAGGACGCGCACAATATCTCTCCCGCACGGAAGCTATCCATCCGCGCGCCCATTGACGATTCCCTAACGAACGGATGGAGCGACGGTTCCATCGCGGCTTCGTGAAGATGTGCTCGCTTGACTGTGACCTGACTGCCGCAAACGCCGGCGGAACTTGAGTCGGTCCCGTCGCGTTTGGTTCACGCAGCATCACCCAGATGCACTTCCAACGGGGCAGCACATGACAAGGTTCTCTCTCGTCCGCCGCTTCTCGCCGCGCGCCGTCACCACCTGTGCCTTCGCGGCCGCATTGCTCACTTTGCCCCTTGCCGGAGCGAGCGCGCAAACGTTCGGTTATGCGCCGATGCAGTTGCAGGCCTATCCGCAGGACCAGGGTTATTCTCAAGGCTACTCGCAAGGCGACGTCAACGAGACGCCGCAGACCGCCGACGAGGATGCCCGGCTGCCCGACCGGCTGCGCAAGCAGATCGTCAGCTTCGACCGCAGCGAGCCGGCCGGCACCATCGTCATCGATACCGACAACACTTACCTCTATTACGTACTCGGCCAAGGACGCGCGATCCGCTATGGCGTCGGCGTCGGTCGCGAGGGATTCACCTGGTCGGGTGTGCAGAGCGTCAGCCGGAAGGCGGAGTGGCCGGACTGGCATCCGCCGGCCGAAATGATCGCACGTCAGCCCTATCTGCCGCGCTTCGTCGCCGGCGGCCCCGGCAATCCGCTGGGAGCCCGTGCGATGTATCTCGGCTCGAGCCAATACCGCATCCACGGGACCAACGATCCCAGCACCATCGGCAAGTTCGTCTCGTCCGGCTGCATCCGCATGACCAATGAGGACGTCATCGACCTGTTCGGCCGCGTCAATGTCGGCGCCAAGGTCGTCGTGCTGCCGAAGAACGCGCCGCTGATGGCCAAGGGAGGTGATTCCGTGCGCAAGCGCCCGGCCGTGACGGCGCTGCCTTCGGGGCGCCAGGCGCTGAACATTTCGGCGTCGTCGTCGGTGAACTGAGAGTTGAGTGAGGTCACATGAAGAGACGTTCGTTCGGCAAACTGGCCGGTGGTTGGATGGCGTGCCTTGCCGTCGCTTCTCTCGGCCTCGCGCTGACGCCGTCGGCGCATGCGCAGGACTTCTTCTCGGCGCTGTTCGGCGCGTTTGGAGCGCGGCCTCCCCAGATCCGGACGCCGTTCCCGAACGACGACATTCCGCGCTATGACGTGCCGCGCCAGCGGGCCGCTTATGGCAGTGGCACCGCCTATTGCGTGCGCGGATGTGACGGTCGCTATTTCCCGGCGCAGGGAAACGATGCCGAAAGCAAGGCGCAATCCTGCAGGAGCTTCTGTCCGGCGTCCGAAACCTCGCTGGTCTATGGCAGCAATATCGACGACGCCACGACGGAGAAGGGAAAATCCTATACCGATCTGCCGAATGCCTTCCGCTACCGCAACGAGATCGTCGCGGGCTGCACCTGCAACGGCAAGGATCCGGCGGGGCTCGCCCAGGTCAAGGTCGAGGACGATCCCACCTTGCGCAAGGGCGACATCGTCGCGGGTGCAGACGGCCTCGTGGTCGCAACGCGCAACGCCAACGACCGCCGCGGTGTCGCGATGAATTTTTCGCCGCTGCCGGAATCGGTGCGGGCCAGATTCCGCCAAGTGCCGGTGGTGGCGAAGGAGTAGGGGATTCGATGTCGTCCTGGCTTTCGCCAGGACGACGGTGGAAGGTGTAGCGCCGGTGTGCCCTACGCCGCTCGGATCTTGCCCAGGAAATCGCTGACCTGCTGACCGAGCTGGCGGCTTTGCGTCTCGAGCGTCTCCGAGGCGTGCTTGACGTTCTCCGCGGCGCTGGCCGCGGCGTCCGCATCGGCCTTGACGCCGGTAATGTTGTCCGAGACGTTCCTGGTGCCTTGCGCTGCATATTGCGTGCTGCGGGTGATCTCCTGCGTGGCTGCTCCCTGCTCCTGCACGGCAGCCGCAATCGCGGTCGCGACCTCGTTCACTTCGCCGATGATGCCGCCGATGGTCTGGATCGCGTTGATGGCGTCGCCCGCGACCTTCTGGATGTCGGCGATCTGCTCGGAGATCTCTTCGGTCGCCTTCGCAGTCTGGCTTGCCAGCGATTTCACCTCGGAGGCGACGACCGCAAACCCGCGCCCTGCATCGCCGGCGCGCGCTGCCTCGATCGTGGCGTTGAGCGCGAGCAGATTGGTCTGCGCCGCGATCGTGTTGATCAGCCCGACGACCTCGCCGATCCGGCCTGCGGATTGCGCCAGCCCCTGCACGGTGTTGTCGGTTTCGCGCGCCTGGTTGACGGCGCGGCTGGCGATGCCCGCGGCATGAGCGGCCTGCTGGCTGATGTCGTTGATCGAGGCAGAGAGCTCTTCGGCGGCGGCGGCCACGCTGTCGACGCTCATGGAGGCGTCGTTGGAGGCTTTGCCTGCGACTTCGACGCGGTCGTTGGTCTGGCGTGACACGGCGGAGAGGTCGCCCGATGTCTTGCGCATCTCGCCGGACGCTTCGCTCAATTCGCCGAGCGTCTTGCGCACCGCTCCCTCGAACTCGCCCACATAGGTCTCGACTGCACGCTGCCGCGCGGCCGCGCCGAAATTGCGCTCGCGTTCCTGCGCCTCGATGTTGAGCTTCTCGCTGGCCTGCTGCTTGAAGGTTTCCAGCGCGCCGGCAAGGGCACCGATCTCGTCCTGACGGTCGAGATAGCCGCTGTCGACGGCAAGGTCACCGCCGGCGACCTTGAGCATGGCGTCGCGGATGGTGCTGAGCGGATGGATGACGCGGCGGTTGACCAGCACGACTGCGCCGACGGCCAGACCGATCGCGAGTGCCAGGAGGGCGAGCTGCATGATCAGCGCGCGCTGCGCGGCGCCGCGTTGCTCCAGCGTATGGACCTTGGCGGCGTCGAGCGCGGCCTCCGCCACTGCGACGGCGCTCGCCAGGCGGCCCACCGTGACCGGAGTCCATTGGTTCGCCGTCATTTCGGCCTTCTCGCCATTGGCGAGCGTATCGGCCAGGCGATCGCGCAGAGCCAGATATTGCGGATCGAAATAGGCGGTCTTGACCGTAGCCATCGCGGCCGAAAGCGCCGGCGGCAATTGCATGCCCGACGTCGACAATTCCAGCGCCTTCCACATCGCGGCCGTGCCGCCCACATATTGGATATAGGACTGGCGGGCCTCGTGCGTGATCTTGCCGGCGGCAAGGCCGGTCGAGACAACCAGCGACGCTTCGCCGGCGGTGTTGCGCAAGAGCCAGGCGTTCTGCTTGATCGACAGCAGTTGGTCGATCACGGCGTCTTGGTTGTTGACGGTGGCGGCCAGGACGTTCGAGAGCTTGTCGAGCGTCTCGAGCAGGCCCTGCGTCGTCTCCATATATTCCTTCGGCAGGCCCGCCCGGCGCTGCTCCTTGGGCTTGACCACGTCCTCCCAGAACTGCTTCTGCGCCTCGCTCAGCAATTTGTGCAGCCGCGCGAGCTCCGGCACCAGCGTGCCGGACTGCGGAAAGTCCATGGCCCGCAACAGCTCCAGCGCACGCGCCATCGCGGGCATCTCGGCGTCCCGGATCGCACGCAGATATTTCTCGATCTCAGCGTCCATCGGCGCGGTCGCGTTCAGCAGCCGGTTGGTGGTGGAGCGATCGGTGCGCAGATTGTGCATCGCCTTAAACAGATCGGCGGATGCATCCGCAGTCTGCGAGATCCGGCTGGCGGTCTTGAGGCGATCCCAGGATTCGTAGGCGGTGAGCGAGAGCACGATCACCACACAGACCGACGTGATCGCGATCACCGCCTTCAACAGCGCGGATACGGTCAGACGATTCAGCATCGAAGTCCCCCAATTCCCATTGCAAAAGTTCGCGATGGCGCCCGGCGACATCGGCGTAGGGGCGCGTAGCGGCTCCGGCGAGCGCATGCTTTTGCGGCCGCGGGCGCGACGGTTTTCTGCATCTGAGATGAAAAGGGTAAAGTTTTAGACAGGCAGGCCGATCGTAGAACTACGGAAGTACTAGAAGTTGCAATGGGTTGCTCGAATGGAACCGATGGGGGAGGTGAGCGTTAGGACAATGTCGGCAATTTGCCTGAAGGGGGGTCCTTGCGATGCTGGTCGGCGTACTCGTCACCTTTCTCGTCGTCATTCTCGTGCTTTATCTCATCAACATGCTGCCGATGGACGGCCGCGCCAAGCAGATCGCGCGCGTGATCGTCATCATCATCGGTATCGTGTCGCTGCTGAAATATCTGGCGGTGTTTTAGCGAAGCCCTCGTAGCCCGGATGGAGCGAAAGCGAAATCCGGGGCTTGCCGCAAGCGGCGCTGGTCCCGGATTGCGCTCCGCTCCATCCGGGCTACGAAACTCCAACTAGAAGCCCCGGCGCGAGCCGGGGCTTCGTTGTGGCTGCCTCAGTGCAGCGATTTGAGCCAGTCGTCGACGTCCTGGCGAACCTGGTCCTTGGCCTTGCCGTAGCGCTCCTGAAGCCGGCCCTCGAGCTGCTCGCGCCGACCCTCGATCAATTGAAGGTCGTCGTCCGTGAGCTTGCCCCATTTCTCCTTGGCCGAGCCCTTGAACTGCTTCCAGTTTCCTTCGATCCGATTCCAGTCCATGACCATCTCCCGTTGGTTGATGGCCCGACAACGCGACCCCCGCGCAGCCAGTTCCGCGGTGCATCGCGACGTTTCGTCCAACAAAAAAGCCCCGGCACGCGCCGGGGCTTTGACGTCTCCGTGACTTCGCTCAGCCCGCCGCCTTGTTATCCAAGAGCCTTGGTTATCCAAGAGCCTTGGCCTCGCGGCGGCGCGCGGTGAGGATGTATTCGGTGTAGCCGTTCGGCTGCTCCCGTCCCCTGAAGATGAGGTCACAGGCCGCCTTGAAGGCGACGCCGTCGAAGGCGGGCGCCATCGGCTTGTAGATGGGGTCGCCCGCATTCTGCTTGTCGACGACGACAGCCATGCGCTTGAGCGATTCCATCACCTGCGCCTCGGTGATCACGCTTTGATGCAGCCAGTTGGCGAGATGCTGGCTGGAGATGCGCAAGGTGGCGCGGTCTTCCATCAGGCCGACATCGTGGATATCCGGTACCTTGGAGCAGCCGACGCCCTGGTCGATCCAGCGCACGACATAGCCGAGGATGCCCTGGCAGTTGTTGTCGATCTCTTGCTTGACGTCATCGGGCGCCCAGTTCGACTTGGACACCGGAATGGTGAGGATGTCCGAGAGCTTTGCGCGCGGGCCGCCCTTGGTGAGCTCCTGCTGGCGCGCGACGACGTTGATCTGGTGGTAGTGCAGTGCGTGCAGCGTCGCGGCGGTCGGGGAGGGCACCCAGGCGGTGGTGGCGCCGGCCTGCGGATGGCCGAGCTTCTGCGCCAGCATGTCCGCCATCTTGTCGGGCGCGGCCCACATGCCCTTGCCGATCTGGGCGTGGCCGGGCAGGCCACAGGTCAGGCCCATGTCGACATTCCAGTCCTCATAGGACTTGATCCAGGCCTGCGCCTTCATCTCGTTCTTGCGGATCATCGGGCCCGCTTCCATCGAGGTGTGGATCTCGTCGCCGGTGCGGTCGAGGAAGCCGGTGTTGATGAACATGATGCGCTTGGACGCGCGCTGGATGCAGGCCTTGAGATTGACGGTGGTGCGCCGCTCCTCGTCCATGATGCCGACCTTGAGCGTGTTCTCGGGCAGGCCCAGCATCTTCTCGACTCGGTCGAAGATCTCGCAGGTCAGCGACACCTCGTCCGGGCCGTGCATCTTCGGCTTGACGATATAGGCAGATCCGGTGCGGCTGTTCTTGACCTTGGAATTGCCCTTGAGATCGTGAATGGCGAGCAGGCCGGAGACCGCGGCATCCAGCAGTCCTTCCGGAATTTCGTCGCCCCTCTCGTCGAGCACGGCGTCGGTGAACATGTGGTGACCGCAATTGCGCATCAGGAGCAGGCTGCGGCCGTGCAGCTTGAACTCGCCCTTGCCGTCGGGCGTCTTGTAGCTGCGATCGGCATTGAGCGAGCGCGTGAGCGTCTTGCCGCCCTTCTCGAAATCGGCCGACAGCGTTCCGTTCATCAGGCCGAGCGTGTTGCGGTAGACCAGCACCTTGTCCTCGGCATCGACGGCCGCGACGGAATCCTCCATGTCGAGGATGGTGGAGACCGCGGCCTCCATGATCATGTCGGCGACACCGGCCGGATCGTCCTTGCCGATCGCGCTGCTGCGGTCGATCTTGACTTCGACATGCAGGCCGTTGTTGACGAGCAGCACCGCGCTCGGCGCGGCCGCGTCGCCCTGGAAGCCCGCGAATTGGGCCGCGTTCTTCAGCGCGGTGGCATTGCCGCTCTTCAGCTTCACCGCGAGCTGGCCCGCGACGACGCTGTAGGCGGTGACGTCGGTGTGGCTGCCGGTCGCCAGCGGCGCGGCGGCGTCGAGGAACGCCTTGGCCTTGGCGATCACCTTGTCGCCGCGCGCCTTGTTGTAACCCTTGCCGCTCTCCGAAGGATCCTGCGGAATCGCGTCGGTGCCGTAGAAGGCGTCATAGAGCGAGCCCCAGCGCGCATTCGCGGCGTTTAGCGCATAACGCGCATTGGTCAGGGGCACCACGAGCTGCGGGCCGCAGATCTTGCCGATCTCCTCGTCGACATTGGCCGTCTCGACCTTCTGCGTCGCCGGCTCTGGGACGAGATAGCCGATCTCCTTCAGGAAGGCGGTGTAGGCGTTGAGGTCGAACGCCTTGCCGTTGTTGGCACGGTGCCAGTCGTCGATCTTGGCTTGAAGCGTGTCGCGCACTGCCAGCAGCGCACGATTCTTCGGCCCCAACTCCCGAACGATGGCGGCAAGCCCCGCCCAGAACGCATCCGGCTCGATCCCCGTTTTCGGGGCCGCTTCCTTGGCGATGAAATCGAACAGGATGGGAGCGATCTTCAATCCGTGGGCGTCGACGCGTTTCATGATGGGCTTTCTTGTTGGAAATGGCTGTTTTTGGCTGCTTTTGACCCGACAGCAGCAAAATGCGCCCGCTGGGGGCGACTTTCGGGGGCCTATTAGCCCCAAAAAAGGGGCGGTGAGAAGACCCCCAGGGGCTTGTCAAAATGTCAAGGAGCGGTGCGAGCGGGCGCGCGGAATGAGCGCTGGGAAGACGATGGGCTGGGCCTCTCCTCGACGTCGTCCTGGCGAAAGCCTGGACCCATTACCCCAGGGAGGAGTTTGGCCACGGCTTGTCGCCCGGTACTCCGACTGAACCCAAGGAATGGATCACGCGGTATGGGTCCTGGCTTTCGCCAGGACGACACCGTTCATGTGGCGCGGGGCGTGCCCCAAGCGGAGCGCACGCCTCAAATATTCGCGGCGAGATCCACGACTTCGTCGAACAGCACGCCTGATGTCTTCAGCATCTGCTCGATTTCGTCGGCGGCCTCAGTGACCGTCCGCGTCGACGTGTCGATCACGAGCTCGGCGGCCTGCGGCGCTTCATAGTCGTTACCGATGCCGGTGAACGAGGTGAGCGCGCCGGCGCGAGCCTTCTTGTAATGGCCCT